>JAYZCA010000121.1:0-4077 GCA_036339235.1 Candidatus Latescibacterota bacterium | reverse complement strand
AGTCGAGCCAGTTCTGGAAGCCGTGGCTCGCCGTGCGTACGCCGACGACGGGACGGCCATCGTGGCAATAGCGCTGAAAGCGCTCGAGTGCTGCCCCCGCAGTCAGCAGCCGTCGCGTGAAGACGACGACCACGTCGGCGTTGTCGATCGTCGCAAGAGATTGTTCGTCCTCTTCGGACTCAAAGACGACGAGTTCGCACTCGACAGGGGCGTTGGCGTGGAGGTAGTCACGGAGGATGACGAGAGACTCCTCCGAGTCGTACTCGAAGGACCCGGACAGCAGAACAACGCGGAGTTCGCTCAGGGCTGAATCTCCAGGGGGCGGGGTTCGGTGGGACGGTCCTGGCGCCCGGGTCGCTCGGGGGGCGGTATGTCGGCCACAGCCTGTTCCCACCGGCTGCGCCATCCGTCGTAATCGGTGAGTTCGCTCTCGGGGTCGGCGTGGCTGCGGGCGACGAATACGGGGTAGAAATCGCGTCCCGTCGGTGTGCCGGTGCGCTGGTAGCGCAAGTCGAGGCTCCAGCGGATGCCGTCGGTGCGATTGGGGGTCGACCGATGCGGAATCAGCTTGTTCATGAGCAGTACATCACCGGCGCGCATCGGCAGCGTGACGATGTCGCCTGTGGGGAGTTGCCTGTCGCTGACACCGAAGCCGTCGCTCCAGTAGACGGTGCGCTGACGGTGCACGTCCGGGATCAACTGCAGACAGCCGTTGTCCGGTGTCGCATCGACGAGGGGGATCCACACGGTGACGATGGGGTGCGGGTCGGCGACCTCGAGGTGCACCTGGGCGTCCTGGTGCCAGGGGGCGACATTCTCACCGATCATGGCGCGTAAGCGATCGGCCGCTTCGTCGTCGACGGCCCGGGATGGGTCGAGCAGGGACTCCGGCAGCTTGGCGCGGGCGTGCTGGATGGGGCTGCAGATGATCTCGGGACCGACGACACCTTCCACGAGGTCGAGGAGCCGCGGGTTGCGCAGGAACTCGAAGACACCCCGAAGGCGGCAGTACATCAGATCGATGTGGTCGTAGATCGAGGCGTCCTCTTCGCAGAGACATACCAGACGCCGATCGAAGGGTTCTTCTTCGAAGAGCTGCGACACGGTTCCCGCGTCGTGGAGGCGCCGGGCCTGTGCATCGATGAAGGTTTCGTAGGCAGCGATGACGGGCGCCAGGTCACCAGCGTGCAGGCCACCCTCGATGAGGACGTAGCCGTGACACTCGTAGTGGGCACGCTGTTCGGCGGTTAGGCGCATAGGCGGGAATATAACCCGGCGGGCGCCATCTTGCCTTGGGTCCCTTCATTCCGTACCGTGCGCCGCCAACCATGGATCAGCCACCTCACATACAACAGGCGATCGAACACCTCGACGTCTACGGCTATTGCGTGTTGCCGGGCCTGCTGCCGACGGACTGGTGTGCCGATTTCGCCGCAGGCTGTCTGCGCCTGCACGCCGACGAGATGTGCCGGCCCGACATCGAAGGCGACGGGAAGTACCAGACGCTGTTCGGCATGCTGAATCGTGACGAGCGCACCTGGCGCTGCGCCAGCCAACCGTCGGCGGTGGCCGTGGCGCGGCATTTCCTCGGCGACGCCTGCCGTGTCGTAGAGGCCTGTTCCAAGCCGACGTGGCCGGGGGCGCCGGCGCAAGTGGCGCACATCGACTCAGCGGGAGATTTCCGCCGTGTGCCTGATGTGCCGTGGATGATCAACTCCATGTGGATGCTCACCGATTTCACCGCTGACAACGGCGCCACCGGCGTCGTGCCCATGAGCCATAGATCCCGCCTGCAGCATCCGCCTGCAGGTTTCGACCCCGAAGGACCGCTGGTGCGACCGGTGACCGGCACCGCGGGCAGCCTGCTGATGTGGCACGGCGGCACCATCCACATGGCCCGCGCTCACCGGGGTGTCGCCGTGCGCGTGGGTCTCAACGTGGCCTACTATCCCAGGTGGTTCAACAACTGGGTCGAGGGGGGACACCAGCCGGTGTGGCCGAAGACCTTCGCGCGCATGCCGGCAGAGATGCAGAAGCTGTGCACGGGGCGTCAGTCCCACAGCCGGGATGACGCCTACGAGATCGGCTGACCTCGGCGCACGAACTTTCGCAACGACGGGAAACCCGACGAGTCCGTACCCGAGGGCCCGGCAGCGGACACCTTCACCTCAGCTACGTACACGCTGCCCTGGGAGTCCTGCGTGATATCATGGGGCGAGTAGAAGTCCCCGGGGCTTGCGGGATTCGCGCCACCTCCCCAGCGGTGAAGGAGCTTGCCGTCGCGATCAAAAACGCTGACGCGTCCACCGGTGCGACTGCTGTCCATGGCATTCCAGGGGAAAACGCCGGCGTGAAAGCCGAGCTCGGCGACGAAGACGAGATCTCCCACGACGAAGGCCTGACACGGACGTGCCACGTCGCTCCAGATGGCGAGCAGCTCTCCCGCGGGTGAGAACAGCTGAATGCGGCTGTTTTCGCGATCGCAGACGTACAGTCGGCCGTCGGCGTCGGCGGCGATCCCGTGGGGTACGTTGAACTGCCCCGGCGAGTCGCCGGGCTCTCCCCAGGACGTCACCAGCTCCCCCGTCGGGGTGAACCGGTGCACCCGGGCGTTCCCGTAGCCATCGGTGATGAACAGATCGCCCTGCGGGCCCCTGACCAGGTTCGTCGGCATGTTGAAGGGACCCGCACCGGGGCGGATGGTGCGGTAATCCATTCCGTCGATCCCACTTTCCGACGGCACCGGGCCCGGGCCGATGACGCGTATCAGCTCACCATCCGGAGAGAACTGACGCACACTGTGCCCCTTGTCATCGGTGAGATAGAGGTCGTCCTGCGGTCCGATCCAGATCCCGTGAGGTCGCACGAACATCCCCTCCCCCCACCCTCGCAGGTAATGACCCTCCCTGTCGAAAGCGAGGACCGGTATCGCTGCGCGGCCGAAGACGAATACTTCGTCCTTCGAGTTGACGGCGACGCCCACGGCTTCGACGAGGCCCACCTCATCCGGAATCCGAGGCCAACCCTGCACCGCTTCGTAGCGCAGACCTTCTGTTTCCGCGCTCACGCGATCACCGCCGCGTCGATGAGATCGTCAGGCACATCATACGATTGCGCCGCCTCAACGATCTGATTCCACGTGGTCTCGTCGAGCTCCAGGCCTTGCCGTCGCGTGGCTCGTGTCTGCTCCTCGAGCTCTCCCGGGATCAGCACCGGCCTCTCGGGATCCACCGGACGGGAAGTGTGCACGAAGTCGACGAAGCGACGCACTTCCGACATCATCAGGCTCGGTTCCCCCAGCCGGGCGGGATCGATGTAGATCGACAACATGCCTTGCTCGAGAAGGTCTTTGCCCGGGACACTGCAGCCACTTCCTGTAAGCGCACCAGCGAGCAGCTCCGTGACGAGGCATAGGCCGTAGCCGCGATGGCCCCCCATGGGCAGGATCGCCCCCACGGGAAAGCCGCCCTCATGCCCGTAGAAGTCGTCGGCGTCGGTCGTCGGGTTTCCCTCCGAGTCGACGATGGTGTTTTCGGGGACGGGAACACCCTTGTTGCGGGCGACCTTCAGCTTTCCCTCCGCGGTGGTGGCGGCGGCGATATCCAGGATGACCGGCGGACCGTCGGCCATGGGTACTCCGACGCAGACGGGATTAACCGACAGCTTGGCGTCTCGGCCGCCGTACGGGACGACGAACATCCCCAGACCCGATGTATTGACGAAGTGCAGGGAGACGAATCCCGCCGCCGCGGCCATTTCCGCCCAGGTGCCGATGCGCCCGAGGTGGGCGCAGTTGCGTAGCGCTACAAGAGCGAGCCCCTGGCGCCGGCATTTCTCGATGCCGATCGTCACCGACTGCTTCCCCGTCCACTGGCCGAACCCGAGTTGTCCATCGGCTACGGTGAGAGACTCGGTGTCGATGAGCACCTTCAGGGGGCGGTTGGCGAACAGCTTCGACTCCCGCATCCACTGCAGGTAGATGGGAACTCGAATCACGCCGTGGGAGTCGTGCCCGGCGAGATTGGCCTCGACGAGATGGTCGGCGATGACGTGGGCTTCCTCCTCGCCGCAGCCGGC
>JAYZCA010000120.1:0-6082 GCA_036339235.1 Candidatus Latescibacterota bacterium | reverse complement strand
TACATGGCGCCGGCCCGTTGCTCGACGAGGGTAGTGTCGCGAGTCAGCAGCAAGCGCCGATGCACCAGATCCCGGGCCGCGTCGCCACATCGCTTCAGGTATTCATCGCGGTGCGCATACCGGGCTGCCACACAAGGACGTGGATCCTGCGTGTCCGGCGGTTGCGTGCCTCTCAAGGGCAGCCACATTCCCGCCAGCCCGGCCAGGGCCCAGGTGGCTCCCATCTCTTCTGTGCGGTAGCGCCATCCGGTGAACGTCCCCAACGGCACGGTCACCTCGGGCATGCGGATCCCCGCCCGTTCATTGCCATCGTCGTCGACCTGCGGAAACAAGACCGTGAAGAGCTGTCCCTGCGCAGGTGGCTCACGGTCGATAATGCCGTCGACCCAGCGATCACCCCAGTCGAGGCGGCGGGCGCGCCGCGGGTGCGTCGGCAACTGCACGCCATTGGGCATGGGCCAGGCGATACGCTCCAGCGGAACCAGCGTAGCATCGGCGATGGTGGGATACGCCGATGGCGGCGGTTCGGTTCCCTGGCGCACCCAGTCGTCGAGGGCCAGGGCAAGCGCGCGGTACGCCAGGTGGAAGTCGACGGGATTCGCCGGTGGCGGCGCCCCGCGGGTCGTTTGCGCCGATGCCGGCAGCTCTCCCGGGCCGTGCTGGGTGCCGGAGAACAGGTAGATGCGGGCGTCAGGATGGGGTCGCACGTCCTGCTGCCCGGTCACGTCGGTGTGGATCAGGGACGCGGACCGATTCCAGTATTCGGTGGAGGTATTGCAGTAGAAAATGCGCGGTGTCGTGCCCTGCGCCTGGCAGCGGTCCAGCAACCCGGCTGTCTCGCCGCTGAGCGGATCGTGCAGTGGTACATCGGCAAAGGGAAACTGCTCTGTAGGATAGCGGACATCCACGTGCGCGCTGGAGTGCCTCGAGGGTTGCGCAAAGCGATGGTTGAAGGAGCCCTGGCCGCCGCCGCCAACACTGACGAACAGGCCGTCGAAGACCTGTCGTCCCGCCTCGTCTGCGTTGAAGCCCTGAACCATCATGTGCCGCAGGAAGCGGCCGCTCTGTGAAGAACCGAAGGCCAGCGCCCGGTTGCAGCGTCTGGCCAGGGGATTGGCCTGTGACTGACTCCCGTATTTGAGGAACGACACGAAGTCGCGTGTCGTGGCCATCCCGGCGCCCATGACCAGCGGATCACGTCCGGTGTAGACCAGGTTGTAGATGCGGCCCGGCACGAACCCGGCGGCGTAACGGATGGCGGGCTGGCCGTCAGCGAGGCGATCGAAGGTCCAGGTGCCGCGTGGCAGCGTCTCGGCGGCGCCCTCCGGTTCGTCTCGCACGGTGAGCACCGCCTCGTCCACATGATCGGTTGACCATTCGTACGGATGGTGGTAGCGGCTGCCCAGAGAATGCAGGTCAGTCGACGCGTCGACGACGATCTCGCAACCCACGAGCCCCGTGACCCCTTCGGCAACGGGCGCTTCGAGGGTCAGCAGGTCTCGCTCCTCATCGGCTTCAGCGTGGCGTGGTACGTCAGCCTGCCAGCCGACGGCGGCGAGCATGAAGCCGTGTTCCATCAGCAGACCGTCGCCGAAGTGTGCTTCTTCCGAAGGCGTGTTGCTGCCGGTGGCGCGTTGAAAGGTGCTCAGCATACCGTTGCGGCCGCGATTGACGACGTGGTAGAACAGAGAACCGTTGCCGCGCGACGCGTCGGCGGGCATCAGCAGCCAGATGTCGGCGCGGCATTCGACGTGCCCGTCGGCGTTCGTCAGAGCCAGCGCCAAGTCGACGATGCCCGCATTGGCCGCGTGTGCCGGGTCCAGGCGGAACTGAGCGCTGCCGAAGCACTGCTCGTATGGGCCGACATCGCCGAAGGTCCGTCCATCAAGGACGGTGCCGCGTGAGGTGATGGTCAGATCATGCAGCATGGGGTCAGTTCGACAGAAGCGGACGGTCCGCCCGCGTTGATGATGGCCAGGTTCATGTCCCATGCCCTCAGTGAACGAGATCAGGGGCCACGATCTAAAACTAATGCGACCGGTGCAAATTCTCTCGGTCTGAGAGTACCACAGTCGCCGGAGGATATAGCAGTGTCAAGAGGTGGCGGTTCCAATGCGGGACTGAGATGTGCCCGCTCGAACGGAGATGATCCGTCTGAACACGAAACTCGGGTTCGGCGATCGCTGAGCCGAGATGCTCACGGACTTGTAGTCCGAACGCACGGTAGTCTGCGGGGTGAACATGGGCAACCGCTTGCCCAGGAATCCCTTGCCCCAGTTTACTGCAGCACGCTACCCTATCGGTTCTTGTCATTGCCAGAAGAGCAGAAGCCCGTCGCCAGGAGATAAGCCTGACATGAAACTTGGTCTGGGGATGTATCCGAGCCTGCTGACGGCGGACAACTACCGCTTCGCGCGCCAGGCTGGTGCTACGCATGTGGTGGCTCACTTGCCAGGATTCGCCCAACGCGAGGGGCGCGACCTGCCCTCGGACCAGATGTGGACCCTCGAGGAACTGGCCGAACTGAAGAGCTCAATGAATGCCGAAGGGCTTGAGTTCGCGGCCATTGAAAACTTCGAGGTCGAGCATTGGTACGACGTACTCCTCGACGGACCGAAGCGCGATGAGCAGATGTCAGGGCTCAAGGAGCTTCTGTGCACTATGGGCACACTGGGCATCGGCGTGATGGGCTACAACTTCAGCTACGCCAACGTCTGGGGTCGGGTTTCCACCACCCGGGCGCGGGGAGGGGCTACCTCACCCGGATATAGCCACGCGTTGGCGCCGGACCAGGCCGAGATCCCTAACGGCATGGTGTGGAATACCATCTATGATTCGGACGCCCCCGAGGGCTCGATCGGCACCGTGACCGAGGCGATGATCTGGGACCGCTTCGAGCGCTTCCTGCGCGAACTCGTACCGGTCGCAGAAGAAGCCGGCGTGCGCCTGGCCATGCACCCAGCCGATCCGCCCCTGGAGACGATCAACGGAACCTTCCGGCTCATCACAAAACCGGAGCACTACCAGCGCCTGCTCGACTTGGTCCCCAGCCACTGCAACGCCGCTGAGTTTTGCCAGGGCACGATCGCCGAGATGGATGGCGACATGGACGTGTATGAGGCGATCGAGACCTACGCCAGCCAGGGTAAGATTGCCTACGTGCACCTGCGCAACGTGGTCGGCAAAGTGCCGGATTACTATGAGACTTTCATCGACGATGGCGACGTCGATATGGCGCGCGCGCTACGCCTTTACTACAAGCACGGCTTCGACGGCGTCCTCATCCCCGACCACAGCCCGGCTATGGCATGCGACGCTCCTTGGCACGCCGGCATGGCCTACGCTCTGGGCTGGATGCGTGGCGTCATCTCCACCATCGAGGCGGGGGGCTGATCTGGATCAGTTCGCGCACGGCAATGCATCGACAATGGGGGCCCTGCCCATCGAAATGCTGGAGAGTCGAGAGCTCCTCCGGCGGTGGACTAAGACAACCAGCGACTGTCCCGACTGCTCACGGATCATGAGTCCGAACGCAGGGACGTAGGCAGGAATCCGCATTGATTCGCGCTACCGAGCGCAACGAGGGTACTCGTCAGCTCCAACGGCCGAAGCACTCTCGGCCGCGTGCAAGCCTGTGCTTAAAGAAGTGAGTCGGAGCGGCGAAGAGGACGGCTGGGTGGAGGTCTACCGCGGCCGGGAGCACGACTGGTGGCTGGAGTTGGCCCTGGTGCTGGCGGCGTTAGACATCGACCACTGGCTGGTGAAGGACGAGAGCTACCGTTTGCTGGTGCCCGCGCGGGAGGTAGAGCACGCGCACAGGGAGCTGGCAGAGTACGAGGTTGAGGCCGAAGAGTGGCCGCCAGTAGAACCGAAGGTGCCGGCGGTCGGCGGATCAGGGTTCCTGCCGGGTTACTGGTGTGCGCTGCTGACCTTCTACGCCTTCGACAGTTACCGGGTCTTCGGATTCGACTGGTTGGAGGCCGGCAAGGCTCACGCCCGGCTCATCGTCGAGGGCGAGTGGTGGCGGACAGTGACGGCGCTGACGCTGCACGCAGACGGCTCACATCTGCTGAACAACCTGATCTTCGGCTCACTCTTCGGGGTGCTGCTGGCGCAGGAGGTGGGGGTGGGCTGGGCGTGGCTGGGGCTGGTGCTGAGCGGCGCCGTGGGGAATGGTCTCAACGCTTGGTTCCACCCGCCTGAGCATGCCACGATCGGCGCCTCGACCGGCGTCTTCGGCGCCGTCGGCATGCTTATGGGCCTCCAGTCGAAGAGAGCGATTGCGGTGCGCAGAAGCCGGCTGCGGCGCTGGGTGCCACCGGTGATCGGGGCGGTGTTCCTGGGGCTGCTGGGCACTTCGGGTGAGCGCACCGATGTGATGGCGCATCTCACCGGCGTGGCGGCCGGGATGGCGATGGGATGGGCGGCCGTCGGTCTGGTTTACCGCTGGCGGTTGGCCCTCCGGGGACAGGAGATGCCGACCGTAGCGGCACTGCTAAGCCTGGTGGCGGCTTGGTGGCTGGCGTTGAGGTGGTGAGTGAACCACACGAGCGCCGTTTGCACACGGATTGATGGTCCGCACTCAGAACTCAGAAGAGGCGAGGACCTGAGTCCCCGCCTCTCGGTCGAGCCCGCCCATCACTTCCTCGCGTATGACCGCTAGGATGATGCAGCGCGTATGCCCGCAACCGCTAGGGCGCTGCTGGAGGGACCCCGCAGTATGCCCTACGGGGGCGGCCGCGGGGCATACTGCGGTTACCTACCAGAATAGAGGCAGGGCTCAAGAAACAAGACCTCGATGAGGAGGCTGGGGTGACATCAGAGTTCCGAGCCTGCGTTCGGACTGAACAACCGCATGCACCCGATCCGGCAGTTCTTGGGCAGCATCTTCGTCCAAGCGTACCATCTGAGCCATGGCATCAGCGAGAGAAGTCTGTTGGATCTTCGGTCGAGGCGCCTCATTGGATTGTGGACTCGACTGAGTTGTCCCGAGCACATGGTCAGAGTTGGAGCGAGATGACCAGATTCAGCGCACCAAGAATGGGCCGTCCAAGGCATGCTGTTCGGACTCTGTCTCTGTGCGACCATACGTCAGGTTTCTGAGGAGTCTCGCGCGACGGTCAACAACTGGTGTCCGTCATCGCCTGCTGACAACGAACTGTGATAGGCTCCTCGAAGCAGCAATGCTTGAGGCCGTTCCCGGTGACGGATCCTGAATCCAGCGATCATGTTAGCGACTTCATGCTCGAGAGTGACCCTAGGGGAAGGCGGGTCCCTCGACATCTCACCGACATGGCCTTCGCGCACTCATCGGACACGCATGTCGTGGTGTGCGTAGGCCTGTCGTTCGAGTGCCAGACAGACAGTTCCCTCCTTGTGGCCTTGAGATGGTCGCTGATGCCCATAGAGATCTCGACGTGGTTCCTGGTCAACCCAGACCGCTCGGCGCTGTCTTCCTCCAAAGACGCTCTCGCTAGGGCTCTTCCTCGCTCGACCGTTCACCTCGTACCGATGGCCTTCTCGGAGTGGCTGGACGTGAGGTTTCCGGAGTTGGTCGACTCCAGCATCCTGGCATAGGACGGCTGCTACACTTCTGGGCCGAGAGCCGCAGCGGCCCTCGGTGCCAACCGGCGATGCGGCTCGTTCCACCGACGGACCGGTAATTGTGATCAGAGGCTGCGTTCGTTGTGAGAATCCGAACGCTCTATGTCCATCTGCGCCGCCGAAAACGACGCGTGTTACTCCGTCCGCCCCCACGGCAGCGCGCCGGCCAGGACGGCCTTGCGCATGTTGCCCAGCCAGATCGACCAGAACCACCCCGTCTCGCTGCCGGCCGGTAGAAAGGCCGGATCGAGCATGTATTTCTTAGCCCGATCGATCTCTTCGGTGAGATGCTCCTCTACGACCGAATAGGGAATCCAGGCGAACGTGCTGCGCTCCTGGTAGGCGTCGGTCTGCTCCGGCACCGGGTGATTCATCACCGCCTGAGCGGGCACGAAGGCCATCCGCGCGAAATACGAGGCAAAATCGCCGTCCATCACCGGCACCTGACCTTTGAGGGCGGCCAACAGATCGGCGCGCT
>JAYZCA010000119.1:0-2906 GCA_036339235.1 Candidatus Latescibacterota bacterium | reverse complement strand
ATTCACAATCGCCGCTTGAGGGTGTCCGTTTTTCCCAGGGAGCATCACGTGTTATGTATCGTGTATGATGAGTGAGAGACAGGCATTCGGAGGCGGAAAAGGATGGCAAGATCGGTGCGCCAGCGGCCTGTCACACGTCCTGAGCCCCGCGGGGGTTGCTTTCCTGGTGATGGCTGTCCTAGCCCTGAGAGGCGCGGGCGAGGGGGGTGTGGCCCTGGGGACGGCACTGGCCGGGGTCTTCGCCTTCGTATTGGTCCCCGCCCTCGTTCTGCTGGTTCAGGCCCGCAGCAGCGACACCCGGGATGTCTACGCCCCGACGCCGGCTGTGAGACGACGCATGTTAATGGCCGGAACTGTCTGTTATTTAATAGGATACGTCGTATCGGAGTTTTTTTCCCAGAGCCCGGGCCTGCACTGGTCCGGGGCGACCTTCTGTGCTGCTGCGGCAGCCGTGTGGGGCATCGACCGGATCTGGAAGATCAGCATCCACAACACCGGAGCCGGAGGGGGTGCGGTGCTGCTGGCGGGGTTGTCACCAGAGCTGTGGCCTTTGTGGGGCGCCCTCCCCGTCGTGGTGGGGTGGGCGCGCTGGCGTCGGGGCGCCCACGACCTGGCCCAACTTGCGGCCGGCGCTGCTCTGGGAGGGTCACTGGCGTGGTTGTTGCAAGGCTGGTTCCTGTGAACCGCCCCGACCCTCCGCCCGTGGCCGAATCCCAGTCGGAGTCAACGGTCCGAATCAGGGGCCAGATCGACCACATCACCTTCCAGAACCCGGAAAACGGCTTCACCATCGCCCGTCTCCAGCCGGATGGAGAGGCCGCCGAGCACGTGACTCTCGTGGGGCCAATGACGGTTTCCACCGGCGAGACGGTTCTTGTTGAAGGCGAGTGGGTGACACACGCCAAGTTTGGCCGCCAACTGCAGGTGACGACCTGTATGCCAGCCGACCCGGTCACCGCCGACGGGATCCGCCGATACCTGGGATCGGGGCTGATCAAGGGCATCGGCCCGGTCATGGCCGAACGGATCGTCGAACGCTTCGGCATCGACGCACTGGAGGTGATCGACAACCAGCCCCGACGGCTGTTGCAGGTCACCGGGTTGGGCCGCAAGCGCGTCCAGGCCATCTCCGAGGCTTGGAAGAAACAGCGCCGAATCCGCGACGTCATGGTCTTTCTGCAATCCCACGGCGTCGGCACCGGGCACGCCGTGCGTATCTATGAGGAATACGGCGACGAGGCTATCCAACGGGTGCGTGAGGATCCGTACCGGCTGCAGCGGGACGTGCGCGGCATCGGCTTTCAGACGGCAGACCGCATCGCCGCGGACCTCGGCGTCGCCCGCGATGCGCCCGAACGGGTGCGCGCAGGCGTCCGCTACGTGCTGGCCGAGGCGTCCGACGACGGTCACGTGTTCGTGCCCATGGAGGATCTCGTGCGCCGCGTGCAGGGGCTGCTCGAGGTCGACGACGGCCTCGTTCCCCCCGCCGTCCAGCGCCTGAGTGCCGACGACGAAATCGTCGTCGAAGAGGGTGAAGGCGATACACGCTGTTATCTGCGACGGCTGCACCGTGCCGAGACCGGTGTCGCCACGGCTCTGCGGCGCCTACTGGAATCCGAGGGCCCGTCATTGGAAACCGTCGAGGATGAGGGGGCCGAGGGCACTCTCGAGATGGGCTCGGACCAGCTGCGTGCACTCGAAGCGGTGGCGGCCAGCAAGGTCGTCGTCGTCACCGGTGGGCCCGGGACGGGGAAGACGACGGTGACGCGGCAGGTCGTCGCTCTGCTGGAGGCCAGCGGGCTGCGGGTGTTGCTGTGCTCGCCCACCGGGCGTGCCGCCAAACGCCTTGCCGAAGCGACGGGTCGGGAGGCACGCACGATCCATCGTTTGCTGGAATTTGCGCCCAGCGACGGCGGCTTCCGGCGTGACGAGAACCAGCCGCTGGACGTGGACGCACTCATCGTCGACGAAGGGTCGATGATCGATATCTCGCTGATGAACTCCCTGTTGCGCGCCGTACCCGACGGCGCGCGTCTGATCCTGGTAGGCGACGTCGACCAGTTGCCTTCCGTCGGTCCCGGGAACGTGATGGGCGATATCATCGCCTCTGGCGTGGTCGCCGTGGCGCGGCTGCGGCAGATCTATCGGCAGGCCAGCGACAGCCGCATCGTCGCCAACGCTCACCGCATTAACGAGGGGGAGTGGCCGCAGATGGACAATCGGGCGACCTCTGACTTCTTCTTCGTCGAGGAGGACGACCCGGAGCGGGTGGCGATGAAGATCGAGGACCTGGTGGCGCGGCGCCTGCCGCAAGGACGTGGCCTGGATCCCATGCGGCAGATCCAGGTGCTCTCACCGATGTACAAGGGGGAAACAGGTGCCCTGAGTCTGAACCGCCGTCTCCAGCAGCGGCTGAACGCCGGGGGGCGGGCGCACGTGATCGGCGATCGCGAGCTGCGCGAAGGCGACCGTGTCATGCAGGTGCGCAACAACTATGACAAGGGGGTCTTCAACGGCGACCTCGGGCGCATCGGCCGTCTGCAAAAAGGGGAGGACGAGGCCTTCGCTGAGGTTGTCTTTGAGGACGGTGTCGTGCAGCGCTACGAATTCACCGAGCTGGAGCAATTGACCCTGGCCTATGCCATCAGCATCCACCGGTCCCAGGGATCGGAGTTCCCCGCGGTGGTGATGCCCTTGACGACGCAGCACTACCCCATGCTGCAGCGCAACCTGCTCTACACCGCCGTGACCCGGGCGCGCGAGCTGTTCGTGCTGGTGGGCAGCAAGAGGGCGCTGCAGCGAGCCATCGGCAATGACCAGCAGGCGAACCGCTTCACAAGCCTGGCGCAACGACTCTCTCTATAACTTCAATCGCTTGAAGACCCGCTCCGGGATCAGGCGAATGA
>JAYZCA010000118.1:0-4506 GCA_036339235.1 Candidatus Latescibacterota bacterium | reverse complement strand
CCTCGGCACGATCCTGTTCCGCGGCATCGACGACATCGTGCCCTTCGCCATCGGCCTCATCATGAAGGCCTTCTTCGACGTGCTCACCGGCGACGCCGATGCCGGTTTCACGGCGTGGACCCTGGTGGCTCTGTTCGTCGTGCTCGAGGTCTCCGACCGCGGCGTGCTGTTCCTCGCCGCCATCATTGGCATCCGCTGGCGATTCCATGTCGAGTCTCTGTTGCGCACCAATCTGCTGAAGGCGACCCTCGACGTGCGTGACCCGGGCCTCGTCACCTCCGCATCCGGGGAGACGACGAACCGCTTCCGCGACGACGTCGAGGGTGTGGTCAGCTATCTGGAGCAGTACATCCATTTGTGGGGCAATCTGATCTTCGCCGTTCTGGCCATCACCTGGATGGCCGGCATCGACGTCACCATCACCGCCGTCACGGTGGCCCCGGCGATTCTCATCGTCACCATCGTCGACATCGCCCGCAAACACATCATCCGCTTCCGCACAGCCCAGCGCGAGGCCACCGAGCAGTCGACGAACTTCGCCAACGAGATGTTCCAGTCTGTCCTCGCCCTGCAGGTGGCCACGGCGGAAGCCGACGCCGTCGACCGCTATCGTCGCCTGAACGAGGACCGCCGCAGGTCGACCATCGTCGACAACCTGTTCAACCAGGTGCTGGGCTCGGTGAATGTGAACATCGGTCAGCTGGCAACGGGTGCCATCCTCATTCTCGTCGCCGAGCGCATGCACCGCGGCGACTTCACTGTAGGCGACTTCGTCCTGTTCACCACCTACGTGCCTGAGGTCGCCCGCTCCGGCTCCCTCATCGGCCGCGTCATGGCCCAGCACCGACGCGCCGAGGTCTCACTGGACCGCATGTCGGAGACCATCGAGTCCCCCACGCCGGCGCCCCTCGTCGAGCCCACTTCCGTCTACCTGCACCAGTCACCACCGGCGATCCCGTCGCCACCAACCGCGTCCGACCACCCACTGCAGCGCCTCGAGGCGGAGGGCATCACCTGCGCCTACCCCGGTTCGACAAAAGGGATCCACGACATCGACCTGCGCATCGACAGCGGCAGCTTCACCGTCGTCACCGGGCGCATCGGCTCGGGTAAGACGACGCTGATCCGCGCTCTGCTCGGCGTGCTGCCACTGGACCGCGGCCGGATCCTGTGGAACGGCGAACTCGTCGATGACCCGAAGACCTTCCTCGTACCGCCGCGCTCAGCCTACACGCCGCAGGTGCCGCGCCTGTTCTCCGAAACCCTGCGCGACAACCTCCTGCTGGGTCTGCCATCGGATGACGAGGCCGTCGCCGACGCCCTGCGCCTGGGTGTGATGGAGTATGACATCCCGACCCTCGAGAACGGCCTCGACACCGTCGTCGGCCCTCGCGGCGTGAAGCTGTCGGGCGGCCAGATCCAGCGCGCCGCGACAGCGCGCATGTTTGTCCGCCCTGCCCAGCTCTACGTGTTCGACGACCTCTCGTCAGCCCTCGACGTCGACACGGAGCGGATCCTGTGGGAGCGCCTGTTCTCGACCCGCCAGCAGACCTGCCTCGTCGTCTCGCACCGGCGCCCCGCCCTGCAGCGGGCAGACCGGATCATCCTGTTGAAGGATGGCCGGATCGAGGGCACGGGCACGTTGACGGATCTGTTGGAGATCAGCGAGGAGATGCGACGACTGTGGCAGGGGGAGGTGGAGAGTTGAGACCGTGTGCTGACTCGGTTTCGTACGTTGGTTGTCCCGTCATCAGCCCCAGACTCGTCTTCTCACGGGAGTAGCTCCATGAAGATCACGGCCCTGAAGTGCACCGTCCTCGGCAACAACGTCGTGCTGCGCATCGCCACCGACGAGGGTATCAGCGGCTACGCACAGGCCGAAACATCGAAAACCGCGTACCTGAAACCCCACGTCATGTTCTACCAGGACATGATCCTCGGCGAAGATCCACGTGACGTGGAGCGGGTGATGACACGGATCCGCCGCCTCGGTGCGTTCAAGCCCTGGGGAGCCGCCGTCAGCTCCATCGAAATGGCTCTGTGGGACATAGCAGGCCAGGCAGCCGGCGTACCCGTCTACCGCCTGCTGGGCGGCAAGGTGCGCGATCGTGTCTGCGTCTACAACGGCAGCATCCGTTTCTCCATGGACGGCCGCATCGACCCGCAAGCTCACGCCGACAACATGCAGAAGATGATCGACCGACCAGAGAATTTCTGCTTCGTCAAACAGGGCGTCGCTTTCCACAGCAACATGCCCCGCAGCGTCGATGGGTTCTCCTTCCAGGAGTCCCAGCCCGGCGGCCACCATCCGCACCGCGGCCTGATGACGGCGAAGGGTTTCTCCCATCTGATGGCCTGCATCGAGGCGATGCGGGAAGTCTGCGGTGATGAGGTGGGCCTGGCCCTCGACTGCGGCCCGGGTATGGTCGTGCCAGATGCCCTCAAGCTGGCCAGAGCCTGCGAGGATCTCGACGTGATGTGGCTGGAGGATATGATCACCGGCGACTACACGCCCTATGTGCAGGCCGACCTCTACCGCGAGGTGACGCAGAGTACGACAACGAAGATCCACACGGGAGAGCAGATATACCTGCGGCAGAACTTCACCGACCTCATCGAGAAGCGCGCCGTCGACGTCATCGGCCCCGATCCGGCCGACATCGGCGGGATCGCCGAGCTCAAGTGGGTTGCCGAGTACGCCGATTTGCATGGTATCCTGATGGCACCCCACGGCACCGGCGACGGTCTCCTCGGCCTGGCGGCGCTGGTGCAGGTGTGCGCCACGCTGCCTTCCAACTATGTGGCCTTCGAGTACCCCACGGGCAACCCGGAGTGGTGGTATGACATCGTCGAGGGCCTGCCGGATCCCATCGTCGTCGACAGCCACATCGAGGTCTGGGATCGTCCCGGCATCGGCGTCACCTTCCGTGTCGACGCAGCGAAGAAGTACCTCCCCGAGGGCGATGAGGACTTCTTCGACTGAGAGATCGTTCGTGAACCTATCTCACGTGGTCTGGATCGGTGGCACCTCGTGTTCGGGCAAGACCACCGTCGCCCGCCTGCTGGCCAAACTCTGTGGCCTTGCCGTCTACTCCACCGACGACCACTTCGACCGTCACGCCCGGGAGGCCGGGCGGCACACACAGCCCAAGATGTAGGCCTACCAGCACGATAACCCTGTCATGGATCAGAGAGACCAGCTACCCGCCGAGAAGGCGCAGCTCTGGCGCGGCTTCTACGCCGAGCGCTTTCCGATGATCGCCACCGAGCTGGCTGCCGGAGGTCCCGTCGTCGCCGAGGGGGTCGACCTGCTGCCGGACTGCGTCGCTGCTGTCGCCGATCCCAAACGCTCCGCCTGGCTCGTGCCGGCGCACGGCTTCTGGGAGCCACGGCACTTCCGCGAGCGCAGCTGGGTTGAGTCCGAGCAGACCGCAGAAGCCGCCGAGCGCAGTTGGGCCTACTACCGCGACATGATCGATCATCACCATGAACGCTGCGCCGCCCTCGGCCTGCATCTGATCGAGGTCGACGGCAGCCTTTCGGCGGCAGACATCACCACAGGGCTGGCAGGGCGCTTCGGTCTCTGAGGGACGGCGGAACCGATCCCACGCAGCTGGGTCTTGACTGGGGTCACCTGGTTGGACATACTCGGAGTAGAAATGCGCGAATACAGGAGAACAGACCCATGCAGATGAACCTTCGTAAGTCGATCTTCGGCGCCGTCCTCGGCCTCTCCATGGCCGTCGGTTTCGGTGTCGGCGCCACGCAGTTGCATGCCAGCGTCGCCGCCTCTGAGGCCGCGGCCTGTGATTCGGCCCAGGTCTGCCCCCTGGAGTCGTCGGATGCTTGCCCCCTGGGTACGGCCAAGACCTCCGCTGCCTCCTCCTGTCCCGTGAGCCGGAGCGCCAGCATATAGCGGACCGACTGACAGTAGCAAAGAGAGAGCCCCCCGGATCCTTGAGATCCGGGGGGCTTTTTTTGTTCTACCTGGGAGGTTGTTTAGTCCTGAGCGAGGCAGTACAGATGCTGACCACGCAGGAACAGCTCCCCATCGACAGCCACCGGTGAGGCATCGAAGGAGTCCTCGAGCTGATTCAGGGCCAGCAGTTCGTATTTGGCGCCGTGTCGCAGCACCTGTACGGCGCCGTTGCGCCCGGCGATGTACACCCGGTCGGCGGCGCCGATGGGCGACGCGTACACCCCCTCTATCCCCTCCAGCCGTATGGGGCCGTAGTTGGCGTCCCCCGACGTCGCATTCAGGCACGAGAGGATGCCCTTGTTGCCCTTGACGAAATAAAGAGCGTCTCCGTAGACCAGGGGCGACGGGACGTAGGGTGTGTCGCGATCGTGGGTCCACAGAATCGCCTTGCTGTCGGCAGCCAACTCACCCTTGGCGTCTGCGAGGCGGATGGCCAGCAGGTTGGCGCCGCGGAAGCCGCTGAGGAAGTAGGCGACTCCGTCGGCTACGACGGGAGACGGGATGGAGTTGGCCGTCATGCCGGAAGT
>JAYZCA010000117.1:0-15317 GCA_036339235.1 Candidatus Latescibacterota bacterium | reverse complement strand
CGACGAACTACGTTGCCGCCGCCCTCAAGGCCCTGTCCTCCGGAGAAGCCGTGGTCCAGAGCTCAGCACCTCCCTATGGATGCTCGGTGAAATACGCCGACTGATCGATTGTGCTGACTCGCCGGTGACGACGACTGGGGGCACCGGCCTGCTTAAAGGCGCGCTGCGCGTGTCGGCGGTCTGTTCTACCATGGTAGCTACACGGTACACAGACTGCAGGTCGGCTTCATGGGATGCTAGGCGGCGACACAGGGTCTGCGGCTCGCCGACGCCGTCTACCGAAGCGACGCGGAAGCGGTCGTTCTGCTCGTCTGTGTCGAGCTCGGCACGTTACATTTTGATCCTTCGCGGTCGGACCGCGAACATCTCGTGGTTTCCAACCTCTTTGCAGACGGTGCCGCCGCAACGCTCATTACCCGCAGATTGTCTTTTTACGTGCCTGACATCCAGTTGCACTTTTTCAACTCACGCCGTGTTCCGTCAGGCGCCGATCTTCCTGTCTGGTGACGGCTGTCGCGTCCTTGAGGAACTCGGCTGTCCTCCGGGGGGACTCAGATTGTCCGGCCATCGACAGCGTCCTGCTGAGCAGTCGAGGAGGTCGCCGCTGGGAGACACCGGTTCCAGGCCTGGGGAAAGGCTGTTCCCGGTCCCGGTTCACAGAGAGCCTGAGCCTACCCTGCGCCGACCTGGGCGTTGAGAGGCTTGGCGGGGTTCGAGTGACGGTACATCCGGATCAGTCTATACTGGCTTCTCGGGACGGGGTTCCTCTGTCGATCGAGGTGCAGCGGATCGTACAGGCGAAGGGGCATGCCGGTGCGGTCCGCCTGCGGCCGGAGAGCGGCCGACATCGTCGGCGAGAGTGGATGGCGGTCGCCGTCCACGGCAGCGGTCAGGTGCCGCTTCAAGTACAACTGCACGCCACTCGCAGCGGCTATATCGGGGCTCAACCCGATCGAAGGTGGGCGGCTCAACGTGTGCGGGCTGCTCAGGACGCCCGGGCGGTCACAGAAATCGTCCGATCCACTGCAGATCCTACTTGAAGAAAAAGATGCTAACACGTTGTTACAGAATTGTTTAAAATCCATTGTCATCAACTCTTTTTCGATGGCGACAGCGGCTGGCCTCGATTTCGGTCGTCGTCGGCATTCGGATAATGCCCTCACTGTAGGCGACGCCGCCGGCTCCCCGGTGGCGATGCTGTGACAGGGACTGGCGGCGGCTCTCAGGGGTGGCCAGCTGTTGGGGGAGATGGTAGACGAGGATCTGCGCTCATTCGGGGCCGGTGCAGGAGACGAGGCGTCGTGTCGTCTGGCAACCAGCCGGCTGACCAGCCGTTACCGAGAGGCCTGGAAGACAGAGTTCAGCCTGCGCTTTGCTGTTGGCCGCAGCCTGCAGCGGGCTCTGCTGCAGCCCTTTGTGACGGATTGGTTGCTTCGCATTCTGAGTCGGCTCCCCACCGTCGGAGCCCGTATCGTTCGGGTTACGCGAGGATCGCTTGAGAGTTCAGGCTGATGCATTTCAGGCGGTCAGCTTTCTGACTGCCTCGACGGCCTCCGGGTTCACCAGGCTCGTAGTATCCCCGAGCTCCTCACCGAGGAACGCTGCCCGCAGAATGCGGCGCATGAGCTTTGCACTGCGTGTTCTCGGCAGGTCCTCGACGAACAGGATGCGGGCCGGTCGCATGGGGCGACCGAGTTCGGCCACGACGATGTCGCTCAATGTGCTCTCAAGATCGATACCGGCAGCGCAGCCGGGTTCGAGGATACAGAAGCAGACCACCTCCGCCCCCTTGATGGGATGCGGCACTCCGACAGCGCCTGCCTCGACGACAGCGGGGTGGCCGACGAGGACGGACTCAAATTCCGCGGGCCCCAGCCGCTTGCCGGCGACGTTTATCGTGTCGTCGGATCGTCCCAGGATCCACCAATGGCCGTCATCGTCGACGAGCGCCCAGTCCCCGTGGACCCAGGTGTCCGGCCACCGCGACCAGTAGGCCTGCCGGTATCGTTCCCCCTCGTCATCGTTCCAGAACCCCCTCGTCATGCCGATCCACGGCGTGCGGATGACGAGCTCGCCCACCTCGTTGCGCACCGCCTGGCCGTCCTTGTCGACGACATCGACGGCCAGGCCAGGGCAGGGCGCGGCAAAGGCTGCCGGCTTCGAAGGGCGCAGAGGGTTGTCCATGAGGATGCCACCGCTGATCTCGGTGCCCCCGGAGTAGTTGACGATGGGAACCACTCCGCCACCCACCCGTTCGAAAAGCCAGCGCCAGGGCTCGGGATTCCAGGGCTCGCCGGTGGAGGCGAAACAGCGCAGGCTGGAGAGGTCCTTGTCACGAAATGGATTGTCTCCGAATGACTTGAGAGTGCGCACCAGAGTCGGAGAGAGGCCGACCTGGGTCAGGCGGTGGCGCTGGGCCATCGCCCACAGGCGGCCCGGGCCAGGGTAGTCGGGGGCGCCCTCGTAGATGAAGGCCGTCGCCCCCAGAAGAGTGGCCCCGAAAATGAGCCATGGCCCCATCATCCAACCCATGTCGGTGACCCAGTACACGCGGTCTCCGGCATGTACGTCGGTGCCGAAGCACATATCCTGAGCGGCTTTCACGGGAAAACCACAGTGGGTATGAACCGCCCCTTTGGGTCGGCCCGTCGTCCCGGAGGTGTAGATGATCATCAACGGATCCTCGGCGGCGGTGCCCGCCGGTGGGGCGTTGGGGGATGCCTGAGCGACGACGTTGTGCCACCAGTGATCTCGCCCGGCAAGCATGTCGACGGTAACGCCGGCGTGGCGCAACACCACAACTGTCTCGAGCGAATCCACTGACCTCAGCGCTTCGTCAGCCACCGGTTTCAGCGGCACGAGACTGCCCTTTCTGAAGAAGCCGTCCGCCGTGATCAATCCCCTGGCAGCGGCATCGTTCAGTCGCTGGGCGACGGCGCCAGCGCCGAATCCCGAGAACAGGGGCAGGACGACGGCGCCGATGCGGGCCAAGGCCAGCAGGGCGACGACGATCTCCGCCGTCATCGGCATGTAGAGGCCGACCCGATCCCCTGGGGAGAGCCCGAGATCCCGCAGGGCGTTGGCACAGCGTCCTACTTCAGTCGCCAGCTGCGCATAGGTCAGGGAACGAGTCGCCCCGTCTTCGAGTTCGGCGATGAGAGCGGGCCGGGCGGAAGAATCGGCGGATTCCAGCCAGCGATCAAGGCAACTGGCGGTGATGTTCATGCGGCCGCCCGGACACCAAACCGGTTGCTGGATTCCCGGGGTCAGGTCGACGGAACGCTCCGGGGCCACTGAAAAGCGGATGCCGAGAAACTCGAGTACGGCGCCGGTGAACCATTCCACATCGGCCGTGGAGCGTTCCATGAGGTCGTCGAAACATGTCAACTGCCAGCGGTCGAGGAAGGCTTGCAGGTTGGATCCGGCCATCCGTTCGGTGCCAGGTGTCCAGGCGATGCTCCCGGCGCCGGGCAGAGAACCGTGCGCGCTTGGCGCGCTATCCGTATCGTGAGAGGTCATTGGCTTTCTGCTACGATCAAGTTCGAATGGAGATACGATGTCCTATGATTACCGGCGGCTGGTGGCCGTCGTCGACGAACGGGTTCCCGCCCTGATGGCACGACAGATCGAAGATGCGGAGCATCCCGACGAGGGCGGCTTCGTCGGCGTGGATGGATTGGCCGGTCCCAACCAGGTCAGCTCCGCCGCCACATTTGGTTACGTCTACCTGTTGCCCGAGTCCCGCCATCATGGCGTCGAGGCTCTGGTGGAGCGTGTAGAGCGGGCTGCCGCCTGGGGCCGGCGCCGCCGTACCGCGGCGGGGCGCTTCGATCTGCTGGTCACAAACTTCGACTCCTCGCCGGATACCGGGTTTACCGTGCAGGCCCTGGCGCCCGTGGTGCGCGCCGCCCGCAAGGCCGCCGCCGCAGGGGACGCGGGCGCCGCCAGGATTTCCGAGGCCCTGGGTGAACTGATTCACACGGCGGCGCCGGGTATGGTCGCCGGCGGCTTCCACACGCCAAATCATCGGTGGGTTCTCGTCTCGGCATTGTCCATGGCGATGGAGCTGTTCCCCGACCTGACGGACCAGGTGGCACCCACCATCGAAGCCTACCTCGCGGAAACGATCGATGTCAACGCCGATGGCGAATTCATCGAGCGCTCCACGTCGGTTTACAATCCCGTCGTCGACCGCTCCCTGCGCCTGGCAGCCGAGTCCCTGGAACGCTGGGACCTGCTCGACCCGGTGCGGGCCAACCTGGAGATGTCCTACCATCTGATGCACGGGGACGCCACGGTGGTGACCAGTGTCTCAATCCGCCAGGATCGGGGCGCCCATGCCGTACCCACAGGACTGGCGGACAGCTACTACACGCTGGCCCGCCGCGACGGCAACGGGCGTTTCGCCGCCATCGCCGACTGGCTGCTGGAGAAGGGGGGTGGAGGGAGTACCTGGGACCTCGAACCCTTTTTGACCCACCCGAAGTGGCGGGACGACGGTGACATTGCGCGCCAGCCCCTGCCGACATCGTACCGGAAGTATTTCCCGGCGGCCCGGTTGTGGAGGCTGCGAAGGGACCGTACGAGTGCCACCCTGGCCGAAGGTCTCGATACACCCTTCAGCCTGCGTCACGGAGACGCGGAGCTGACAGCGGTACGGATCTCATCGACCTATTTCGCCACCGGCAGGTTCGTCGGCACAGATATGACACCCGTCGACGGTGACCGTGGCGCTCGCCTCCATCACGCCGGCGCCAACCCGATCTATCCCGAAAAGGACTATGACCGGCCCGTCTACTGGCTGCCCATCGGTGACGGCACCAGGGTCGATGCCGCCAACTGGCAGGAGGTCCGCAGCCGGCGGGCCACCTATGAGCTGCCGCCCATGGCCATCGACCTCGAACTGTGCGCGGTCGACAACGGCGAAACGGCCTTCGACATGAGGGCCACCACCTCGGGCGGCGTTGACGGTGTGCCCTTCCAGCTCGAACTGCTCTTCGAGCCGGGCGGCACCGTCGAGGTCGAGGGGGCCATCCTCGAGGCCCATGCCGGGACGACCCTGTTTCTCAAAGGAGGCGACGCCATCTACCGGGTGGGCGACGACGAGATCACCGTGGGTCCCGGCCATTACGCGCATACCATGTGGAAGATGCACAACAGCCCCGACGCGCCCGATGCCTTCCGTCTGCTGATCAGCCTGTTGTCGCCGGTGGACTACACTCTCCACATCCGCACCGGCAGATTCAGCGTCTGAGTGATTTCCTGCCCTTCCATCAGACAGCGTAGGCCACGGAGCCGTCCTCGCGCATCGGTGTCGAGCCGGTGTTCATGGGCTCGAAGGGGCGCTGCGGGATGAGGTCGTCCACCAGCTCAACACCGAGGCCGGGGACCTCGGGAAGCGGGATGTAGCCGCCCTCGCGCCGATGCGCGCATCTGTAGACGGCGTTGACTTCGTCTTCGTCGCGCTTGCTGTACTCCTGGGTGATGAAGTTCGGGATCGTCGCGTCGAGATGGATCGAAGCCGCCGTCAGCAGAGGGCCGAGGAAGTTGTGCGTCACCACGGCGCAATGGTAGGACTCGGCGATGGCGGCGATTTTCCGGCAGTGGCTGAGGCCCCCGGCCAGGCCGACATCGGGCCGCACGTATTGCGGGCCGCCACTTTCGAGCAGCTCGCGGAATTCCCAGATCGTCGTCAGCCTTTCGCCGTTCCCCATCGGTACATTCGAGCGCCGCGCCACCTCGCTCTGCGTCTGGATGCTGTCGATCTGGATAGGGTCTTCGAAGAAGTAGAGGTTGAAGGGCGCCAGCGCTTCGGCCAGGGTCAGTGCCGTCATCGGCGTCAGCTTGCGGTGGACCTCGATGATGATGTCGAGGTCGGGTCCGCCGCCTTCACGCGCCGCCGCAACCAGGTCGACGGCGGTCTTCACCATACGGTCGATGCCGGTGTCGATGTGGTGGACGGGATCGAACTTGAGCGCCGTAAAGCCCTCCTCCACCGTCTCGCGAGCGGCCGTGATCATGGCATCTGGAGTGCCTGCGCCGCCGAGCAGGTGCAAGCGGATCTTGTCACGGCAGCGCCCCCCGAGCAGGTCCCAGACCGGCGCCTGGTAGTGTTTGCCTTTGATGTCCCACAAGGCGATGTCGATGGCGCTCACGGCGCCGGACAGTGCGGTGCCACGGAAGGGGGACATGCGGTACAGGTGCTGCCAGTGGTGCTCGATGCGTAGAGGATCCTGGCCGATGAGGTAACGTTCGAAGGCGGTGACGATGCTGGATACCGCCTCCGGATAACCCCAGCAGGCGGTCTGGCCGACACCGGTGAGTCCCGTGTCCGTGGTCAGGCGCACGACATAGCCGCCGCCGATGAGGAAAGATTCGATGCGGTCGATCTTCATGTGTCGGATTCATCCTGTGGCATACGTGACTGCGTACTTCGGGCGCGGTTATATTACTCCGCACCTGGTTCGCCGCGCCAGCAACCCCTAGCCGGAAGAGAACTCTACCTTGCCCAACTTGCGCTTTGCCGCGCCCAAGGAACGTCGCGCCGCCCTCGTCACCGGGGGCGCCCGAGGACTGGGCCGCGCCATCGCCATACGTCTGGCCGAAGAGGGGCGCGACGTCGTCATCGCCGATATCCTGGAAGATCAGGGGCGGCAGACGGCGAAGGACATCGTCGCCCTCGGACAGCGCGCCGTGTTCGTCTTTACCGACGTCACCGTGGAGTCGGACGTGAGGGATGCCGTCGACAAGACCTTAGCCGCCTTCCATCGCCTCGACATCCTCGCCTGCGCCGCCGGTGTCCTGGGCCTGGAGGCCCCCTTCCTCGACCAGTCCTCCCAGCAGTTCGACAAGGTGATGGCGATCAACGTCAACGGTGTCTACCACGCCCACCAGGCGGCGATCCCGCACATGGTAGCCGGCGGCTGGGGGCGCTGCATCACCATCACTTCGGGGGCGCGTAAGGGCTCACCGAACCAGGTTCCGTATTCGGTGTCGAAGGGAGCCGTCTGCAGCCTCCTCAACTCTCTGGGAAACGCCTACTCGAAGGAGGGCGTGTTCGTCAACGGCGTCGAGCCCGGTCGGGCGCTCACCGATATGGTGGTGCCGCGCTTTTCGGCGGAACACATCGCCAATCCAGGCAATAATCTGGGGCGCTACTCCGATCCGGAGGAGGTGGCCGAGGTTGCCGAGTTTCTGCTGTCGGAGCGCAACACCTACACCACCGGCTCCGTGTGGAGCGTCAAGGGAGCGACGGGATAGATGGGAGTCGACATGGAGTACGTCCAGCTGGGACGCCTCGGAGTGCGGGTCAGTCGCATCTGCCTCGGTGTCGCCTTCCGCGGCCAGCCCGACGACGGCATCGCCGCGCGCGTCATCGAACGCGCCATCGATCTGGGATGCAACTTCATCGACTGCGCCAATTTCTACGGCAAGGGGCGATCCGAGGACGTCCTCGGTCGCGCCATGCGTGGCAAGCGGGACGACCTGTTCATCACCACCAAGGTATGGAGCCGCATCGGCCCCGGGCCCAACGACGCCGGTCTGTCGCGATATCACATCATGCGCGAAGTGGAGCGCAGCCTGCAGCGGCTGGGAACCGATCGCATCGATCTGTATTTGCTGCACAACTGGGATCCGCAGACCCCGCTGGATGAGTCGCTGCGCGCCATGGACGATCTCGTACGCCAGGGAAAGGTCGTCTACACCGGAGCCTGCAACTTCAGCGCAACTCAGGTTGTGGAGGCCATGTGGACGGTACAACGCCTGGGGTTGACCCCATGGGCGTGTCTGCAGAACCAGTACAACCTTCTCAATCGTTGGGAGGTCGAACCCGAGTTGCTGCCGCTGGTACGGCGTCACAGTCTCGGGCTGATGACCTACAGCCCGCTCGCTGTCGGTCTGCTCACCGGGCGTTTCCGCCGCGGCCAGACACCTCCCGCCGACTCGCCGTGGGGGAATGGGCACTGGGACTTCGAGCGGGCCATGTCTCCACAGGCGGATGGTGTCGTGCAAGAACTGATCGACGTGGGGGCGAGACACGGCAAGACGCCGGCCCAGGTCGCCGTGGCGTGGCTGCTGGCCCATCCGGAGGTGACGGCACCGATGATCGGGCCGGATCTGCCAGAACATGTGGACGAGACCTTCGGCGCGCTGGGGTGGGAGCTGCCCGCCGAAGATCTCGCTTCCCTCGACCAGGCTTCCAAAGTCGACTTGCCGCGACGCTACGCGTGAAGCCGGTTGGCCGACGTACTGTGACGCTCCGGCGACGATTCTTCCCGTATCGGTAAGGTGATGAAAGTCCCGGATCAGGTTTGGCTGGAGTCCTACCGTCCCGGGTCGGACGGGCGCTCGTACCGCTTCGACAAGCCGTTCGGCGAAGTTGTCGTCCAGGCGCCAGAAGATATGGCCGCCGCCTTTGACCAGGTTGAGGACGTCGTACACGGCGGCGACCATGTCGTCGTCGTCATCCCTTACGAGGCAGCATCGGCTTTCGACGTCGCCCTCGACTGCCATCGGCTGGCAGGATCGCTGCCGATGGCCTGGTTCGGCCTCTACGAAGAGCGGCATGAGATCATGCCCGGGGAGGCCGGTCCCGCCGCCGGATCCTTTTCCACAGCCGCCTGGCAACCACGACTGGATGCGGCCGGCCACGCCCGCCCCGTCGGCACCATCCGCGACTATGTCGGTGCCGGCCATGTCTACCAGGTGAATTTCACATTTCCGGTGGATGCAGCCTTCGCTGGGGATCCGGCCGCACTCTACCGAGCCATGTGCAGGGCGCAGGGCGGCGCCGCCTTTTGCGCCTACGCCGATTTCGGCGAAGTGGCGGTGCTGTCAGCCTCTCCCGAACTGTTCTTCACGCTGGATGCGGTCGGTCGGATCAGGACTCGACCGATGAAGGGGACCCGGCAGCGCGGTCGCTGGTCGGCCCAGGACGAGGCCCGTCGCGAGGCGCTGGCCAAATCGGCGAAGGATCGTGCTGAAAATCTGATGATCGTCGACCTGCTGCGCAGTGACCTGGGCCGGGTGGCAGTGGCCGGGTCCATCGAGGTCACGTCCCTGTGGGACGTAGAGCCGTACGACACGGTGTGGCAGATGACGTCCACCATCAATGGCCAGTCGCGCCCGGAGGTCGGGCTCTTCGACCTGTTCGCCGCCCTGTTCCCCTGCGGTTCCGTCACCGGCGCACCGAAGGTGCGCGCATCGCAGATCATTCGCGAGCTCGAAGCTGGGCCGCGTGGTGTGTACACCGGCAGCATCGGGTTCGTTTCGCCATGCGAAGCCCGGGATGAGCGTCGTCTCTCCGGGCTGGAGGCCGCGTTCAACGTCGCCATCCGCACGGTGATCGTCGACCGTCGGGCCGGCGGCGCCACCGTCGGTGTTGGCGGCGGCATCACCTGGGACTCCGAAGCGACGGCGGAGTACGCCGAATGTCGGGACAAGATCAGCTTCCTGCGCAATCCCAGGTCGGAAGGCGACGCCCAGGACGATTTCGAACTCTTCGAGACGCTGCTGTTCGAGTCAGGGAGCGGGTACTATCTTGTCGAACGGCATCTGCGGCGGTTGACCGGTTCGGCCCGCTACTTCGGTTTTGGTCTCGACGAGCAGGATGTACGCAGACGGTTGGAGTCGGTGGCGGCGGGGCTTCAGGTCACGAAACGTGTACGCCTGTCACTGGCGCGGGACGGCACGGTGGCGACGGAGACAGTCGATGTCCGTCCCGGGCCTGCGTCATTGACGGCTGTTCGGTCCGCTGGCAGCGTCGATCCGGAGGATGTATTTCTGTATCACAAGACCACGCGACGCGCCGTCTACACCGATGCCCTTGCCCAGGCAACAGATGCCGGCGCCGACGAAGTGATCCTGCGCAACAGACGTGACGAACTGACGGAGTGCGCCGTCGGCAACCTCGTCGTCGAGCGCGACCGTCGCCTGATCACGCCACCGCTGGAGTGCGGTCTGCTGCCCGGTACGTTTCGGCAGGAACTTCTCGACACGGGACGGATCGAGGAAGGCGTGCTCACGGCAGGTGATCTGTGCGATGCAGACGCCGTCTATCTGATCAATTCCGTGCGCCGCTGGGTACGCCTCGAGGTGCGTCCGCCGGCAGATGGAGTCAACGAGTCTACACAGGAGAGAATATCGTGTACAGGATAGGGGACGCTGAGATCGAGCGGATCCGGCGACTGATCGAATCAGGGAAGATGTTCCGCTATGGTCTGGGCGGGGAGTGCGACAAATTCGAAGCGGACTGGTCCGCTCATGTCGGCGTGAAGTATACCCGTATGGCACGGTCGGGCACAGCCGCCTTGTACACGGCTCTCGTCGGTCTCGGGATTGGCCCGGGCGACCAGGTCGTGGTCCCTGCCTACACCTACATGGCGACGGCCCTGGCGGTACTCGCTGCCGGCGCGATTCCCGTCATCGCCGACATCGACGAATCACTGACGCTGTCGGCGACAGACCTTGAGCGCCGCCTGACGAAGCACACGCGGGCAGTGATTCCAGTGCACATGGTCGGCCTGCCGTGTGACATGAAGGGCATCATGAAAGTGGCACGCCGGTACAAGCTGATGGTCCTGGAGGATGCCTGTCAGGCTGTTGGCGGTGGCTACCGCGGGAAGATGCTGGGTTCCATCGGGCACGCCGGCGCTTTCAGTTTCAACTTTTTCAAGAACATCACCTGCGGCGAGGGGGGCGCCTTCGTGACGAGGTCGAAGGCCGTGTACGACCGTGGCTCGGTCGCCGTCGACTGCTGTTCGTTCTATTGGGATGAAAGGCCGGGTCAGGCTCACGAGGAACTTCAGTTCGCCGGCAACAACTTCCGCGCCTCCGAGTTCGAGGGCGCCATCCTCAACGCGCAGCTCTCCCGCCTCGAGCCGATGCTGAAGAAGATGAGGACACAGAAGAAGCGGCTCCTGGCGGCGGGCGAAAAGGCAGGACTGACGTCGATCAAGAATCACAGCATCGATTACGAATGCGGAACCCACGCAGGGTTTCTGTTCGCGGACGAGGATTCAGCGCGGGTCTTCTCCAACGGACTGAAGACTCGCTCCGTCAGCAACTTCCTGCCGATGGATACGGGACGTCACGTCTACACGCGCTGGGAACCCATCCTGCGCGAGCAGGGCGCCCACCACCCGGCGCTTGATCCCTTCAAGATTCCCGCGAACCGCAAGTGCAGGGTGAAGTACACCCACGACATGTGCTCCGCCTCGCTGGATATTCTCGGGCGCACAGTCCTGATAGGAACTCACCCTGATACCAAGGCACAACTCGTGCGCACCATGGAGCGCGCCGTGCGCGATGCTGCTGTCGAGGCGCTTGGTTGAACATGTCCTCTTACCTACAAAACACCGGAGCGAGACCATGAAGCGCGCCATCGGCCCTGCCGCCGTCGCCCTGCTCGTCAGCCTGTGGGTGGTGGCCGCCGCCGACGCCGACGAGAAATCCCTCACCATCTGGTGGGCCCAGTGGGACCCGGCAGCGGGGCTGCAGGAACTGAGCCAGGATTTCACCGCCGAGACCGGGGTGGCCGTCACCGTGCACCAGATCCCGTGGGGCTCGTACCAGGATCAGGTATTCCTCGAATACGGCAACGAGTCCACGGCTTTCGATATCGTCGTCGGTGACAGCCAGTGGATCGGCCGCGGAGCCACCAAGGGACTCTACCTGGAGTTGACCGACTGGATCGGTGGCGCCATCGATCTGGACGGGATCCACCCGCTGGCCAAGCGCTACCTGATGGAGTACCCCACGGGGAGCGGCAAGATCTGGGCGGCGCCGTGTGAGACCGATGCGCTCGGTTTCGCCTACCGCAGAGACTGGTTCGAGGACATGCAGGAGCAGACGACGTTCCGTGCCAATTACGGTCGGGAGTTGACGCCTCCGCAGACCTGGAAGCAATTTCGGGACATCGCTGAGTTCTTCCATCGGCCACACGGCAAGCGCTACGGCGCGGCTCTGCTCTCCGGGCGGGGGTACGACTCGATCACGATGGGCTTTCAGCCCTTCCTGTGGGCCTTCGGCGGCGCCTGGGGTGACCCGGAGACGTTCGCCGTGAAGGGACACCTGGACACGCCGGCTGCCGCAGAAGGACTGCAGTTCATGATCGAGCTGCTGAAGTTTTCGGCCCCAGGGGGGACGAATGCCGACTATGGAGGTGTCCTCAACGCCTTCACCAACGGTTCTACGGCGATGGCGCTGAACTACTTCCCTTTCTTCCCGGGGATCGTCGAAGCTATGGGCGACAAGGTCGGTTTCTTCGTCGTACCCGGACACGACGGCACACGCGCCATTTCGCTCGGCGGCCAGGGTATGAGTATCTCGACGAAGATCCCGGCGTTGCAGCAGGCGTTGGCCAAGCGGTTTATCGCCTGGTTTCAGCAGAAGTCGGTACAGCAGAAGTGGATCACCTACCCCGGCGCCTTTACGGCCAACAAGGAGTTGCTCGACTCCGCCGCCTTCCGCGATGCCTACCCGTTCAACGGTACCTTTGCGCAATCACTCGATCATCTTCGTGATTTCTGGAACGTGCCCGTCTACAATGAGCTGCTCGCTGTCAACGCGCGCGTTCTCGGAGAGGCTCTCGATGGCTCGAAGACTCCGCAGGCGGCGTTGGAGCGACTGGCCATGGAACACGAGATGATCCTGCGTGGCGCAGGTCTGGGCAGATAGCCGGGGGCGTTTATCCGATGGGGGAGCGGGATGGTGGAGCCGAGCTCGGCGATCACTGGCTGAAGGTCGGTTTCGTCGCGCCCGCCCTGCTGCTGTTGCTGTGTGTGAACGTATTCCCCCTGTTCTACAGCCTCTGGTTGAGCTTCACCAATGCCGACCTCATCGGCAGCGGTGCGGTGCAGTCCGTGGGAACCCTCAACTACAGCTTCCTCTTCATCGATCCGCGCTACGCCGAGGCCCTGCGCACGACGGCGCTGTTCGTCGTCGCCGCCGTGTCGGCGCAGCTCGTACTCGGCTATGGACTGGCCCTGTGTCTGCAGGAAAGATTTCGCGGCAAGGCGGTACTCCTGACGTTGCTGCTGGTGCCGATGATGATGCCGCCAGCGGTGATGGGTGTCTACTGGAAGCTGATCCTTGACGGTAGCTACGGTGTGCTCAACCACGGGCTCGCATTCCTCGGATTCGGACAGCCGCAATGGACGACGGACCCCGGGCTGAAGCTGTTGTCCCTGCTCATCGTCGACGTGTGGATGTGGACGCCTTTCATGCTCCTCATCTCACTGGCGAGCCTCAACGCGATTCCCACCTACATATACGAGGCGGCAGCCATCGACCGTGCTGGTCGCTGGCGGGTATTTCGCCGCATCACCCTGCCCATGTCGGCGCCTTTGGTAGGCCTGGCCGTTCTGCTGCGCTCCACGGATGCGCTGAAGCAGTTCGACCTGGTCATGGCCATCACCGGTCCCAATGACGGCGCCACGCAGACGCTGAGCGCGCTGCTCTACCAGGTGATGTTCCGCGACGGCAAGGTGGGCATGGCGTCGGCCTATTCCTATGTCGTCCTCGTCGTCGTCATCGCCCTGGCAAGCATTTTTCTGCGGTATCTGAACCACTTGCAGCGACGTGTGGGGACGGCATCGTGAAAAACCTGCGCTGGATGCTTCTCGCTGTTTATGGAATGCTGTCGACGCTGCCGCTGCTGTGGCTGGCGATCACGGCGATCAAATCACGAGTCGACAGCATCGCCACGACGGCGAAGTTCATCCCTGTTGGCGAAGGTCTCGGAATCGAGGCGGGCAGCGTCCGCTTCGAAGCGACTCTCGAGGGCTTCCGTGCCCTTGGAGAGATCTACGCGGGGGCGGCACATCCGTATTACCACTACCTGCTCAACACCTTCCTCATCGGCTCGCTCAGTACCGTTGCCGCAGTGTCTCTCGGAACACTGTGCGCCTACGGGTTCAGTCGCTTTCGAATTCTCGGTGAGCGTGACCTGCTGTTCTTCATCCTGTCGACGCGGTTCCTGCCGCCCCTCGCCGTGGTGATCCCGATCCTGATGATGTACCGCAGCCTCGGGCTGCCGAACACACATCTGGGACTCGTCATTCTCTACACCGCCTTCAACCTGTCGCTGGCGGTGTGGCTGATGAAGGGATTCATCGATGACATCCCCGCCGCATTCGAGGAGGCGGCCCTCGTCGACGGTTACACGCGCTGGCAGGTCTTCCTCCGCGTCGTGCTGCCACGGGCCCTTCCGGGTATGGCGGTAACGGCCGTCTTCTGTCTGATCTCCGCGTGGAACGAGTACGGTTTCGCCATGACCCTCAACAATCGCGACGCCGTCACGGTGCCCGTCTACTTCGCCGGTCTGCAAGGCAACGTGCAGGGGATGCCCTGGTCACAAGTGGGTGCCGGCGTTCTGCTCTTCGTGACGCCCATCGTCGTGTTTACTGTATTGACCAGGAAGCACCTTCTGAGAGGCGTAACATTCGGGACGATCAAACAATGACGGACGATCAAACAACGATCGTCGGGAACGATGAGAGAGCGATCGTTCGGGTCGATCTCGTCGCCCGCGTCGGCCTGGCTGCGGGCGTCGCCCTCCTGCTGCAGCCCTGGTGGGCGGAGGGCTTTCGTTACGGATTTTTCGTCACCATCCTGTTCACCATCGCCCACATCATCACCAGCCATCTCGTCGACGGGAAGGAGGTCGTGTGAGCGCCTTTCTCGAACTGTCCGGCCTGCGCAAGGTCTTCCCCGACGGCACCGAGGCGGTACGCGGCATCGACCTGGCCTGCGGCGAGGGCGAGTTCCTGGTTCTGCTGGGGCCGTCCGGGTGCGGCAAGACGACGACACTGCGGATGATTGCCGGTCTCGAGACGCCGACGGCCGGTACGATCAGGATGTCGGAGGGAGACATCACACAACGGCCGCCGCAGGCGCGTGATATCGGCTTCGTGTTCCAGTTCTACGCCCTGTATCCGCATCTGAGCGTGTTCGACAACGTCGCTTTTCCGCTGCAGAGCAGTGGCTGCGACGCCGAGGAGGTGCGCCGGCGAGTGTGCGACATGGTCGAGCGACTCGGGCTGCAGGAGCTGACAGGGCGTCGCCCGTCGACACTCAGCGGTGGTGACCAGCAGCGGGTGGCACTGGCCAGAGCGCTGGTTCGCCAACCTCGCTTGTGGCTGATGGACGAACCCCTTGGGACCCTCGACGGTGACCGCCGCCTGCAGATGCTGGAAATGATACGGGCTCAGCAGCTCGACCTCGGAATCACGACGATCTACGTCACCCACGACCAAGAGGAAGCGATGAGCCTCGCCGACCGTGTCGTGGTGATGGAGGAGGGCAGAATCCGCCAG
>JAYZCA010000116.1:0-11474 GCA_036339235.1 Candidatus Latescibacterota bacterium | reverse complement strand
GGAGGGACGTGGTATCTTCAGTTTCCCGATTCGCTGGCGTCTGCGCACACCGACACGCTGGTTGCGGTTGCGGATGCGGGGGTGTCCCGTGTTTTTCTATGATCGCCCCCAAGTCGTACAATTGCTGGCCGACGCGGGTTGGGAGGACGTGCAGATCACACAGTTGAGCAGAGATTATCTGGTAAGCGCCGGGTCGGGTCTCCCGCCGGCCAGCAACGAGTCTCGAACGCTGGAACGCGAATGAAGGTTCTGATCACTGGAGGAGCGGGGTTCATCGGCTCCCACCTGGCGACGCGCCACCTGAGTCTTGGTGACGAGGTGGCGATCATCGACAATCTGTCGACGAGTACCATCGAAAACATTCAGCACCTCGCCGAACATCCAAACTGTACCTGCCGTGTGGACGATATTCTCAGCGTCGAGGTCATGCGCGAGCTGGTCTCGGATTGTGACCTGATCTACCATCTGGCCGCCGCCGTCGGCGTGGAGTATGTCCTCGAGAACCCGCTGCAGACGCTGACGACGAATATCCGGGGCACCGAGATCGTTCTCGAGTTGGCAAATGAACAGAAGAAACGCGTTGTGCTGGCATCGACGTCCGAGATCTACGGCAAGAAGAACGGGCATGTGCCGTTCAAGGAGGACAGCGACAGGATCCTTGGCCCAACGACGATCGTGCGCTGGAGTTATTCGACGACAAAGGCGGTGGATGAGTTGCTGGCGCTGGCCTACTGGCGCGAGAAGCGGCTGCCAACGGTCATCGTACGCCCCTTCAACGTCATCGGCCCGCGGCAGACGGGGCACTACGGCATGGTCGTACCCCGATTCATCAAGCAGGCCATGCTCGGCGACCCCATCACGGTTTACGACGATGGCGAGCAGCGTCGTTGCTTCACCTATATCGACGACGCCGTCGACGGCTTGGTAGCGCTGGCCACCAGCGACCAGGCTTTCGGTGAGGTGTTCAACCTCGGCTCGAACTTCGAAAGCAGCATCAAGGACCTGGCGTACACGATCAAGGAGATGACGGGCTCCAATTCGGAGATCGCGTTTATTCCCTTCAGCCAGACACAAAACCGCAACGGGCTGTACGAGGACCTCGTCTACCGGGCGCCCGATCTGCAGAAGATTCGTGACCTGGTGGGGTACGATCCCAAGGTCGACCTCGACGAGGCACTGAGTCGGATCATCGAGGAGTTCAAGAGATAAGGCGCACTGAGCGTCCTTTCCCGTCAGCGCTTCTCCAACCCCTTCTTCAGCAGTTTTGGCGTGATCAGCCAGCGCAGCAAGGAGCGGGCGTGCCCCGCCTCTGACCAAGTCTCGGCGTCGCTGTCGAGACAGGCGATTGCCCCCGGAGGCATGTGGATGGTGGCGCCGCTAAGTTGGGAGGCCCACTCCTCCACGCCCGGATTGTGCGCGATAACGACGACGGTCTGAGCGTCGCCGGCACCGGCACCCAGTACGGTGGCGAGGGTGTTGGGAGTCGACAGATAGAGGTTGCCGTCGAGGATGAGTTCGGGCTTGTCATCCAGCGTTTCCAGCAGCCCCGTGGCCGTTTCCTGGGCTCGTCGGGCCGCGGAGGCCACCACAAGATTGGGTGGCGCCGAGCCGGCGAGGAACTGGGCCAGGATCGGGACGTCTCTCTGACCGCGGGCGTTCAGTGGGCGGTCGAAGTCCTCCAAGGACCTGTCGGCCCAGTCCGACTTGGCGTGGCGCATGATGAGTAGGCGCTTCATGGGGGACACCCCTTCCTCACATCCATGTGTTGTTTGCGCACCTTCAGGGGGCAAGGTTATACTTTCCGCAGGGGGTAAGGTCATACTTTCCGCAGCTTTGCGCACACAGCAACCTCTCTCCACGCTCCCCGCACTCGCTTAGGGCATCTCGCATCGATATGGCCGAGCCTCTCGAGGTCAATCTCGACATCGTACCAACGTCTCGGTTCCAGATCATCGACGTGGCTCCGCGCATTCGCGCTGAGGTAGGCGATGCGCTGTCCGATTTCCGGCGAGTCCTGTACTGCTCGCACCACACTACGGCAGGATATCTCGAACAAGGCATGTGCGCCAAGCTGGGGCACAGCCGCAAGCAACTCGATCCCTTCTTCCGGTTCTTCCAGCACCTCTTCCCGCAGAATGCCGGGTATCGACACGACCTGATGCACCTGCGCGACGAGTTGAGCGACGAGGAGAAGGAGGTCGAGCCGGTCAACGCCGATTCACACCTGACCTTCATGGGTGCGGGGCTGAAAAACTGCGTCACCTACCGGAACCACCCCGATGAGCCGGTATATTTCATCGAGTTGGACGGCGTGTTCAAGGATATCCGCCGACATCGACGTACAACTGTCCTGGGATACCAGGCCGAAGAGATCGTCCACCGCGAGCGTCTGCGCGTGCCCGTTTCGTCCGCGCACACGATCGACTCGCACAATCTCAAGGACCCGTCCTACGGCCTGTTCGAGCGGTTCGAAGGCTGGCTCGATCGCTTCGGCATCGACAAGGGGCGTATCGAGTTGCGCCTTGCACCCGAGGAGCGCGACACGGGGCTGACGGTGAACGAGTACGAGACGCTGTTGATCCGCGACGATCTACCCGACGCGCTGCGCGACCCGCTGGCTTACATGTTGCGCCGCGGTCGCAATCTGGCGCGCCACCCCGAGACCATTCCGGGCAAGACACGGGACTACGCGACATACGACCTGATCCACCTCTACAACGAGTTTCTCGAGCACCTGCCCTTCGGTCGCTCCATCGTCGACCGCTTCATGTCGGTCCTGTCGACGCCGGCCTACCGCATCCTGCGTCTCAAGCGCTCGGTGAGTCTGCTCGTATCGTCCAGCGCCGAATCCGGTCCCGGCCGTATCGTATCGGGCACGTACCAGACGCCAATCCTGGTGCAGCACAGCCAGCCGCAGGACGGTGTGTGCACCATCGACGTGACGTTGCGCTCCTTCCAGTAGGGACCGCTCTTCCCGACGGCCCGGAGCTCGGCCCACACGCCGGGCCCCGGGCCGTTTCCTTGAAAGCTTACACACCATGCATGTAGACCCGTCGATTTTCAAAGCCTACGACATCCGCGGCGTCTATCCGGAGCAGCTCGACGAGCAAACGGGCCGGGCCGTGGGCCGGGCATTCGCCAGTTTCCTGCAGCCGGAACAGGTCGTGGTGGGCAGAGACATGCGTCTGTCGAGCCCCTCGGTGTGTGCGGCTCTCATTGAGGGCCTGCGACAACAGCAGGCCAACGTCCTCGACCTGGGCATGGTCAGCACGGATCAGTACTACTATGCCTGCGCTACCCTCGGCCGCCCAGGCGTCATGGTGACGGCATCGCACAACCCGGCGCAATACTGCGGTTTCAAGATGGTGCGCGAAATGCCGTACCTGCTGTCGGGTGATGAGGGCATCCAGGATCTGCGTCGGCTGATCGAGACGGAGGACTTCCGTCCGGCGCATGGCAAGGGCCTGATCGAGTCCCGTGATGTCAGTGACGGGTTCGTCGACAAGGTCCTGGGCATGGTCGACGCCAAACGCCTGCGTCGTCTCAAGGTGGTGGCCGACACCGGCAACGGTATGGTGGGGCCCATCCTGAAACGAGTCTATGATCGGCTGCCCGTCGATCTGGTGGGCATGTATCTCGATCCCGACGGGTCGTTGCCCAACCATGGTCTCGACCCGATGAAGGAGGAAAACCGCGCCGAGCTCGAGGGGCGGGTCGTCTCCGAGGGTGCCGATGTGGGGTTCGCCTTCGACGGGGACGGGGACCGCTTCTTCGCCATCGACGACCGGGGCCATTTTGTGCCCGGCGACTTCCTGACGGCGTTGATGGCCCAGTACCTCATCGAGCGTGAGCCCGGCGCCACGATCATTCACGATGTGCGCTGTTCGTGGGCGGTGCGCGATCTGGTCGCAGCGGCGGGGGGCACGGCGCTGCAGGAGCGTGTCGGCCATTCCTTCCTGAAGCCGCGACTGTTGCGCGAGGGCGGCGTCTACGCCGGCGAACTGTCCGGCCACTACTACTTCCGTGACTTCTTCGGTGCCGATTCCGGCATCGTGCCATCCCTGATCCTGTTGCAGATGATGTCGGAGCGCGGCCAGACGATGTCACAGCTGTTGTCGCCGCTGGAATCCCGTTACTTCCTGTCGGGGGAAATCAACTCCCGAGTCGAGGACCCGGAGGCCAAGATCGAGGCGATCGCTGCACGCTATGGCGACGGGCGGATCGAACGTATCGACGGCATCTCGGTGAGTTTCTCCGACTGGCATTTCAACGTGCGCGCCTCCAACACCGAGCCGCTTCTGCGGCTCAATCTCGAGGCGATGTCCCGACAGCAGATGGAGCAACAGCGGGACGAGGTGCTCGCCGTGATCCTAGCGCCGTGACGGCGTCTTGAGTTTCCTGCGCGGCTTCTCGGTCAACGCCGCCGCCGGCGTTCTGACCTTCGCCCTCGCCTTCGCCAACCAGGCGTACATCGCCCGCAGCCTGGGCACCGAGGGTCTGGGACAATTCGCCATTGCGGTGACGAGCGTCACCGTGGCCGGCATCGTTTTCGGAGAGTGGCTGGCCAGGGGCAACAGCTTTCACAGCGGTCGCGAATCGGGGCCGGCAGGGTCGGTGTGGCGCAACACTGTCATCTACAGCCTCGCCATGTTGCTGGTGTTCCTGGGCGCGGCATTGGCGCTGGCATCCGTCGCCGCGGATCTTCTGAAACCGGTGCAGGCACTGCTGCTGGCGGGTATGGCCGCTGCCGTAGTCGCGCAGAAAGGCTTCGCCGGGATTCTGCAGGGCCGCGACCGGCTGACGGCGTACGCCGTGATCCCGCTACTGTTCATCGCCAGCTACCTGGGGTTCAATGTCATCGGCCTCGGCCTGTTGCAGGCGGGTGTGACGGGGGTCCTCACCGCGTGGTTGTGCGGCGCCTGTCTGGCGGCGCTGCTGGCAGCCGCGTTGAGCCGCGCCCGCGGACCTGCAGACCGCTGGCTACTGCAGGCGACGGCCACAGTCGGCAGCCGCGGCGCCTTGTCGGCGACGCTGATTTTCCTGTTGTTCCGGAGTGATATCTATCTTGTCGAATACTACCTGGGTACGGAGGTATTGGGTGTCTACGTTATCGCCGTCGTCATCGCCGAGATGATGCAGAGAGGACCGAACATCGCCGGCGCCGTGTTGCTCCCCAAGGTGCTGCGGGGTGTCGACGACGACCACGTGATGAGCCTGGCGGTGAGCCGCGGGGTGCTGGGCTTCAGCCTGCTGGCCGCCCTCGGCGTGATTCTGGTAGGTAGCCCGCTGATCCGCGGGGTGTACGGCACCCCCTTCGCCGGCGCCCACGTGCCGCTTCTGTGGATGCTACCCGGGCTCGTGGCTTCCGGCTTCGGCTCCGTGCTCAACACCAAGCTGGCCGGCCGGGGCTATCCCCCGGTGACGATGTGGGCTCCAGGCGCGGCGCTGTCGACCAACGTCGGCCTGAACCTGGTGCTGATCCCGCGGTTCGGACTCGTCGGTGCGGCGCTGTCGACATCGATCGCCTATTCCCTGTGGGCGGCGATCGTCACCGTCGCCTACCAGCGCATCACCGGTCTGGCCTGGGGCCGGTTCCTGCGAGTGTCAGAATGACGAGCCCAATGTCCGCCGCTCGCCAGCTGCCGCTGCCCCTCGACCGGCGCTTGTTCGCGCTGTTTGTAATTCTGCAGGTCGTCGTCGCCGCGGCGGCGCTCTACCTGCCGTCGAAGCTGTTCGCCGTCGCCGCCCTGGGCATCGCGGGGGGTATCTATCTGGTGGGTGTGCTGATCTGGCCTTGGATTATCGTTCCCGCCGTCGTCGTCACGACGGCAATGGACATCACCGGCCAGTTGATCAAGGAGACCGGCATCGGCATTCCGGTGACCGGTTTTCATCTGTCGTTGATGCTGATGTCGATTGGCATCTTCACCAATACCTGTCTGCGCAGGCGCTTCACGTTTCCCGTGTTCGAGCTGCGGGGGCCGCTGGCAGTGCTCTGGGGAGTGATGGCATTCTCGCTGACGTATACGCCGGCACTGGCGGATGGCAGTGTGGGCGTCTTCCGCACGCTGGCGTTGATCGCCTTCCTCTACGGCACCCAGATCATGATCGAGTCACGCCAGGCGGTTAACCTCGTCGTCATCTCTTTCGGCGCGTCGATGATCGGTGGCGCCATCCTGGCCGTGGCGCAGATCATGACGGAGAAGTTCTACCTGCCTGCCAGCTTCGTCATCGCCGTCGGCGCCAACGCGCCTCGTGCCACGGGCACGTTTCACAACCCGAACACCTTTGGCACTTTCCTGATGTGTGGGGTCGTCTTCCTCTTCGCCCTGGTCGTCAACCATCGCTTCCAAAAGTGGAAGGCGGTGTTCCTGCTGGCGTCGCTCGCGGCTGCCGGGGCGGGTCTGGTCACGACCTTCAGCCGTTCCAACTGGGTCGCAGCCGCCGTCGGCATCGTGGCGGCACTGATCTATGCGCGCAAACTGCGCTATCTTCTGTGGGTCGGTCTGTGCGGGTCTGCCGCCATCGTGGCCGTGAAAGAGTTCGTCCCCTTCGCCGATCACATCTTCCAGCGCCTGTTGTCCATCTTCACGCTCCTCATCGACTTCGGTGATGTCGGCCGGGAGTCAGGGTCGGCGCGGCTCTACTTCATCATCGCCGGGCTGGAGATGTGGCTCGACCACCCGATCTTCGGGGTCGGCTGGCGCGCCTTCCCGCTGCTGTTCGATGCGTATAAATCCGTCGACTTCCCCGCCTGGGTGCCGACGAAGGAGTCGCACACGCTGGCTGCCAACATGCTCGCCGAACTCGGGCTGGTGGGCTTCACGGCGTCGGCCTGGATCGTCTGGCGCGTGTTCAGCCGCGGCATCGCAGCTGTGGGGCAGGCGGCGGACCCGTATCTGCGCGCCGTCCTCATCGCCCTCTTGTGCATGTTCCTCTCCTTCCAGGTGAGCCTGTCGGCGACGGCCGACTTCAGCAACAACTTCCTCTGGTTTTTCACGGGGATGATCTTCGCCGTCATCCATCTGAGCGAGCGAGAGATGGCGGACGCCAACACCTGAGATGGACGTCCTCGTCGCTTCCCACCTTTACCCCAGTGCCCTGTCGGGGATGTCGGGCAGCTTCGTCCACAACCAGACGCGCTTCCTCGCCGAGCTCTGTCAGCCGCGAGTCGTAGCCCCCGTGCCCTGGTTTCCCTTGCCGGGGTTCGGCCGCTGGAGCCGCTATCGGGGCCTGCCAACGCAGGAGACGCTGGACGGTATCGATGTACGTCGGCCCGCGTACGTGACCTTTCCGCGGCGCCTGTGGCTGGGCAGGGCGTGGCCCTCCTACCTGCGGGCTCTCGAGTCGGCGGCACCTACCGTGCCCGACGTCATCCACGCCCACGTGGCCTACCCTGACGGCCTGGCCTGCATCGAGTACGGTCGGCGTGTCGGGCGCCCCGTGGTGGTAACCGTACACGGCCACGATCTGAAGGATCTGGCCGTCAATCGATCGACCTGGCGCACCATGGTGCGAGATGCCCTGACGGGTGCCGACGGCGTGATCGCCGTCAGCGGAGATCTAGCCGCCCGGGCGCGCGATCTCGGCGTTGACGATCAGCGCCTGAGGCAGATCCCGAACGGCGTCGACTGCGAGTTATTCCGGCCCGGAACACGGACACCGGGCGAGGGCGGATGGCGTCTGATCTACTGCGGCCGGTACGATCCGGCAAAGGGGCTCGATGAGCTGCTGCAGGCGTTGAAGGGTCTGCGGGCAGAAGGGCGCGACGTCCACCTGGATCTTGTGGGCGGCGGTACTACGGACTTGTCGAACGACTTCCCGGAGCGGGCCTCCCAACTTGGTGTAGGCGACCATGTGCGCTTCATCGACGAGGTGCCCTGGCAGCAGATGCCGGCTCTGCTGGGTGCGGCGGACATCTTCGTGCTGCCTTCTCACTCGGAGGGACTGCCCCTGTCGCTCCTCGAGGCCTTCGCGTGTGGCTTGCCGGTGGTGACGACGCGCTGTGGTGGTCCCGAAGAGGTGGTGGACCCGTCGGTGGGCAGGCTGGTTGAACCACGGGACGTGCAGGGACTGCAGCGAGCCTTGGCGGACTCCCTCGATGACTACGGCAGTTACGACCGAGGTCACATCAGACGCTACGCAGTGGAGAAATTCGACTATCGCGCCGTCGCCAGGAGTATCCACGCGGTGTACGACGAGGTTCGCGCCGGCCACTGGGCGTAGAGCCCCCCTCTGGGGGCAGATTTCTTGACGTCGTTGGGGGCGCTCGCGTTATTGAAAGATTGTCGTAATTCTGCCAAATACAACCACTTCCGGCGATTTTGACCCCCCACGATGAGTACTCGCAAGCCGATTCTTCTGGGCATCTTCGACGGCCACAACGCGTCGGCGGGCGTCTATGTAGAGGACCGGGTCGTGTCCCTCGTTCAGGAGGAGCGGCTGGTTCGTGTCAAGAATCATTACGGACTTCCCGAACGGGCCGTCGCCGAGGCCCTGAGACTGGCCGGGGTCACCGCGGCTGAGATCGACCGCGTCTGCTGCGCCTCTCGCTACGTGTCGGCGCCGAGGGGGCCGCACTGGGCGACGGAGAGCTTCGAGGCGCGCTATCGGGGGGGACTTGCAGGCCCGGCAAGGCGATGGATCACCGGTTCACGCGCCTACCGCCAGCGCCGCGCGAGACAGAGGATGGAAGAACGCCGGTCAGCCATCGCCGCGTTGGGGTTCGCCCCGGACAAGGTGAGGTTCTGCGAGCACCACGAGGGCCATGCGGCGACGGCCTACCACGGCCTGCGGCGTGACCAGGAACCGTATCTCGTGCTCACTCTCGATGGCGGTGGGGACGGCCTGTCCGGATCGGTGTGGATCGGGTGCGACGGGACGTTGGAGTGCCAAGAGACCATACCGCAGGCCGACAGTCTCGGAGAGCTCTACGCGGTGACGACACACTTGCTCGGGTTCACACCCCTGGAGCATGAATACAAGTTGATGGGTATGGCACCCTACGCGGACCCGCGCTACGCAGAACCGACCTCGCGCATCTACGATGGTTATCTCGGCTTCGATTCGCAGCACCCCCTGCGCTTCCGGCGTCTGGTGAGCGAGCCGTTGTCCGAAGTAGGCCCCCGGCTCGAGCGCGACCTGGGGCGGACTCGTTTCGACTCGGTGTGCGCCGGTCTGCAGCTTTTCACCGAGCGGATCCTGTGCGAGTGGATTCGACGCTGCGTTGGGCAGACCGGCGTGAACCGCGTGCTGGCCGCGGGCGGGGTGTTCATGAATGTGAAGGCGAACAAGGTCGTGTCCGAACTGGCCGACGTAAGATCCTTCGAGGCGTTCCCCTCCTGCGGTGACGAGTCCCTGCCCATCGGGGCCTGCTACCTGGAGGCCCGTGATCTTGGGGCGCAACCGGCACCGATCGAGCACTGCTACCTGGGCAACGACCTGTCGCCGGAGGAGTGCCTGCAGGCAGTGGCTGCTGCCGGCGATCGAGTGACGGCCGAGGAGCCGCAGGACATGGCCGACCGGGTGGCGCAGATCCTGGCGGAGGGCGAGATCGTTGCCCGCGCCGCCGGGCCGATGGAGTTCGGCGCCCGCGCCCTCGGCAACCGTTCGATTCTGGCCGATCCGCGGAACCAGGATGTGGTGCGCGTCATCAACATGATGATCAAGAAGCGCGACTTCTGGATGCCTTTCGCTCCCGTAGTCCTGCGGCGGCGGGCGGCGGCATATTTCACCAACCCCAAGGCCCTGCCCTCCCCGTTCATGATGAACACCTTCGACTCCACGGATCAGCGCCAGGATTATATGGCGGCGGTGCACAATGCCGACCTGACGGCACGGCCGCAGCTGGTCGAGGACGGACAGAACCCGGCGTACGAGGCCATCCTCGAGCGTTTCGGTGAACGTACCGGGCGGCATGTTCTGCTCAATACCTCCTTCAATCTGCACGGGTATCCTATCGTCTGCTCGGCAGCCGACGCCATGGGCGTGCTCCTCGATTCAGGTCTGCAACGGCTTGTGCTGGGGCCGCTGCTGGTGACCAAGCGCGCGACGGCGCTGTGAGTGTCACCGATATCTTCTGGGTTGTCTTCGGCCTGATTCTCTATACCTACTTCGGATATCCCATCCTGCTGTCGCTGCTCACCGCCGGTCGTCGGCAGCCGGCCTACCCTGCGGATCAGGACTTGCCGACGATCAGCCTCGTGGTGACGGCATTCAATGAAGAGAGTGTTCTGCGCGGCAAGTTGGAGAACAGCTTTGCTCTAGACTATCCGCAGGATCGGCTGCAGGTCATCGTCGTCTCCGACGGGTCGACGGATGGTACCGATGACGTCGCCCGGGATTTCGCGGGGCGCCCGGGGTATCTGTTCCTGCGGCAGGAGCAGAATGCGGGCAAGACGACGGCGCAGAATGCAGGCGTGCGGGTGGCGACGGGTGACATCCTCGTGTTCTCCGATGCTAACAGCATCTACGCCGTCGACGCGCTGCGCCAGTTGGTGCGCCCCTTCGCCGACGCACGAGTCGGCTGCGTGTGTGGTGAACTGCACTACACCAATCCACAGCGCGCCGCCGCCGGCAAGGGCGAGGGGTCCTACTGGCGCTACGAGCAATACCTGAAACGGCGGGAGAGTCTGCTGGGGTCGCTGGTGGGCGCCAACGGTTCGATCTACGCGCTGCGACGTGAGCTCTTCGAAGAGCTTGATCCGGCGATCATTTCCGATTTTATCATGCCTATCCGCGTGCGTCTGCGTGGTCATCGAGTGGTCTACGAGTCTGCTGCCGTCGCCGAAGAGGAAGTGGCTGTCGGCTTCGGCGACGAACTCAAGCGTCGCCGCCGTATCGTCGCTCGTTCCATCTACGGTCTGTGGAGGTCGCCAGGCGCCTTGAATCCGTTCAGGCAGCCGCTGTTCGCCTTCCAGGTGGTATCACACAAGGTGATCCGCTGGCTGGTCCCAGCGCTCCTCGTCGTCATGCTGGCAACGAGCGCCGGCGTCGGGCTGGCGCGCCTGTCGCCCTACGACTGGCTGTTCGGTGGACAGCTGCTGTTCTACGCATTCGCCTTGGTGGGCGGCCTGTTCCCCGCCGGCCCCGGCCGCTTGAGCCTGTTCTACGTGCCTGCCTATTTCTGCGCCATCAATATCGGTGCCCTGCTCGGCCTGCTGGGGGCTCTGCGTGGCCAGCGCCACACCGTGTGGAAGCCCGTTGCGCGGCCGGACGAAACCTAACCCATGTCGCCGGTCTGGATCACGGTCCTGCTTGCATTAAGCGATTTCGTCGCCATCAATCTGGCGACCGTGTCCCTTCTGTGGATGAAACACGTGGGCGGTTCTCTCCAGAGCGTGATCCGTGGCTGGAACCAGATGCACCCCCTTCTCCCCGGGCCGCCCTTCGCTTTCGTCCTCGAGTATTATCTGTGGGACGCGCTGCCGCTCATCTACCTCTGCTGGCTCGTGCTGCTCATCTTCAACGGCCTC
>JAYZCA010000115.1:0-3858 GCA_036339235.1 Candidatus Latescibacterota bacterium | reverse complement strand
CACAGCAGACCACCGTGTCGGCACCGATGACGAGGTGGTCTCCGTCATCACTGAGCAATCTGACCACGGCCTCGGCCTTGGCGCGGGCAGAGAGTACGGCCCAGGCCTCGGGGTCGGCGCCCTGGGGCGACGGCTCCTCGGTGGGGCTGACGATCTGCTCGAAGGACAGTCCGAGCTGCCTGAGCAGTTCCATGCGGCGGGGGGAGGCCGAAGCCAGGACGAGGGTGGGGTTGGCCATCGTCAGACAGGGGAGTCGATGAAGAGGGTGACAGGTCCGTCGTTGTGGATCTCCAGGCCCATGTGGGCGCCGAAGACGCCACACGCCACGGTCACGTCGTGCTCGTCGCGCAGACGAGCGATGAAGGCCTCGTAGAGGGGTTCAGCCACGCCAGGGTCGGCGGCATCGCCGAAGAAGGGCCTTCGTCCCTTGCGGCAGTCGCCGTAGAGGGTGAACTGGGAGATGGCCAGCACCTGACCGCCCACGTCGAGCAAAGAGCGGTTGAATCGGCCTCCCTCGTCGGCGAAGATGCGCAGGTGGGCACACTTGTCGGCGCAGAAGTGGGCGGCCTCGGGAGTGTCGTCGCCATGTACGCCGACGAGGGCGACGAGGCCGACGCCGATGCTGCCGGTGACACGCCCGTCGATGGTGACCTGCGCCTGGCTCACACGCTGCAGCAAGACCCTCATCCGATTCTCCGTCTGTCTCCGCGCTCGAAGCGGATCTGGGGAATGTCCTTGAACTGGGCCTTGAAGTAGAAGGCGCGATCGTCGGAGAAACGGGTGGGCATGACGTTGAATGTTGCCGTCCAGTCGTGGAACTCACGCTGCACGGAGAGAAGCTCCGCAGTGACGCGATCCCTGTCGAAGGTGGGGACGCCGGGAGCATGCAGGCTGAGGCTGACGGAGTAGTCGAGGTGCCACACGCGCCGCAGCGTTCCCCCAACCGACGAGCGCAACCAGGAGCGTTTTGTCGTACGGCCGAAGGAATTCTGCCGCGAGTAATAGTGACTGAGCTGCAGGCGGCGGCCGCCGCGCCGGTCAATGTCCTGCTGCAGGCCGCTCTGGTAACCGAAATCGCCTTTCGGAGCCTGGTTGCTGGCGTATCTGTCGGCGTCCTCCTCCTGTGATTCGTCCTGCGCCTCGTCCCGACGTCGCCCGGAGGCTGCGTACCGCACGGTGGTGTTGATCTCGAAACGTACCACGCGCGGAGTGCTCAGCCGTCGGTCCTCGTCGTCATAGAACTCGGAGCGCAGGCTCAGGCGCGTGTTCAGTTTTCGCCCCGCGTCGAGGGTGAGACTCGTGACGAGGTCGGACAGGGGTCGTCTGTCACGATCGAAGTCGTACGACGTGGACAGGTTCAGCTGGGCCAGGCGGTGTTTGGTCGGCTCACTCTCTCCGTCCCTGGCCAGCAGCTTCACCCAGATCGTGTTGGCCAGTCGAAAGGTGAGCCGCCGGCTGGCCTTCCAGTCCCCCCCTTGACCGCCGAAACCGGCGATGTCTCCGGTGTCGGGTCGCGTTGCCGAGAACGCGGCACCAGCATCTGGCTTGAAGACATGGCGCACGGCGGTGACGCGGCCGAGGTTCGGGTAGAACAGGCCGTAAACGGTCTTCGACAGAGTTGCCGATGAGCTCACGCGATCGGTGCGTACGCCCTCGACATCACCGTCGCGAACATCGGTGTGTCGCCAGGAGCTGTTGAACGCCCCATTGACGTTCAGCCAGCTCGCCGGGCGGCCCTGCGACGACAGGCGCAGCGAGGCGTCGGCACTGGTACGGTCGGTCTCGTCGGTCGGTGTCGTGCGCTGGGTGTTTCGGACCCGGGCGCTGCCGTCATAGTAGATCCGCCCATACCACGGTCCGCCCGCCGTCGACGATCCCGACCGCGACGAGGTGCGGGACAGGCTCTTGCGGCTGGAGCGCAGGCTCAGCTCGGGGAAGACGATGTCGGAACGTTCCGTGTCGAGGTTCTTCGTCTGGCTCGCCCCCGCGCTCAGAGACCAGCCCGCCTCCCGCCAGCGCTTGTCGTAGCGGATGTTGGAGCGCAGAGTGCGGTTCAGGCGATCGTCGAGGCCGCTGCTGTTGTCACGGATGAAGTCGCGGTCGCTCTGGAACGTCCCCGAGGCGCGCACGCTGGAGGAAGGGCTCAACTCCTGGCTGTGGTTGCCGGACAACCACCAGGACCAGCTCGTGCGCTCGCCGACCTCGAAACTCTGCACCCGCGTCTCCAGGCGTCCGCTGTAGTGGTAACGCCGGGCGTAGTTCAACGCCGCCCGCCGCAGCCATCCCGAGCGCTGTCTCAGGTCCGCGGACAGGGTCACGTCCCAGTAGTCGCTGGGAGCGAAGTAGTAGCCCAGGTTGCGCACCTCCCATTCGGAGATGTCGCTGCCAAAGGACACAGCGCGACGTCCGAAGCTGGGGGTCAACAGGCCGGACTGCCGGTTCTCACGCAAAGAGAAGACGTAGAAAGGCACGTAGAACAGCCGGCGTTCGTCGATGCGGAAATAGACGGGGCGGGCGATGGCCATGTCGCCCACCAGGACCTTGATGCGGGGGCTGTAGAAGTCAAAGTGGGGCTCGTCGTAGTCGCACGTGGTGTATGACCCGGAGTGCACGAGGAACTCCGACTCCGAGCGCGTGCGGATCTGCCGGCCATCGTAGAAGCCGTCGGCGAAGCCGATGCGACCGTCGCGGATAACCCCTTCGCCGGTGTCGGTGTCGTAGATGATGAGATCACCCACGAGGACATCCTCGCCCCGTGAGAGGGTTGGTATACCCACAGGGCGCCCGGCGCTGTCGACGCCGGCGCGGGCGACGACAACATGCCGGACGTGGTGATAGACCATCCGATGTGCCTCGAGACGAGCGCCCCGATGCAGGACGACGGCGTGCCCCTCCAGCAGGAGGGAGTCCCCCTCCACATAGTCGACGAAGAGGTCGGCGGTAAACTCAAAGCCGCCCTTCCAGACGGTGGGGGCGTCGAGGAGCCGCCGCGTCAGGGTGAGTTCCGGATCGCCCTCGTCGGCCTCGACCGTATTGATCAGCAGCAGCAGACACAGGCCTGCACGCATCGGCGACGTACGACTCACGAGGGCGCGGCGCTGCCGCCGTCGGCTGGGCGGGCGTTCTCCCGTTGACGGAAGACTTCGTAGAGGACGACGCCGGCGGCGACCGAGGCGTTGAGGGATCCCGCCGCAGCGCGGCCCATGGGGATGCGGGCGACGAAGTCGCAGCCCTCGCGCACGAGACGCCGGAGCCCGTGGCTTTCGGCGCCGACGACGAGCCCGCCGGGACCGGTAAAATCCAGGTCACCGAAGGTGCGGTCACCTTGCGGGTCGAGACCGGTGATCCACAGGCCGGCGTCGCGGGCCTGGTCGAGAGCGCGGCGCAGGTTGCCGACGCGGCAGACGGGGATGCGGTCGACGGCGCCGGCCGAGGCCTTGGCCACCGTCGAAGACAGGCCGACACCACCCCGCCGCGGCAGAACCGCGGCATCGACGCCGAGGGCGTGGGCGCTTCTCAAGATGGCGCCCAGATTGTGCGGGTCCTGCAGGTTGTCGAGAAACAGCAGAAAGGCATGGGGGCCGGCGGCGGCCAGGACCTTGTCGTAGTCGGCGTAGTCGCGCGCCGCCATCATGGCGATCACCCCCTGATGGTTGCCGCCTGCGGCGGTGCGGTCGAGGGCGGCACGGTCGAGCAGGTCGAAGGGAATACCGCCGTCGCGGGCTCGGCGAATGATCTCATCGATCACATCGCCGTGGCCGCCACGGACCAGAAACAAGCGGCGAAGAGGCCGGCCTTCCTCGAGCACGGCGAGGACAGGGCGGCGCCCGTAGACGATGTCCTCAGCGGGTGGCGATT
>JAYZCA010000114.1:0-6588 GCA_036339235.1 Candidatus Latescibacterota bacterium | reverse complement strand
TGGTCCTGCGACGCCGACCACCGTCGACGCCACTTGCGCACCATCGGTCGTGTAACTACCAATTTTCCGACAATCTGTTCGCTGGAATGACCTGCCGCCGCCAACAACACGATCTGTGCTCGCACCGCCAGTCGCTGAGGGATCGTCGTGCCCCGTACCAGCTTGCGAAGCAATTCTTCCTGTCGTGCCGTGACATGGACAGCTGGAGCCTGACGTCCGGGCATCGAAACTCTCCCAAGAGGACTCGGGGAGAAGACTGCAAGGGGGATGCCCTAACCTATCCATGGATACGTATCTCCGCTAGGATGCACTAGACGTATCTCCGCTAGGATGCACTAGTAGTCGGCGACGGAGCCGTCGATGAGACGGTTGTCCGGCCAGTGGAACTGCCTGTCATCTTGCTCGCCCACCTCGCGGGCAAGGGTCTCGTCCATCTCCACGCCCAACCCCGGGCCCTCGGGCAAGTTGACGAAACCATCGTCATCCATCGTCCAGGTCTTACGGGCGACGCCTTCGGCCATCTGGTGCGTGTACCCTTCGTGGATGAGGAAGAAGGGCACGGAGGCGGCGACGTGGAGGCTCGCAGTGAGGCCCAGGTAGGACATGGTGCAGTGCGGGGCGATGGGCACGTGGTGCGCTTCGGCCAGGGCGGCGACCTTCTTCATCTGGGTAATGCCGCCGCCGTGACCGCAGTCGGGCTGCAGGATATCGATGACCTGGGCCTCGAGGATTTCGCGGACCTCCCAGATCGTTCGGTCCCGCTCGCCGGTGGCCAGCGGCGTGGGCACGGCCTCACGTACGCGGCGCATGACGTCGATGTTGCCCGGTACCCAACCCTCCTCGAAGAACAGCAGGTCGTCAGATTTCAAGTAGCTGCCCAACTGGCGCACTAGTGGTGGCGGCAGCATCGAGTGCGCGTCGAACATCACGGCACCGTCTGCGCCTACCTCCTGGCGGGTGTCACGGATCCGGTCCAGGATCTGCTGGACTTCGGCGGGGCTGCCGGCGTGGTAGCGGGCCCCGCCGGGGCTGATTTTCTTCGCCTTTGGGCTGGGATACATCCAGACCTTGTCGCGGCAGGGGCCGCCAAGCAGCCGGTAGACGGGCACGCCGTAGAGTTTGCCGGTGATGTCCCATAGGGCCATGTCGATGGCGGAGATCGTGTGCACCATGAGGCCGCCGTTGCGCAGGTTGCGGTGCGAGCGGAACATACGCTGCCACAGGTGCTCGACGCGGGTCGGGTTTTCACCGACGACGATCTCGGCCATCGACTCGGCCAGGGCGCAGGCGACAGGGGTTACCATATTGTTGATCTCGCCCCAGCCGGTGATACCCTCGCTGGTCTCCAATTTCACGTAGCCCTTGCGTCCGGCGGGGATCGCCGTGAGGCGGGTGACGCGAATGCTGGCGCCGCGGTCCTCGACTGCACTCGACATTTGTTAACTTTCTCCCTGTTGCGATCAAGTGGACGACCTTAGTGTAGTCTGTCGCCGCGCACGCGTCGAAGCCGACTGGAGACGCGGCGTAGGAGGGCAGCAGGGACACGCCGATGCCCGCAATTCCCTGCTTCAGAAATGTTCGTCGGCTTGTTTTTACAACGGCTCCCCTGAAGCTTCATCGCCCTCAGCACGCGCAACCGCGGGCGCTGGGCAGTTGATCCTAGGGTGTCTGCATGTGCTCCTGGACGATCCACTCCATGCCGTCTCTGTTCCTGAAGAGGTCGATCCAGATGTAGTGGAGCCTGTTCGGCGCGTGGACGACGACGCCGTGACGGGATCCGAGAGGGATGTGCAGAAGCACGCCGGCACCGAAGGCCAGCTCCGCTGCATCGGTGTGCACAACGCAGTCGTTGCCCTGCAGACCGAGGAACAGCTGCTCGAGCATCGGGTGCTCGTGGGCAGCGACGCGATCGTCGCCAGTGGTCTCCACCGATCCGACACAAAGCCGCGGAAACGTGTACTCGGGCAAGAGAGTACGACTGATGGTCTTGTCGCTCTTGATACGCTCGGAATAGGTCTTGCAGTCTGAGTAGGAGATGAGGAGCGGGAACCGCGCCACGTTCCGTTCGAGCTCGTCCATGTCGGCAGGTGACAGGTCGACGACGAGTTCAAGAAACAGCAACGGAGAGTCTGTCGCCTCGACCGTGAGCGGTGTGGCGTGGCAGGGCGCCCAGAGAGCAACCTCGCCAATCTGGTGCGCCGTCGTGCCATCGTCGGCGGTACCACTGCCGGCGGTGAAGAGACAGACACGCCCCTCTTTCGTCGAGGTCTCCAGTTGTAGGGTCTGTCCGGGTGCAACTGAATGAGAGATGGTCCGCAAGCCGTCGATCTCGCCCCGCAGGACCTTTCTGGACGTCGAACTGATGAGTTCTGCGGAGGGCGCGCTGTGCAGGTCTTCGCTGTGGATCGGGTTGCTCATCGGTGTCTCCGGGTCACAGAAGGCAATATGACGTCGCGTCGGCTGCGGTCAACTCCCTGTTCATGTGTGTTTGACGGCAATTGGTGCCGCCTGCATACTCGCACGATGCCTGATTCTTGGACACGCCCGGCGGCGATCTGGCATAACATCCTCGTGGGGCTTGCCGTAAGCTTCGTCGCTCTTAGCCTTGGTGCCGCCTTCGGGATACTCTCCGGGCGCGGCGCTGCCGCCGGCATGCTCTCTGCCGGCATCATCTCCCTGATCACCGCCATTCTCGGCGGCACGCGGGTCCAGTGTTCGGGTCCCACGGCGCCGATGAGCGTCGTTGCCGCCGTCGTCGTCGGCATGGCCTTCGAGCGCTTGCCCGACATCGCCCCCGGCGCCGATCCGGACCAGTTCATCAACCTGACGTTGCTGCTTATGGCCGGCCTGCTGCTGCTGATGGGCGTGCTGCGACTGGGACGCTACATCAGGCTGGTACCCAACGTCGTGGTCTCCGGCTTCATGAACGGCATTGCTCTGCTGGTGTGGGCGAGCCAGCTACGCAAACTCTTCGGTGGTCCAGCAGCGGGGGCCTTCGACGGCCCCTTGCTGGCCAACACCGGCGTGGCGCTGATTACCCTCGGGCTGCTCTTCCTGCTGCCTCACCTCGTCGAGCGTCTGCCCGCACGCCTGCGACACCTGACACCACCGGCGACTCTGACGGCCTTGTTGGTAACGACCGTGTCGGTGCAGGTCCTCAACCTGCCCATCGGCACCATCGATGTCAGCGGCGGCTTCGGCAACTGGGATGAGCTGGGAGATCTGGTCGATCGCCAATGGCCACGCGACTGGTCGTCGCCCCTGCTCGTGGCGGCGCTGCCCTTTGCTATCCAACTGGCAGGCCTGTGTTATCTGGATACGCTGCTCACGTCGCTCGTCATCGATCGCATGGTTGGCGAGCCGACACGGCAGAACAAGGAACTCATGGCCCAGGGCGCCGCCAACGGTGCCGTCGCCCTCGTTGGCGGGATTCCAGGGGCGCAGGCGACGATCCGCTCCGTTCTCGTCATCATGGAGGGGGGAAATCTGCGCCTGGCGGGTATCGCCATCGGCGCTTTCGTGCTGGTGGAAATGATGCTGTTGCGCGACCTGATCGCCATGATCCCGCAGGCGGTCTTCGCCGGGATCCTCTTCAAGGTTGGGTATGATGTCTTCGATTTCGACACCGTCATCGCCTATGCTCGCCGCTTCACCGCCAGTCACGCGCCGGCGCCGGGGGCGATCTTCGTCGCCCACCTGGAGATGCCCCTCATCGCCGGCACGACGCTCGTCACCTTCCTGTGGGACCTCAACATCGCTGTCATCGCCTTCACCGGCGTCTTTTTCCTGACCAACAAGGTGCTGCGGCCTCACAACCCGATTCGTGACCTGAAACCGGACGAACGCCTAGTGCACGAAGACTGAGGATGGCTGAAACAGCTGGAGAGGTCGGCATGTGCATCCGAAACAGTGGATGCTGGGACCCCGCCGGTTACCGCGGACCCGGGCCCCGACGGGCCGAGGTCTTTGCAACGCCTGCCCCGTCTCCTCCCACCATAACAAGGAGGTTTACCAGATGCCGGACACTACACGCCCGACAATGCCAAGGCACCAGGGCTAACACAGCCTGACGGGCCCGGCTGAGTCGGGCAGAAGGGGGTCGCTCCTACGGGGTGGCCCCCTTTCTCGTTTCCGGGGACTGACTCAGGCGAAGCGCAGGGGCTGGAAGAAGGCCGGCGAATGGAACGACGGCCGGTCGAGTTCAATCGGCGCCCACGTGCCCCAGTGCGGGTGGGACGTGGCGCCACCGCACTTGTAGAGGTTGCCCTTCCACTCGGTGCCGGCTTCCGGCCGCGGCAGGTCCACGAAGTAACAATCGAAAAGCTCGAAAGGCACGTGGAATTCTACCGTCCACGTCGTCGGATCGGTGATCTCTGGCTCTACCCGCTTCGGCAGGGAGTGGGCGATGTGCACCTGGGAGGCGTCGGACTCGGCCAGCAGTGGGTTGCGCCGTCCCCAACCGCGCTCCGTGGTTGATGAGCAGCGCCGCAGCAACAGCGTGCCGCCGCAGTTCAGTTCAAAGTTGAAGTAGGCGTCGGTCTGCCCCATCGCGTGGGGAGACAGGAAAAACTCGACACAACTGTCCTGACTCACCGGGTCGCCGAAGTTTTCACCGACAGCGCGCACGTAGCGGTCCTCGACGCGGAAGATGGCAGCCAGAAAACTCTCGTCGTAGAGCACGCGCGCCTGCGTGCGCGGGTGGTGGCCTGAATCCTTCCACCGGAAGTGAGCGATGTCGAGAGAGTCGGCAGACTGCCACAGGGCGCTGTCCCAGTCTGCGGTGGGCTGCCCAAGGGGGACGGTAGCATGGCGGATCAAGTATTCCATCGGTCAATCGACTCAGACGAAGTGGACGGGCTGGAAGGAGTCCGGCCGGTGGAAGTTGGGGCTCGGCGTGCTGACAGGTGCCCACGAGCCCCAGTGCGGGTGCGACGTGAGATCGCCGCACTTATAGAAGTTGGCGCGCCAGGTGGTGCCCGCCGCCGGTGGGACCGAACCGAAGTGTCTGTCGAACAGGCCCCACGGGATGTGGTATTCCACTGCCCAGCTGGTCGGCTCCGTGATCTCGGGCTCGACGATCTTCGGCAGGGAGTGGGCGATACGAATCGCGGCGCCGTCCTCGTCGCTGACGGACACGGTCTTGTTGCCAGCCTCGCGGTCCGCGGTGGAAGCGCAGGCGTGCAGCAGCATGGTGCCGCCGCAATTGACTTCGAAGTTGAAGTAGGCGTCATGCTGCGGGTCGGCGTTCGGAGCGACGAAGAACTCGACGCAGCTGTCGCTGCAGACCGAGTCGTTCCACATCTGGGCCACGGCGCGCACGTAGCGGTCGTCAACCTCGAAGCGCACCGCCAGGAAGCCATCGTCCCACAGCACTCTGGCACGCACGGTCGGCCGGTGACCGGAGTCCTTCCAGGGGTAGTCGGTCACGCTCAACTCGTCGGCACCTGCCCACAGAGCGTGGTCGCCGTGGGCGGTGGGCGTACCGAGAGGTTGCGCGGCGCGACGGATCGTGTAGTCCATGTAAGGGGTTCCTCTTCTGGGTTCGTGGTGGATGGCGGTCGAATCGTGAGTTACAGTACGCGACGTGTCGAGGACACACCAGCGTGTCCCGACAGACGGCTGAGGGTCCAAACGAAAGAGGGAGTACCTCGGCATGGAAGCGGCGAAGCGATTGCGGGCGAAGGTACAGGCTTTGCAGATCACCACGGGCGTGCTGGCCACGGATCTGCTGTGGCCGCAGCTGGTGGAGTTTCTGCAGAGGGCGGAGATCGACTATCTGATCGCCGACCAGGAGCACGGTGTACACAGCGATACGCAGGTGGCCCGGGTGTGTGCCCTTGGAAGGCAGGGGGGCTTTCCTGTGCTGATCCGCCCCATCGACACCGAGACGTCGACGATCCGGCGGGCCATCGATCGCGGTCCGTGCGGGCTGTTGCTGCCAACGGTGGAGTCGGCGACCCAGCTGGACCGTGTGCGCGACGGCATCTGGATGCCGCCCCGGGGAAAACGCGTCCCGGGGGGCCGGGCAACTACTGGGTGGGGGATTTCCGGTACGAGACGTGGAAGACCGGCGTGGAGGATGACTTCATCGTTCTACCGCAGATCGAATCGCGGGCGGGACTGGAGCGCCTCGACGAACGAGACACAGAACAAGACGGGCGAGGCCAGTGCGCCGGTCGCACATAGCCGGTCTCGTGTCACTGTTATCGTTGAGATGCCGAAGACCATGCCACAGGGGAAGACACAAGCGACGCCAGCTAGCATCCACGGTGCGATCGGGCCGAAGGCCGTCCATGTGCCCAGATCCACGGCTGTGCGCAGGATGTCGCGAGTGTAGCCGACGCGGGGTTGGAAGCCGCTCAGGCCAAACCACAGGACCAGGGAGATCGCGGCTCCCCACCGTTGCCAGCGCACGATCATTCCCTTGGACGTGGTTGATGTTTACAGCTTGATGTGGAGTCAGTTCCCGATTCCATGGACCGTCTGAGGATCAGATCCGGCCTTCCTTCTCCCACTGTGCATAGAGTACACGCCGGTACCGTTCGGCACGCTCGGCGTCCTCTTTGGCGGCGTCGGCAAAGTAGACGA
>JAYZCA010000113.1:0-4634 GCA_036339235.1 Candidatus Latescibacterota bacterium | reverse complement strand
AGATGGTAGGTGCTGGTGTACCACAACTCCTCGCCCTCCATCGTCAATTCATCGACGGGCAGCTCCTCCATCACTTCCATGTCGTCGGCGTCGTCGTCCGAACCGAAGCCAAACATCGCCAGCAGCCCCCCGGATTCGCCTTCCTCTTCCCCCTCACCAAGCTCCATCATCCGCACCGGCGAGGTCGTCGCCTTCTCCACCCGCAGTGAATCGCCGACGACCTCGATGAGCAGTGTCGTTCCCTCAGCGCGCAGGCGCACCTCCATGTCCGGGGCATAACGCACCGTAAACTCCTTGTAACCCTGCTGGCGGTGTTCGCCACTGAGGACGGAGGATAGACGGAAGTGATCCTCGCTCTGTTGTTCCTCGATCTCCACGAGCCGCTGGTCCATGGAGGTGAGGTACGAGCTCATGGCCGAGATCTCGTCCCACACCTTGCGTGCGAAGGCCGGGTAGCTGCGCATGTCGTTCTCGTGCTCGCGAACGCGCTCCACCGATTCCCTCAGCGCCTCCATCACATGCGACACTTCCGGCGTCGGGGCGATGGGCGTGAATTCGGCCAGGTCCCCCGTCATCGGCTCGGAGTACATCTTGACGATGCCGCCACGTGAGCGGTGTTCGCTGACCTCGAAGATGTGTACCGTGCCGACCGGCTCCTGGGGCACGCCCAGCACCTCACCGGTGAGGGGATGGATGATCGGGTCACCCTCGCGCAGGAGGGTGACCTGCATGGCCACGTTCAACCCCGCGAGGTGCCCGGCCCCGAGCACGATATCGGAGCCCTCGACGGCGACGATCTCCGTCGTCGCCACCTGCTCGAGAGCGCCCGCGCCGGTGGCGGAGCTGGCCCACACGATAGCCACCACTGCCAACCGTGCCGGCCAGCTGTGGTTCCATCGGGGGCTAGGGGAAGGGAAGGTTGCCTTCATGAAAGCTCTCTTGGGGAGTGAGACACGTTACAATTGTCGGGTGCCGTGATCGGCCAGGGTGACCGCCAGCGTGCCCTGCTCGTCGCGGGGCCATGACTGGCGTCCTATCATGCCGATGCCGGGTGCGTAGAATGACGAATAGGAAACAGATCCCTGAGGGTCCGATCCCTGCGATGTTGCGTCCTGCCGGGTGCCGCTCTCGAGGGCGCGGAAGCGGGTGACGACTTCGAGACAGTCGTCGAAGCGGTGCCCGGCCACGACCAGTGAGGTATCGACAGCGCCGAACCACTTTTCGATCTGCATCCCCTGACTGCGATAGACGACGGGCGGGGGAGTACCGGCCGTGTCCACGGGAATGATGTTGACGCCGCCACTGGAACCCATCTCGAATACCTTGCCATCCTCGTAGTAGACGACTCCGTCGTCGTCGAAAATGAACAGTTCCTTGCCATCGGCCCGCGGCTCGCGGCGCACGATGACACGCTCGACCTCGGTGACCACATCGCTGTCGGGCTCCTGGTAGCGGTATACCCAGAAACGCCCCACTTGCAGCGGGTAATGATCGTGAGGACCGCTGATCCTTGCCGCCTGAACCGTGTCTACCGTCGCCTGAATCGTGTCCGGCGTCAACGCAACCATCGGATCCGGGTGCATCTGCATCGGGGCGACAGCTTCCGGTCCAGCCAACACTTCCTCTTTCGCCGGCGCCTCATCCTGCAACTGCGCCGACACGAGTCCAGCTACAGAGGCCGCGATAAGCACGACTCCACTTAGGCCCGCCAGGCGTCCCACCATCTCCTGCATTCGCGTCGCCATTTTAAGCTGCCTTCCTCGCCCCATATATCGGTTGAGGCTTTGAAATCTTTACATTTGCGCTGATTGTTAGTGGCCTGGTCCAGGTTGACCACAACATGTGGTGGACTTCACTCAGCACCGGGAGCCCGTGCCCCGTATATTTGTGCTCCTTGTGGCAGAACGTCCGCTAGAACATAAGGAGGAGACACCCATGGCTCAGACAATTACACGCGTAGGCCTCATCGGCTACGGACAGATCGGATCGGCTGTTCGCGACATGATCGACAAGGATGACAACGGGATAGAGGTCGTCTTCATCCACGATCAGGACACGTCGCGTCTGCGGGACCTGGGGGATCTCGGTCTCGAGGATCTGTCGAAGTTCGACGAGCGCAGCGCCGATCTCGTCGTCGAAATGGCCCACCCGATGGTGACCCGCGAATGGGGCACGAGGATCCTCGAGAAGACGAACTACATGTTCATTTCCGTCACGGCCCTGGCCGACCGCGAGCTGGAGGAGTCCATCGAGGCCACGTCGAGGAAGTTCGGCACTCGTGCCTACGTACCTCACGGCGGTGTCGTCGGCATGGACGCCCTGCTCGAGAACCGGGACATCTGGGAGAGTGTTGATGTGGTCATGAAGAAGGCGCCCAAGAACGTCGACTGCGCCGCCATCGGACTCGATCCGGAGACCATAACGGAGGAGACCGTCCTCTACGACGGCCCCACGAGAGACATCTGCCCCAAGTTCCCGCGCAACGTCAACACCCACGCCGCCATCGCCTACGCCGGCATCGGCTTCGACCGCACCCGCTCCCTGCTGGTCGTCAACCCGGAATGGACCGATGCGATCGTCGAGATTCACGCCAAGGGCCCCGGTATCGTACTGGACGTGGCTCGCATCGAGACCATCACCGGCGTGACTGGGGCCAGCACACCGGCCTCCATCTACAACACGGTACAGATGATCGGCTCCACCGGGTCCGGCATCCACCTGCGCTAAGTGCCGGGATTCAGATGAAGCCATTCGCCGCCGCACCATCAGCGATTCCGCGCTCCGGCATTCGCGAGATCATGGACCTAGCGTGGGCCACGCCGGGTGTCATCCACCTCGAGGTGGGCCAGCCCGACTTCGATACTCCCGATCACATCGTCGAGGCTACCTGCCGCTACGCCCGCAAGGGGCACACGCGCTACGTGCCCAATGCCGGCGCCGACCCCCTGCGCGAAGCGGCGGCACGTTACGTGCAGGGTAAGACGGGCGTCGAGACGGACGCGGAGAATATCCTCGTCACCCAGGGTGCCGTACTCAGCGTCGCCACCGCCTTCCTGTCGTTGACCGATCCGGGAGACGAAGTGCTGCTGCCCGATCCGGGCTGGCCCAACTATTCCATGGCCGTCCCCCTGTTTCAGGGCAAGTCGGTGTTTTACGACGTGCTGCCGGAGAATGCCCTGCTCCCCGACCCGGAGCAGATCGAGTCCCTCATCACACCGCGCACGAAGCTGCTGCTGCTCTGCAGCCCGTCCAATCCGACGGGGCAGGTACACGACGAGGCCTTGACCAGGGATTTGATGGACGTCGCCCGCCGACACGACCTGTGGGTGCTGGCAGACGAGATCTACGGAGAGATCGTCTTCGACGGCGAGCACGTGAGTTGCGCCAGCCACGACCCCGACGAGCGCGTTCTGCTGGTGACGGGCGTGTCGAAGAGGTACGCCATGACCGGCTACCGCGTCGGCTTCACGCGTGCCTGTCGCGAGTATGTCGACTTGGCGAGCAAGCTGCAGGAGCCGCTGGTGTCCTGCGGTGTCGGCTTTGCGCAGATGGCCGCCGCCGAAGCCCTCGACGGCCCGCAGCAGTGTGTGGTCGACATGTGCGACGCCTACCGGAAGCGCCGCGACGTCGCCATCGAGGTGCTGCGCGAATACGACCTCTACCGCTACACTCCGGGCGGCGCCTTTTACCTGCTCGTCGACATCTCCGAATCGGGCATGGAGTCCTACGAATTCTGCCTCGAGCTCATCGACAAGCACAAGGTCGCCGTAGCGCCGGGCAGCACCTTTGGCAAGGTCTGCGCCGACCACGTACGCATCTCGATTGCGTCTCCGGAGGAAAACGTCCGCGAGGGTGTCCGGCGGATCTGCGAGATGGTTCAGGAAAAAGCGTCTACGGCGGTGCAGACCACCTAGAGCCGCGCGGCGCAAGTAGGGCGGTTTAAGATGTGCGTCGCCGGGATGCATCGGCGCACACATTCTGCCGGACTTGTGCCGCGCGGCTCTAGCCGAGTGAGTATGTTTGCCGGACTAACGTCTGGAGCTGAGTTACCGAGTGCGGTTCGAAATCGGTGAATCGGCGGTTGCTCATGATCACCCGCAGGGCCGGAGGACAGCGCCTTATCCGGGCTGGCGCCTACGAACCGCCGAAGAAGCCCCGGGACGGGGGTGCGGGGGTGGGGCGGGGCTCCTCCTCACCTCGCCACAGTCACTGCATCTCTTCATCCCGTTCAGGTCTGGTTGCTCTGAGAGAAGGATTATTCGGGCAGTGGGCTCTATGTATGCTGTCGCAGGTCCTCGTCGGACTGCAGCCGTTCGAGGATTTCCTTGACGCGCTGCGCCCGCTTTTTCGGCATGACGAGCAGAGCGTCCTCGGTGTCGACGACGACGAGGTCTTCCACGCCGACGAGGGCGATCACTTTGTCGGGGCTGCCGTAGACGGTGCTGTTGCGGGAGTCGATACTGACGATCCGCCCCTCCAGGAGATTCCCATCTGCGTCGGTAGCCAGTACGTCCGTCAGCGCCGCCCAGCTGCCGATGTCGCCCCAGTTCATGTCCCCATCGAGGGTCGCCACGTGGGGCGCGGGCTCGATGATGGCGTTGTCTACGGCGATGTTCGGCATCAGCGGGTATTCA
>JAYZCA010000112.1:0-8205 GCA_036339235.1 Candidatus Latescibacterota bacterium | reverse complement strand
GGGGCGGCTCTATGGTCGCTGGCGCCGGATCCAGTGCAGGCGCAGGGGTTGCCTTCGATCAGTCTGTCGGTGGAAGAGCCCAAGGAGGGAGGCGCGGCTGCGGTGTCGCTGCAGCTCATCTTCCTGCTCACCATCCTGTCCCTGGCACCCTCGATCCTGATCATGATGACGAGTTTCACACGCATCGTCGTCGTGTTGTCCTTCCTGCGCACGGCGATCGGCACCAACGGACAGATGCCGCCGAACCAGCTCATCATCGGCCTGGCTCTGTTCCTCACCTTCTTCATCATGGGACCCGTCTGGGAGCGCGTCAACAACGATGCCATCCAGCCTCTCATCGAGGACCAGATCCAGTATCAGGAGGCTCTCGAGAAGGGCATGGAGCCTATGCGCGAGTTCATGCTCAAGCAAACGCGGCAGAAGGACATGGCGCTGTTCGTGAAGATGGCCCGGATTGCGCATCCATCGACTCACCATGACATCCCGAATTCGGTGCTGATTCCCAGCTTTATCATCAGTGAGCTGCGCACGGCATTTCAAATCGGCTTCATCCTGTTCGTGCCCTTCCTTGTGATCGATCTCGTGATCTCCAGTATCCTGCTGTCGATGGGCATGATGATGTTGCCGCCTATCATGGTATCTCTACCCTTCAAGATCCTGCTCTTCGTCCTCGTCGATGGCTGGAACCTGGTGGTCCAGTCTCTCGTGAAGTCCTTCCACTGAGACGCCTGACGTGACTCCCGAATATGTCGTCAAGCTCGGACAGGACACGTTGCTCCTCGTTCTCTATCTGGGCGGTCCCGTCCTCATCGTGGCCCTCGTCGTCGGTCTGGCGGTCAGCATCTTCCAGGCGGTGACGCAGGTGCATGAGATGACACTGACCTTCATCCCGAAGATCCTCGCCGTCGGCGCCACGCTCGTCATCGTCCTCCCGTGGATGCTGCAGCGTATGCTGGACTTCACCCAGCAACTGCTGATGAGCATCCCGGCCTTGGTTGGGTGATCGGCGTGAACGACACTCCAAAGAGAGCGGTGATTCAACGCCGACCTGCCACGATGCGGCAAACTGCGCCGCATCGCTGCGGCTCTGCTGAGCTCGATCGCGGCGTGAACGACACTGCAAGAACATCCGGTGATTCAATTCCGACCGACCGCGATACGGCAAGTGCGTCGGCGAAGGCTGGCCGCTGATGGCCTACTGGCTCGAGCGGTTTGACGTGTTTCTTCTCGTGCTGCTGCGCGTGGGTGCCCTGATGGTTGTGGCGCCCATCTTCGGTCATCGTCACTGGTTGGCGCGAGCCAAGGTGGGGCTGGCACTCATGGTAGCCGTTGTGCTGTTCCCGATGGTCGCCGACCAGCCCCTCGACCTGCCAACGGGAATCTTCCCCTATGCCTTTCTGATGGTGCGCGAGGTATTGATGGGCGTCGTGCTCGGGTTCACGGTGCTGCTGCTGTTTGTCGCCATTCAGTTTGCCGGTCAGCTGGCTGGTCTGCAGATGGGCTTCGGTATCGTCAACGTGATCGACCCGCAGTCCTCCAACCAGGTCTCCATCATCGGTCAGTTTCTCAACATCCTGGCCATCCTGCTGCTGCTGACTCTCGACGGCCATCACATGATCCTGTCGGGACTGGTAACCAGCTTCGAGACGATCCCCCTCGGGGGCGTCTCCTTCCAGGACGGACTGATGTTCAAGCTGATGGACCTCACGGCGCAGGTCTTCATCATCGCCGTGAAGATCTCGGCACCGATTCTCATGGCCCTGTTCCTGGTGACGGCAGCGATGGGCGTCCTTGCACGCACAGTGCCGCAGATGAACGTGTTCCTCATCGGCTTCCCGCTGCAGATCGGCGTGGGCCTGGCGGCGCTGGTGATTGTCCTGCCGCTGTTCTCCGTGTTCGTCGAACGACTCCTCGTGCACACCAACCGCAACCTAGTCGCGTTGCTGGACTTTCTCCACTGAGCGGATCGAGACGAGATGGCTGAGGAATCCTTTCAGGAGAAGACCGAGCAGGCGACGCCCAAGCGGAAGGAAGAGGCGCGTGAAAAGGGGCAGGTGGCGCGCAGCACCGAACTGTCGTCGGTGGCTATCCTCGCCACAGGCCTTCTGGCCCTCTGGGGTCTGGGCGGATTCATGCGCGGTCGTCTCGAGGGGGTCATGTTCCATTCCTTCGTCGGTATTTTCGATGTCGAGCTCGACGCGCTGAGCATTCAATCGCACCTGCAGCGCTGGATGCTCGATTTCGCCGGGGTGCTCTGGCCTCTGATCCTGTTCCTCCTGATCAGCGCCATCGCCGTCAACGTCGCCCAGGTGGGCATGCTCTTCACCGTTCAGCCATTGCAGCCGAAAGCGGACCGCATCAGCCCCATGAGTGGAATCAAGCGCATCTTCTCGGCCAAGGGGCTGGTCGAACTCGCCAAGGGGCTGTTCAAGGTGGGCATCGTCGCCTACGTCGTGTACCTGACGATGCAGTCGGAGAAGTCGAGCATGGCGAACATGCTCGACATGGACGTGGCGCAGATCTTCAGCCTGTCCGCCGACATGATACTGACGCTTGGTTTTCGCCTCGTCCTGCTGCTGCTGCTGCTGGCAATCCTCGATTACTCCTTCCAGCGCTTCGACTACGAAAAGAACCTGCGCATGACCCGCCAGGAGGTGAAGCAGGAGCTGAAGCAGCAAGAAGGCGATCCGCTGATCCGGTCGCGCATCCGTTCCATCCAGCGGGAGATGTCACAGAGACGGATGATGGACGACGTGGCCTCCGCCGACGTCGTCGTCACCAACCCGACACACGTGGCGGTGGCCCTGCGTTATGACCCTGTGACGATGCCGGCGCCCGTCGTGCTGGCCAAAGGCCAGCGGTTGATGGCGCAGAAGATCAAGGACCTGGCGCGTGATGCGAAAGTGCCGCTGGTGGAGAACAAGCCGCTGGCCCGAGCCCTGTTCAAGGCCGTGCAGGTGGGAGACCAGATCCCCGACGAGCTGTTCCGTGCCACGGCGGAGGTGCTGGCCTTCGTGTTCCAGCTGAAGCAGCGCCGGGCTGAAGGAGTCTACTCCTGATGGGACGATTCCTGCGCCGCCTTGCACGGCAGTCGGACGTACTGCTTCCTCTAGGCGCCATCACCATCCTCTCGGTGATGATCATTCCGCTGCCGACGTACGTGATGGATTTCCTGCTGACGTTGAACATCAGTATGGCCATGCTGGTGCTGATGCTCACGATCTACATCAAGCGTCCTCTGGAGCTGTCGGTGTTCCCGGGTCTGCTGCTGATTCTGACGCTGTTCCGACTGTCGCTCAACGTCGCCTCCACGCGCCTGATTCTCAGCCAGGCGGACGCGGGGCGCCTGATCGAGGCCTTCGGCGAGACCGTCGTCGGCGGCAACTACATCATCGGGTTCATCATTTTCGTCATCGTCATCATCATCCAGTTCGTCGTCATCACGAAGGGCTCGGGACGCGTCGCCGAAGTCGCCGCCCGTTTCACCCTGGACGCGATGCCGGGCAAGCAGATGGCGATCGACGCCGACCTCAATGCCGGTCTCATCGACGAAGGGGAGGCGCGGAGGCGCCGCGAGGAGATCACCCGCGAGGCGGATTTCTACGGTTCCATGGACGGTGCCAGCAAGTTTGTCCGCGGCGATGCCGTGGCGGGCATCCTGATCACGCTCATTAACATCATCGGCGGATTCGCCATCGGCGTTCTGCAGCGCGACCTGACGCTGAGCGAGTCGATGTCGATCTACATGCTGCTCACCGTCGGCGACGGCCTGGTGACGCAGATCCCGGCGCTCATCACGTCTACGGCGGCGGGTATCATCGTCACCCGCGCCGATTCCGATGACAATCTTGGCGCCGACATCAACAAGCAGCTCACCGGCCGACCGCAGGCGGCAATGATTGCCGGACCCATGATGATTGGGCTGGGTTTTCTCCCGGGTCTCCCCGCCTGGCCCTTCCTGACGATCGGCACGGTGCTGACGCTGCTGGCCCTGCTGATGCGCTGGAACAACAAGCGCCGGCAAGAGGAGGAGGCCGCCGTCGCTGAAGAAGAGAACAGGGTGGAGGAACGTCCCGAGGATTATCTCCGAGTCGATCTTCTCGAATGTGAAATCGGCTACCAGCTGGTGCCTCTCGTCGACACCAATCAGGGAGGAGACCTGATTGAGCGCATCGTCCAGATCCGCAAGGTGGCGGCCATGGAGATGGGGTTCATCGTGCCGCCGGTGCGCGTGCGAGACAACATCCAGCTCAAACCGAATGAGTACCAGATCAAGATCAAGGGCGACCCCATCGCTCGCGGCGAGCTGCATCCCAAGAGTCTGCTCGCCATCGATCCCGGTGTCGCCGAGGGCCCCGTGGAGGGAGTGGAGACCACGGACCCGGCTTTCGGCCTTCCGGCGCGCTGGATCCACTCGGATCAGCGTGAAAGGGCGGAGCTCCTGGGTTACAATGTGGTGGAGACGGTGGCCGTGCTGGCGACGCACCTCACGGAGGTGATCACCGCCAACGCCGCCGAGCTGATGGGACGCCAGGAGACGCAGCATCTCATCGATGAGTTCAAGCAGTTGCATCCCGCCGTTGTCGAAGAGCTGATCCCGGATGTCGTTCCCGTGGGCCGTCTGCAGCGTGTGCTGCAAAACCTGCTCATGGAGCGCGTGCCCGTACGTGACTTCCGCACGATCCTGGAGACGCTGGCCGACTACGGCGACATCAAGGACGTGGAAATCCTCACCGAGTACGCGCGAACGGCCCTGCGGCGGTCGATCTGCAACGTACTCCTCAAAGAGGCCCCGGAAGAGGGGATCTCGGTTCTCACAGTATCCGGCGAGCTGGAGGAGCTCATAAAGGAATCGGTACAGTCCACGCCGGCCGGTCTCGCCGTGGCTCTGTCGCCCGAGTTGGCCACACGCATTTTCCGCACCCTGTCTTCCCTCATCGATCTTATGATCGCCAATGGTCAGCAGCCAGTGGTGCTCGCCGCACCGCATATCCGGCTGGCCTTCCGCAAGCTGACGGCATCGAGCTTTCCCACCCTCTACGTGGTCTCCTACAATGAGATCGCGCCGGAGATAGAGGTCAGTGCCGTCGGCGTCATCAGGCTGGAAAACGATGAAGATCCGGAAATTCACAGCGCCGAGCGTGCCGTTGGCGCTACAGCAAGTGCATGACGACCTGGGCGACCGGGCCGTTATTCTGAACACGCGAACGCTCCCCGCAGGCGGTGACCCCGACGTGCGTGTGGAGGTAACCGCGGCACTCGGCGGGGAGATCACCTCGGCGGCGAGAGCCTCCGGGCGGCAAGCCGACCCCGTTGCTGCCTCCCCGGCGCCAACTGCTCGCGGCAGTCGTCCCGACCTGCCCGGTCGAGTCTACGGCCGCTCGCGTCCCTCGGGCAACTCGCCCGCACTCGCGTTTTCCGGAGCCCACGATGAGGACGACTCATCGCCCAGTCGTCGTGGTCCGCGTCCGAGCGGCCCTCGCTGGCGCGAAGCGGAGCCGAAGCCGCAGGTTCGGGAGCGGGACATTCGCTCCGCAGCCGAGTGGCTGGCGAGCCTCCCAGCCGTACAGGGGGACCGAACGGAGGCCTTGGGCTCCGAAGTGTCCGAAGGGAGCGAAGTATCCGTCTCCGAGTCGCAGAACCACACTGCCCAGGCGAAGATCACCACTGAAGGTGCCGACGATTCCGTCGTCATCGGCCAGCTGCGCCAGCTCGAAGAGGCGGTGCACCGCATGGCGAGCCAGACGGGTGGCTTTGAACTGCCGCCGGAGCTGTCGCGTCTTGGAGAGCGGCTGCGCCGGACGGGTCTGAGCGAGGCCCACATCCATCGCTGTCAACAAGCGGTCATGCGGGAACTGAACAACGACGAACTCGACGACCGCGACGCCATCGCCCGTGCCGCAGCGCGTTGTATGACGCAGCTGCTTCCAGGGGCCAGCGAGATCCGCATCGGCCGCCAGCGCAAGGTCGTAGCCCTCGTCGGTCCGTCCGGTTCGGGCAAGACGACGGCGGCGGCGCGGATCGCGGCGGGGTTTGTCCGCCGTCGTCAGCAGCGTGGTGCCGCCCCGGAAGCTGGCGGTATCGTCCTCGTCAACGCCGACTCCCGGCGTGTCGGTGCCCTGGCGCAGTCCCGCGCCTTTGCTGATCTGATCCGGGTGCCCCTGGAGACGGCCTACGACGAACAGGATATGAAGACGGCTGTCGTCACACACGAGGCAGCAAGACTCATCCTCGTCGACGCCGGCGGTTGCGGCCCCCATGAACGCGAGGAGATCGAGGGCCAGAAACGGATGCTGGTGGCAGCGCGAGTCGACGAAATCCATATCGTTGTTGACGGTCTCACCGGGCTCGACCACATCCTTGAAACGGCCAAGTCCTGGAAAGAGACAACAGGATCCTTCTCGGTGGGACGCGCGTCTCCCCCGGAGATTCGCCTGATGGTGACCAAGATGGACCAGTCCATACGCCCTGGCGTCGTCGTCAGCGCCGCCATCGATGCCGGTCTGCCCATCTCCTATCTGACGGTTTCGGCTGCGGTTCCCGGCGGCATTCGCCCTGGCGATCTGGCTCCCTGGATCGAGTGGATGGTCGGCCTGGCGCCGCGTCCCTTTATTGAGCCTGCCGGGTGGGGCACTGGCTAGGGCCGTACACACGGCGGAAATTGACAATTTGGGCTATATTGATCGGAATCGCGATGTGCTCGTAGCGGCTAAGGGTCGGGCTCTCTTCGTCCTTGTCTCTCCGCCTTCCCTGGCGGCGGCTGTCGCACACATCGCCACCCAGTTCACCGCGAGACTATCACCCCTGCGGTCGCCGGCCGAGGGGGCATTTTTCTCTCGAAATCGCCGCGAGCCACTCCAGGAGGTCTGGGCCACATGAGCGCTAAGAACACCCCGGCCCAGCGCGCCAGCCGGAAGTACGAGAAGCAGTCGGCCGCCGGAAGCGGTGCCAAGACCGGACCCGGAAAAGGCGAGAAGGGCCCGCTGGAGGGCTACCTCCCGCTGGTAAAGTACATCGCCGGGCGGCTCGCTATCGGCCTGCCCCGGTCGGTGGAGATGGACGACCTTATCAACGCGGGCGTCGTCGGCCTCATCGAGGCCTACCACAACTTCGACTCGGACAAGAACGTCAAATTCGAGACCTACGCGTCACTGCGCGTCCGGGGTTCCATCCTCGATGAGTTGCGCGGCATGGACTGGGTGCCGCGGTCGACCCGTGCGCGCTCGCGCGAGATCGAACGGACGATCTCCAAACTCGAGAGCGAGCTGGGGCGCAGTCCCTCCGAGGTGGAACTGGCAGCCGGGCTCGGCGTCGAGTTGTCCGAGTATTACACCATGATCGATGACGTCAGTTCCACATCACTGTTGTCCCTCGATGATGTGACCCACGGCGAGGACGATGACAAGGCGGTTCCTCTCGTGGACACGCTCAAGTCCCAGGAGACCTCGACGGCCCTGACAAAGCTCGAAGCTGAAGAGCTGCGTAACCTGCTGGCCGACTCCCTCGGACAACTCACCGAGCAGGAGCGCCTCGTCGTCGCTCTATACTACTATGAAGAGTTGACGTTGAAGGAAATCGGCCAAGTGCTCGAGTTGTCGGAGTCCCGCGTGTCGCAGTTACACACCAAGGCTGTGCTCAGCCTCCGCGTGAAGCTGCGCAAACGGTTTATGGCTTAGTGCTCTGTTAAGGGATGAACCTTGTATTCGGCCGCCGATGAATCCCTGCTCGCGGCGTTGCGCTCACTCGACGGGTCCACTGACCCGACTCGATCGCGCGCCTTGCGACCCGGGTTCCTCGCCGCCCTCATTTCAACAAGGCCTACCCCCCAACAGAGCACTAGGCAGTCCCACGCGCGCCCGGCAGCGCCGCGTGAGCACGACCGCGCCTCCCGCCTACAGGTCGTCACACCAAAATCACCGGACGCCAGCTTGGACGATCAAAAGCGACAGCGGCTGAAGCGCATCACCCAGAGCATCATCGGCCTGCCGACGCTGCCCACGGTGATCACTGAACTCATCAGCCTGATCGACAACCCCAAGACCTCCGCACGCAACGTGTCGCAGCTGATCTCGACCGATCAAGCGCTGACGGCCAAGATCCTGAAGCTGGCCAACTCCGCGTTTTATGGCTTCCCGCGTGAGATTGCCACCGTCCAACACGCCGTCGTCGTCCTCGGCTTCGAGACGGTGAAGAACCTGGGCCTCA
>JAYZCA010000111.1:0-29782 GCA_036339235.1 Candidatus Latescibacterota bacterium | reverse complement strand
GTTCCTGCGCTTTGCCCGGGTGCGCTTCCCGGCGGCGGGCTTCATCGCCGAAGTCGAATTCTACGGCGAAGGATTCCTGCCAGAGACCCGTTATACCTCGCAGCTGTTTGACATGGACGAGCCGGTCAATTTCGGCCGTCTCTTTTACGACTTTGAGGTCTATCGGACCCCGGGCCCGGGTCTCGCGCCGGTGCTGGCGCCTGACGCGCCCGTGGGCATCGAGGTCGAGGTGCGTAGCGGACGAGACGACACGCCGCTGGTCTATCATCTCGTCATGGAAATCGGGGAGGAAAAGGAGGTCGGCGAGGAGGAATTCAACCTGGCGCCGCCCAATACTCTCATCGACCAACCCGGCTGGGACCGTGTGGTTGAACAGGGGCGGACTCCCGGACAGCAGGGCTCGATTCTGGACGATGTGACCAACTGGAGTTTCTGGTCGGCGCCACACACCTCTTCGGGAGAAGAGATCCGGTCACCCGACGGCCGTCAGTTCATCCAGGTGCAGGCTTTCATCACCAGTTCCCAAGTCTTCGCCTACGGCCGCCTGAATTCGCTGTCCATCGAGTTCTCCCCCTTACTGGCCAATCTCGTCGTCGCCGAGGTGGCGTTGCTGGATGAGCCCCGGCCGGATGATGGTGTGGTCGAAGTACCGCTGGGCGAGCCCGTCAACCTGACCTACGACGTGCGTGCCGACTTCACGTCAGACTCTCAGGTGGGCTTCAATGCGATTCGCCTGCTGACTCCCGAGGCGGTCGAGTTCCAGCGATTCGAGATGGGCGAGCCTCTCGCCACCGTCGAACCCGACAGTCTGACGGTGGGCGGGCGAGACCTGGTGGTCTACTTCCCGTCGCGTGCCGTTACCCGGCGTCAGAACGAGCCGCTGCGGCTGACCTTCACGACACGGGTGTTCAACTTCAATACGGTATTCGAGGGCGAGGTGTTCCAGATCGACGGCGAGAATCTGGCGCAGTCGATCGACGGTGGGAACGCGACATCGTCGGTGTCGACAAACGACCTGCAGGTCTTTGCGCCGCTCAGGCGGCTGCAGGTGTTGGCGGGTGTCGATCTGGGCGGCAGGTTGCTGACGCCGAACGGGGATGGAGTGCACGACGGGCTGACGGTGTCGTTCACTCTGCAGGGCGTCGAGGCCGCCGCAGTGGATGTGTCGATTTACGACCTCAGCGGTCGGATCGTGCGTCGGTTGGTGACCCAGACTCGGAGCGAGGGCCGCCATAGGGATGTGTGGGACGGGACGGGAGACGGGGGTCTGGTGGCACCGGGGTTGTATCTGGCGCGGGTGTCGGTGGACACCGACCTGGGTACATTCGAGGAAACGCGTGTCATTGCCGTCGCCTATTGAAGCCGGGGCGGCTCCGACGGCGAGGAACAGATGATGAACGGCAATCTCAAACTATCGACTGCGGCCCGTACTGTCGCGGTATGGGCGCTGGCAGGTGTCGGCGCGGCGTCGGCTGACGAATTCCGTTTCGAGGTAAAGGCGGATTGGGACTCGTGGGCTTTCCCCCAAGGGGTGCTGGCGCAGCACGAGGACGGCAGTATCGGCTTGAGCCGTGTGGACAAGCTGATCGACGCCGCGGCCGACGCGCGGGATTTTCTGCACACAATCAAGAGCAGCAAGGAGCCCATCCCGGGCGGAATCCGCGTGGTGGGCTCAGGGGCGGCGACGGCGGTTCATGTCATCGACGGGCGGACGGACACCTGGTGGCAGCCAGACCCGGACGCGGCGCGCCAGGACCGTTGGGTAGAGGTGGATCTGGGGCGAATGGTCCACGTTACCAAGATTCGCCTAATCTTCCCGGACACGCTGGGCGTACGGCCCTTCCGCAGTTTCAGCGTCTACGTCAACGACGGCGAGCGCGCGACGGCGGCCAGGGACGTGTTCCAGTTCACCCGCGTCGGTCGCACCACCGAGCCCAACGACCGGCGTGTGGTCGAATACGACCTGACGACATTGGATCCAGGGGAGGCGACGGGAGACCACCTGAACATTGCGGATACGCTGGGTTTTGCCGGGGTGCAGTACGTACGCTTCCGGGCCGAGGAAGACGATCCGGCGGCGGCGCTGGCGGGCATCGAGGTGATTGCCATCGGCGACAATCTGGCCCTTGGCTCCGTCGGTCGCGGTGGAGGGATCCGCGCCGGGTCGAACGTCAACAACAGCTCCGCCTTCAGCGACGGTGATCACAACACCAAGTGGATCGCCACCGGAACGGGCACCTGGGAAGATGAGGGGTTCTACTTCGAGTGGGATCTGGGGGCAGTCTACTGGCTGGACCGCATGATCATCCAGTACGGCCATCCCTGGGGCCGGCCCTCGGTCGGGGAATTCGTGGTCTCGACCTCCGCCGGTGCCTCGGTGGGTGGACTGACCATCGATCGCGTGCGCAGCAACTTCGACTACCAGCAACTCACCTTGGTCGATGCCAAACCGAGTCCGGTGCGATTCATCTACGACTTGATGTTTCCCCCCCGCAAAGTCCGGCACATCTTCTACCACAACACAGATCCCACCGTCGAGGATGCCTGGGTGTGGTACATGATGCTCGAATACGCTCTCTATGGCGAGGGTTACGTCGCGGAGGTGGAGATGATGTCTGACTTCATCGACCTGGGCGGGGCCAAGAGCATCCGCCGGCTGACCTGGGACGCCGACTTGCCTGCAGGCACCCTCGTCGAGATCCGCTCACAAACCGGCGATACCTTCCGGATCGAGAGCAAGTACTACCATAAAAGCGGCATCGAGCTCTCCGAGGCACAGTGGAACAAACTGCCCAAGTCGCAGAAGCAGCCTCTCCTCGAAATCCGGCGGCGCGGTTCAGACTGGTCGGGCTGGAGCCCGGTCTATGTCGCAGCCGACGCTGTCTTCCTGTCTCCATCGCCCCGCAGATTCGTTCAGCTACAGGTCAAGCTGGGAAATGACAACCCCATGGTCACACCCCTGTTGCGCAACATCGTCCTCCACTTCGACGACGCGCTGGTCAGCGGTGGGGTCACAAGCCGCATCCTGCCGCGCCTGGCCGGTTTCGACTCTCTGCAGACATTCCGCTTCGTGCTGACGCCGGATTTCCGCTCCGGCGACCAGGGCTTCAACCGGGTGCAGATCCGGATGCCGGCGCCGGTGGAAGAGATCGCTGTGAAGATCGGCGGGGTGGAGGTGGTACCGACGGCGATGGCAATTTCGGGCGATTCGCTGCAAGTGGACCTGCCCCAGCGTGTGCGGCGCGATTCCGTGGAGGTGGAATTCCAGACGCGGATCCAGACTAACGCTACCACCTTTGACGCGTGGATCAGCGTGGTGGGGGAGAGCCTGCGGCAGGGCACGCGACCGGAGGCCGACGACGCGGTGACGGTCTTCGTGCCGTCTGTGGCCAGTGCCGGGAGGCTGATCCGCCAGATCGAGGTATCGCCCCTGGTGTCGCCAAACGGCGACGGGATCAACGACGAGGCGTCGATCGCTTTCGCATTGGCGAAGGTGGAGGGCACGGTGCCCGAGGTGGCGATCTACGACCTGTCTGGCCGACGGGTGCGGGCGGTAGCAGCGCGTGCCGATGGCTACCGCTGGGACGGTCGCGACGAGGACGGACGGCTTCTGCCGCCGGGCGCGTATATCTGCCGGATCGAGCTGGCCGCCGACATAGGCGACGAGATGGCCCATCGCGTCATCAATCTCGCCTATTAGGCGCTCCGGCCGTCTTGCAATGTGAAGACCGCGATGGAACGACGCCAGCCCTGCGGTCTGAGAGAGGACAGCGGTGCCCCAATACAAAGCGCCACCGAACCTCGGGTGCTCGGTGGCGCGTAGAGATGAGGCGTGGCGTTAATGGAAATCTTACCGTGGTATGACGAGAAGCACCCCGACGCGGGTCTGTTTTCCTTTGGCCAGTTCGGCGGTTACCTGAAACAAATAAGTGCCCCCCGCCAGGCCAGAAGGCGTCCAGGCGATCTGATGATCTCCTTTTTGCACATTGCCGGCGATCTCGTCCACTCGTCGACCGGAGACTGTGAAAACGCGAATGGTTACCTGTTGTGCTGCGGAGGCCAGAAAGTAAGTGAAATGGCCGTGGCCGTCGGCGCTGGGATTGGGAAAAAAGAGAACCGACCGCAGCGCGCCCTTCTCTTCGGCGACACGAACGCGAGTGCTGGCGCTTGCCGAGTTGTTGAAGGCATCCCAGGCTCTCAATGCGATCTCATGTTCGCCCACCGCCAGTCGCGGCAGCGCGAAATCGAGGGTCCCTTCCGTGTAACTGCCGGCTACGGCGGTGTAACCGTCGGTAGCGATGATGGGGTCCCCGCCGTCGATGCGAATCTCAATCTGGTGCCCCACATCCCCGGTGATGTTGATCCCGCCGGGGTCTGAGAAGCTAGCTCGCAGGATGGTCCTGGCCGGCACTTGATCGCCGGAGCGAAAGGCTTGGATGCCGGCAAAACCGAGGACGATTGTCGGGCCGTCTTCATCTGACTCGACCTCGGCAGTTCCCTGCAGCCCCAGTTCATCCACAGAGCCGTGGGCGGCATCCCTCTCTCCTCCCCGCCATGCGAAGACGCTGACCCGAGCACGTTGTGCCCCGTAGTTGACGTCCTTGGGGACTCGGAACCGCCCACTCAGCCTGCCATTTACGACCTCCGACCAGCCACGAAAGATCGCGGCGCCCTGCTGCAGATAGCGAATACCGTCCAATTCTGCTACGGTCGCTGAGTCGAAGGCCTGAATCAGGGCCGTCCCCGTGTATTCGGAGTCATGCTCTCCGGAGGGCCTGATGATCTGGCCGGTGACCTCGACCTCTTGCAGTGCGGACAGTTCCTCCGGAACCTGCAGTTCGATACGGTAGGCTGGACGATTCAGGCGCAGGCCGGGGTCCCCGAACAGGGAGTAGCGCTGGATATTTTCCCGAAACTCGTCCGTGGCACTAAGCCTCTGCTTGGCTTCCATCAACGCCAATCCCACCGGCACGAATCCGCGTCCGCTGCGGAACATCTGGCGATGGAACTGTCGCGACAGCACGATGTTGCTGGCGTGAAAACCCACACGCGTTGCCGAGATAAATCCGATCGCCCCACCGCGGGCGAGGTTGACGAGAACTTCCGGCATCGACTGAAGATCGGGATCGTCAAACACGCCAACTTGGCTCGCAGCGGTGTACACGAACGGCAGTCTAGCGCCGTTGTTGAGCGCCTCGAGATCACGGCTCACGAGAAAGATTTGCTCATGCGCCAGCACTGTGGGGTTGCCATGTCCCAGGTAGGTGAGCAGGAGAGCACCGCTATTGAACAGATCGACAAAGGCGTCGCGCGCTTTTGACTTAGACCTGCCTTCCAGAGGAAAAGCAGCGATGTAGAGCTTCACCAGGTCGAGATCTGCTGGCAGCACTTGACCGGCGAGGAACTCTGCCTCCAGCATGAAGTATGTCTCTTTAACATGGGGTTCGGAGGGGTTTACCAGGTCATCCGCCACCAGCAGGACACGTCCCTGCCAGAGCCCTGGCTCAGGGCTTCGATCGTAGGCGATGAGTTTGTCAACGACCGCCTCTGCTTCCGTCGCAGATTGCACGGGCAACCGTCCGACGGCAAGGTCGGGGAGATCGTCCGCGCCGGAGATGCGCACGTACCACTCGTCGTAGGTGCTCTGTCCGTCCTGAAAAGGAGGGATCCAGTTGGTGTGGCTGTTGCCGCGGTGGTTCTTGTAGTCATAGGTGCCGTCGCCGATCAGAGTGATGAAGGTCGGCGCCGGATCCCAGTTGGCCACCGCGAAGCTTACAAAGCTGCGAATTGCCATCGGATCGAGCAGGCCACCGGAGAACTCGTCGTAGATGTCCTCTACGTCCACCAGCGCTACCTCGAAGGGTGGACCAAAGCGGTCATCGGTGGCGCGCCAGGCTGCCAGCCGGGCCGCAGCCGACAGGAAGTCAGGATGGCTTATGATGACATAGTCCGCTCCGCTCACCGCCAAGCGCAAGGGGGATTGACTGTCGATCTTGATGGCGTGAGGGCGTTGCCAGGCGCCGTCGGAGAGCGCGACGTAGCGCCTCTCCTCTCCCGCCGCCAGGCGGTCCTGGAAACGCACGCTGTCGTCGACACGCGCAGCACCCACAACCTCCGCCGTCCCGGAATCGTTGACTGCGAAGATGCGCGGGACCTTGCCTGCATCGTCAAAGCCAGTCATCTGGAACTCCACCACGAGGGATCTGGAGACGCGCGCGTCGAAGCTCACATTCCCATCACGCGCGCGCAGGACACGATCGTACTCTACCTGAAGCCAGTCCAGGCTAGTCAAATTCGGGTCTCGGTGGACAAGTCCGAGCTGGTTGAGTCCAGGCACCGCTCCCTCATCGATCACAAGTTCAAGGCTGTCCCGGTCAGCTCCAAGGAATTGAAACTGAGCCTTGGTTCTCTCGTTCCAGCGGATGTCCATGGTGTGGGCGCCGACGGTTCGGCCCCAGAACGCAAGCCGCACAATCACCGGCGCGTCTGCGATCGGGCCGTCGGCAAAGATGGAGTAGTTGCGCGCATTTCCTGTGAAATTCTCCCAGTACCAGTCGTAGCCGGAGCGGATGCCGAACAGCTGTATCAAAACAGAGCTTTCTTCCTCCAGATGCAACCTCTCGCGATGGCTGTTGATGACGGTGTCCGGTCGATCTTGCAGTGTGGCGGAATGGGGGGAGAGCCGGAGAGGAGGTTGGTCGGCGTCCAAGTCGATCCAGTAGACATTGTCCAGGGTGTAATCGTTGCGTCGCCACCTGTACCTGGCAATGGTCTTGTCGAACACCCATGCCTCGGTCGACTCGGCGAAGAACAGGAGGGAATCCTCTTTGTGCAGGAGACCGTCGCCACCGTCGTCCACGACCATCGCCTGTTCGCGCAACTCGACCCCCGAATGGACTGCCTCGGCTCGTCCCAACATCTCCCCACCTCCGTAGAACATCCGCAGGCGGTCGCTGGCGACCGGCAACAGCACTCCCGCCCCTGCCAGGTCCTTCCCAAATACGCGATGCATCCCGGTCTCACGGGTCGTAAGTCGAACCATGCCGTCCCTGGGCAGGACAACATCCCGCGCCGGTCGCGCCGCAAGGCGGTCTCGACGACGACGCCAGTGCTTTGCCTGCTCGTAGTTGAGGACAGAGGCGCGGTAAGAACCTTCAAAGAAGGGATCCCGAGGGCGCGCCGTGCGTGACGACGGTGCAAAGCGCACATCGACGACGACCCGATCGAAGAGGGTCACCGTGCCATCGTCATTGCGTCTGGGGCCGAAGCCCAACGGGACAACCCGCTGATCGCGCACGAAACCAGCCTCGCCGACACTCACGGGGCCATCTATCCCAACTGCGCCACCCCTAACGCTGGCACGAGGCATACTTCCCGCCTCGTGAGCCGATACTACCTCGTGCTCGAACGCGCCCTCCAGCGGAATGCCGACGAGTCCTGACTCATAATACCCGTAGAGACTGGCACCCGGCTCGTGGGACGCAGTGAATTCCAGGCGTACGAAGCCCGCCCCCGTCTCCAGTACGCGCACTCGGGAGGAGGGGGCCTCGACGTCCGTCGCTGCCGGCGCCGGTTGCATCGTCGCGAAAACGACGAGCCAGCGACGGGCGTGGGCGCCGACAAGGCCGATTCGAAAAGACGAGAGTGTCACGATGCTGAACCTAAGGCCTCCACCCACTCCTTGTCGCACTCTACTCACACTGGCTCCTCTTGGCCGCTCTGTCGCGGTGGCGTACTGATTTAAGAGGTCCACAAGCCGCCGCGAATACATCCGCAGTGGCGGTGTAAAGCCCGTCAATGACAATCTCGGAGAAAGGAACCCACAATGAAATTCGGCATCATTTCGATCCTGCTGCGAGAGGAGATAGCTGCAGACCGTTGGGCGACGATGGAACGCCTCGCCAGCATCGATTACACCGAGATCGAGGGGACTCCCACCGACGGCAACCTCGATGACGTGCGCCGGACACGCGAGCGCTTAGATGCTCTCGGCCTGAAGGTGATCACCAATCGGAGCCAAGCGTGACGGGTTGAGCGAGTCCGTATAAGAGTTGTGCCACAATGCCAGGCTGCTGGGATGCATCTGGCAAAGACAACGCCCTTTCGGTTCTTGTCCAAATTGGCGTTGCCCTGTCTGACTCACGTGCGTGGCAGAGCCCGGGCCTTCTACGCGTAACGGCTGCGGGGGTCTGCGGGGATACACGGCCAAACAGCACCGCTTCGGTTATGGTGGACTTATGAGGTCGGGCTCAACAGGAGGCGAGGGTCTATGGCTCTCGACTCTTTGTCATTCCACCCGAAACACCGGGTCCGCCACGCACATCTCCACCACCACCTCTCCGCCTGCTAATCTGAGTAGCACGGAGTCCGGCACATGTCACACGAGCGGAAGACCCATGCTTCCATGAACTTCGACGGCGCACAGGGGGAGTGGTTAGCCAGTTGAAATCATCGGTGAACCCCGCCGACAGGCAATCTTGCTGGCCAATGATGGGGTCGGACACTTGAACTGACGCACCGGGGACGTCGAAGGGTTTGAGCTCTCGGCTGCCCGAATGGTATTCCTTGCATCCGATGCCTCTCGCGACGTGCACGGCACGACGCTGATGGTCGACGGCGGTTGGATGGGCCGTTGAAGAACGATGGCAACTGGCGCCCACTGGAACGCCAATCAATCCAGTTCTAGTATGCCAGACTGATGACCCTGTGGACGGCCTGCTCGCCGACGTCGGCAGTCAGCGCGATTCTGCAGATATACGCTCCGGGCGGCAGCAGCTGACCGCCGTCGTCACGCCCATACCATTCAAAGCCGGACCCGCCATCTGCGACCCGTCGTACCTGTCGCCCCGACAGGTCGTAGATCGATACCTGCGCCACACCCGCCTCCACCTTGGCCAACACGAAGCGGATCGATGCCTCGTCGTTGATCCCGTCCCCGTTCGGCGTCAGCAGCGACGACACATCGACGCCGCGGATCAGAGATCCACCGGTGGCTACCGACGGTACGAACACCGTGGAGGCATGCTGCTCCTCGGGCCGCACGCCCTGCTGCAGGGCCTCGCCCGCCACGCTCACCCAGGCATCGAACAACGTCGCATTCGCCTGGACCCGTGTCTGAAACTCCACTTCCACCGAGTCGCCCTGAACCCGTTCGGGCAGATCGACCCGTAGAGAGTCACCCACCATCGTCACCGACCGAGGCGACACTACCGCGCCACCCACCCTCAACGTCACCTCATCTACGGGAGAGGGCACCAGGATGAGCACGCGGTCGAAACCTTGATCGCCGAACCGGAACGTCGGCTTGAGCACATAGGTGAACACCTGCAACGAGTCGAAACCCACCTGCCGCGGAAAGATCCGACTGATCACGCCGCCGCTGATCAGCGCATCGTCAAAGTGCAGGGAAATGTCACGCAACAGAGGCGACACATCGGGATTGTCATTTCCCAGTTTCACCTGAAGCTGTGCGTAGCGGCGGGGCGACGGCGACAGAAACATCTCCCCGGGGAAGTCGTAAACCTGACTCCAGCCCGACCAGTCGGAGCCGGGACGCTGGATCTCGACCACCTCCTGCTTCTGTGACTTTGGCAGTTTGTTCCATTGGGCTTCAGAGATTTCGATCCCATTCTTGCTGAAGAACTTCCTCTCGATGAAGAACGTGTCCCCCGTCTGCGAGCGAATCTCGACAAACGTGCCCGGCGGCAGATCGGCATTCCACGTCAACCGACGAATGCTGCTGGCCCCACCCAAATCGATGAAGTCCGACACCATCTGCACCTCCGCCACATATCCCTCGCCGAACAGCATGACCTCGGTGATCGTGGCGATTTGCCTGGGTACACTGGCGCTCGAATGCCAGAAGGCGTAGCGAACCTTCCTTGGAGGGAACCGCATGTCGAAGGAGAAGCGAACGGGGCTGACAGCGTTGTCGATCAGTGTCAGATCCTGAAAATCGAAACCGCTGCGAATGCGATCGGCCGTCAATCCTGTAGACCGCTCGCCCCCCGAGGTGACCAACTTGAAGCTGAAGCCCCCTCTGTGCTGACGGATGTTGACGAAGGCCCGATCCACCCAGTAGGCCACACCGACATCGAGCTCGAACCAGTGTCCTTGCGCTTCCCACTCACCGGTGGATGATATGGTCCAGACCGAATTCCTGTCCCCGTCAAGCAGGGCTTGCAGGTTGCTCAGATTCGTACCCCCACGTACGCCGCCGCCACGCTCGACGCTGCCCAGGACGACATTGTCACCGATCGCCGTCACCTCGATCTCGGCCAGTGCCGCACCCGGCTGAAACTCTTCGGCGACGAAGCGCACGTATTGCACCATGGCAAAGTCCAGCGTATCGCCGGTCGTCAGATATTCGCCGGTGGCATCTGCCCGTTCCACCGTCTCCAGTGTGTATTCGACGGTGCGTTCCCGGTTCGGCTCCTTCGTGCGTCCCACCCGCGTGAACCGAAAGATGTCCTTCGCCGCCGTGGCGCGCACGCCGTCATTGACGTACACGCTGAAACTTCGGAAGGGTTCCACATCCAGCGTGTCAGGAAAGGTCAGCTTGATCTTCTGCGCCAGGACCATGCGGCCCAGATCCACCTCGATCCACCAGAAGTCGAGCAGGTCGTCCTGAGAGGGTTCCCACCACGTATCCTCGCGACCGTCGATCACGTTGTCCGCCGATGCCAACCCCGATCCGACAACGCGGATCCCACCGGGAACGGGATCGCGAGAACCTTTCATGATATGGTTGAAGTCCCGCGCATTGGCGACGGCGTTGATGTTCTTGTCGGCCCGGCTCAGGCTGATGCTGCCATCGGCGCTGATTTTCAGAGCGCCCTGAGGAATGGACCACGTGTTCCAGTCCGCCCTGCTGTCGAACTGGAGGATATCACCGTGCGCCGTCGCGACGCCGAGCATGGCGACGGCGACGACCCGGAGCTGTACGACCGCACTGCGGACCCGACTCAGAATGATGCCGGCCTGCCTTCCCATCAAATGCACCTCGATCGTGTGCTGCACCATCTTCAGTAGGCGATAGCGATGGTCCGCGTCTTCTCGAATGTGCCCAGATCGGTTTCCACGGTCACGCGAACCAGATACGTCCCGGGTGGCACCTGACGACCCTGAATCTGGCCGTTCCATGTTTCGATGTATCGTCCCTCGATCCGTGGCTCGGACACCAGTCTACGCACGAGCCGGCCCGCCAGATCATAGACTCCGGCCTCGACGCCAGCCGCAGCGACGCCGTGCAGCGTGTAGGACAGTTGCAGTTCGTCGTGCATGCCATCGCCATTCGGTGTGATCACCTGTGATTCCAGGTCCAGGGCGGAGAGCACCTTGAGTTTGTCGAAGGGCGCGATCACCCGCAGGTCGTTGGTTGACACCAGCGGCGTGGCGTCGCCGCCGTCAATCGACTGCGACAGATTCTCGCCGGCGATCTGGAACACCTCGCCGGCGAATTCGGTGGTGAAGTTGAACACCCGCGTGCCGAAGGTGAGACGGAGCGGCGCGTTCGTCGCCGGAAGCACCGGATTGGACGGGAAGTAGACGACGAGGGCACCGTCGTTGACGACAAAGCTGTCCGGCTCCACGGTGGCGAGAGGCTCGCCCATCTCGAATCGCTGGAACTCGACCGCCTCGGGAGTCAGCAGGCGAATCGCGTTGAAGCCCACCTGAGAGTCTGACGTGAAGTCGGCACGCACGTCGTAGGTCAGGTTGACGGGCTCGCCCAGCGGTACTTCGACCACACCATCGTCCGGCTGGGGTTCGGTCAACAGCGCCACCTCGCCAACGACGGGATTGGCCAGCAAGGGGGAAAATTCGATGGATAGAGTATTCAGACGGCCGTAGGCGAAGACTTCGGTGCTCGTGATGAAGACCTGCACCTGGACGAACTGACGTCCGTCGGGTGACTCGATCTTTTCTCCCGAAGTGATGTGTGGCGCCGACCAGAAACTCCAGTTCTCCACATCGTCCAGGATCGAGCCCTGTTGCCCCGGAATGGCGATCTTACTGCCCGATCCCAGATAGGTGCTCGGTGCCCGGTTGTAGACGGCCTCAGTCACTACCGTCTCGGTACCGATCTCAGTGACGATATGGTGGATCTGAGGCGAGTCGTCTCGACCGGTGCGAAGCTCGATCTCCACCCGTACATCTGCGTTGGGATCCAGTTCCGGCTCCAGGCCAAACCCGGAACTGCGATAGACCTCAAAGTCATAGTGCAGCCGCCCGAAGTTTACCGGTTCGCCCATGTCAAACAGCTGTGATACCCAGCGTGTTTCCGGCACGAAGCCCTCGCCGAAAAACTTGACTTCGGCAATAAATCCCGTGACGGGGAATCGAAGACGAATGAAGCGGAGGAAATCGGTGTCGAACCGCACGTCCGCGATCCGTTGGGAATGGTTGGAATTGCTGCCGACGATAGTGTCAAAGTCCTTGGCGGCGCTCAGTCGCAAAAACTCACCCTCATTCACGGAAGCAGAGACGATGTAGTGTCGTGGATACTGGTCTTTGTACAGTTGTCCCTGTGAGCCTTCGGAGAAGGCGTTTTCGAAGGTCCCCACACCGGCGCCGGTCGTCGTACCCTTCTCGGGTGGAAAGAACACGACCCGGTTGATCGGCAGCAGCATTCCGAGATCGAAGCTGTAGCCGGTCACCTCGGCGATGTCTGTCGGTTGATCGTCGTCGCCGTCGATGGTCAGGATCTGTCCCCGCGATCCGTAGACCCAGGGCTGCTTGTCCTCTACGGTGGGCGGTGCGCCGAAGGATCTCTCCCACCTGTGGCCAAAGATGGTGGTGTACGCGCCGCCCTCGGTGATTGGCCCCACGGCGATATTCGCCGCCGGATCGAGCTCAAAGGGCTGCAGGCCTTCGGTTACGGAAGTGTCGATGCCGACCGTTTCGAGGGCGGACTCGCGCCAGTCCAGTCCGCCCTGCCCGATCACGAGGCGGGAAACCTGCGCCGTCAATGCGCAGGGAATAACCAGCAGGCTAAGCACCGTGGGAATGAAGACTTTGCGATTTCGCCTATGCACACCCTATTCTCCGGTTTCGGAGACGGTCACCACCGTACATGTTTTCTCGAAGATGCCACACTTGTCTGTGCGGGAACCTACTCAATAGACGAGATCCGCCACAAGGGGAATGTGTGATTCGGCCGCCCCTGGTGGCTGGGCGTCTGCAGATTCTGGATGCGGAGCATGTGGCCTTCTCGTTGAAATCGGTCGGGTCGGACGGCACGTATCAGATCATCCTGTCCCCTGAAGAATTGCTCGAGAAGCTGGCGGCTCTGGTGCCACCACCCCTTCTCACTCAATTTCGTGCGGTACCACGGCGTGCTGGCCCCCAATACCGCCCACAGGACGCAGATCGTTCCGGGGCCGAAACCGACAAATGACGGCACAGACGCCTACGTCAATGACGGCCCCCCCACGCCCGCCCAGCGTCGGCACAGATTGTCGTGGCTATATCAGCAGCAGGACCCTCTCCCAGCGTTGTGTCTTGCCGACACGCAGCCGCACGAAATAAACGCTGCTGGAATGGATTCGCGTAAAGGTCTTCTATCCATGTTTGCCACTCCCTCACCCGCCCGCGGCAACGAAGGCCTCGTCCTCCTCGCGGGCCACGCGCATCCCCTCTTCTTCATCCACCAGCAGCAGCAACAGGCCCCCGCCCACGAAAAAGAGGACGATGGCGACGATGCTCAGGCGCGAGGACCCCGTCAACTGGTTGACCAGAGCGAAGATCAGGGGCCCCAGAATGCCGGCAAATTTCGAACTGGTGCTGAAGAAACCGAAAAATTCGCTCGCCTGGCTTTTGGGAACCATGGAGGCAAACAGGGAGCGGCTCAGAGCCTGCGTGCCGCCCTGCACCAGACCCACCGCGATGGCCAGCATGTAGAAGTGGGTGGCCGTCTGCATGAAGTACCCGGTGATGGAGATCAGGGTGTAGACTGCCAGGCCCAGGAAGATGGGCCGCTTGGTACCCATCCTGCCGGCCAGGCGGCCGAAAGCGAAGGTGCACGGAATGCCGATGAATTGCGTGATGATGAGGGCGCCGATCATATCGCCTGCATCCAGCCCGATCTCGCTGCCGTAGACGGCGGCCATCTTGATGATCGTGCCGATACCGTCGTTGTAGAGCCAGAAGGCCCCCAGAAAGAGCAGCAGCTGCCGGTATTGGAGCAGCTGGCGGAGGGTGTGGCCGAGGCGTCCGAAACCGGCCCTGACCGGTGAGACGGCCTCCCCGCGACCGAGCATGACGGCGGGCTCTGACACGCGGCGGAAGAGTGGGATGGAGAAGACCGCCCACCAGACGGCGACGCTGAGGAAGACGGCGCGTACGGCAAAGCCGCTGCCGGGCATGAAGAACCACTCCGGGTGCGTGAGCCACAGAGCGTGGACCACTAGCAAGATGCCTCCCCCCACGTATCCCATGGCGTACCCCCGGGTGGAGACCCGGTCGATATCCTCCTCGCGAGCGACATGTGGCAGGAGGGACTCGTAGAAAATGTTGGCCCCTGCAAAGCCGACATTGCCGATGATGAAGAAGAACGAGGCCCGGACATAGGTGTCGTCCCCCAGGAATGTGAAGAGAGCTGTGCCCACAATTCCCAGGCCGGCGAAGAAGCCGAGATAGTATTTCTTGCCCCCCGTGTGATCGGCCACCGCCCCCAGGACCGGCCCGAGGAGGGCGACGATCAGCAGGGCGACGGCGGTTGTATATGCCCAGTAGGCAGTGGCATCGTTAGCACTGGCCCCGGCGGCCAAGGCCAGCTCCCGGTAGAAGACGGGAAAGACCGCGGCCATGATGGTGGTGGCAAAGGCCGAATTGCCCCAGTCGTACATGGCCCAGGCGTTGACGACCTTGCGATAGGCCCGGTCATCCAGGACGGGACGTCGGGATGACATGAGACTCCATCTCCTCAGGCTGTTGACGGCGGAATCTGTAACGACGCTTGGGCTCGCCGTTCCAGGTACTGCACTTTGAGGTCGTCCAGGTCCCGGATGAGATCTGCCCGTTCGCTCGTCAGTCGCGACAGATAACGCCGACGTCGACGCGGGGCGATGAGACTCTGCCAGAGAGGCCACCGCTGCAGGATTTGCTCGTTGTAGTAGAGCGTAAACAGCCCGCTCAGGGGCAGTGTGCAGGCGTAGGGCAGGGCCACGGCCCAGCCCCACAGGATCCAGGCTATGGCGGTGCGGATTGCGTAGTAGAGCGGGAAGGCCGCCATCCCCACCGCCAGCTTGATGGTGCCCACCATCTCCGGGGTCTGCGCGAAGGGGCGTACGAAGAGGCGTGGCACGAAGTAGGGCAGGGCGTTGTTGAGGAAACCGTACAGGGCCGGTGGGGCCAGCAGGAGTCCCAGCAGAAGGTGCCCTGGTCCTGGCGCTGGCACACCCGGCTCAAGAGCGTACGGCTCGAGGCGCAGGCGACGGAGTTTGCGGTGGTGCGCCTGCAGTCGCTGGGCGAAGGACTGCACCAAGGCCGGATCAGTGTCGGCGAAGTGCTGCACTGCCTGGATGATTTCCTGCCCGACGCGCAGTCGGCTGCTCAGTTCGGCAGTCTCTGGCAGGTCGGCGGCGAGCTGCTCGGTATAGATGGCCGTCAGATCGGCAAAGATCGTCTCCAGCTCGGGGTTGTCGAGGTGCCAAGTGAGGGCGGTAAGGCGCTCCTGCAGGACCTGGGTCAGGGCGCGGGCTCCGCCGCTCCGGTTGGCGCGATAGGCCTCGAGGAAATCGGCCACCTCGATGGGAGCACCGAAATGTACCGACACATCCGAGCGAAAGAGGCCCGGATCGGTGTAGGCCAGACCCACAGGGACTATGCAGATGCGCACCCCCTGGCAGTCCTCTTCTGCCCGCAGCGCGATGCGGGCTCCGCCCGGCTTGAGAGGGCGCACACGACGGCCTGCCTGACTCCCCCCTTCCGGAAAGAGAGCCACAGAGCCGCCTTGCTGCAGGACGCGGCAGGATTCGCGCAGCATGTCCTGGTTGCGGCCGATTCGCGCTCCGGAATCCTGGGTGCGGGACACGGGGATGACTCCCAGGCGGCGCATGAAGAACGCGTACAGGCCGTTCTTGAAGAGGGTGCTCTTGCCCAAGAAACGGGGGATGCGGCCCGGCGTGCTCAACCCCAGGATCAGGGTGTCGAGCATGACGTTGGGATGGTTGGCCACGTACAGAACAGGGCGATTCCCCGGCACCTGGTCACGACCCCGGATCTCGAGCCGGCGGAAGAAAATCCACAGGACCAAGCGGGCGATCGGACTGAGTAGGAGCAGCAGCATACGTCTCCTGAAGTCTAGTCGTAGATCCCCAGCAGTTCGACTTCGAAAACCAGCGTCGTACAGGGCGGGATCGACTTCTTCTTGCCTTTCCTGCCGTAGGCGAGGCTGGCAGGAATCGTCAGCTTCGCCTTGCCGCCACCGTTCATCATCAGCAGAGCCTCCGTCCAACCCGGGATCACGTCGGTGAGGTTGAACGTTGACGGACGGCCACGTTTGTACGAACTGTCAAACACGGTCCCATCCGTAAACCGCCCCTCGTAATGTACCTGGACTCTGTTGTCACCCACCGGCCGCGGACCCTCTCCCTCGCGTAAGCGGAGGAACACAAGCCCGGACTCGGTGCGGATCGCGCCTTCCTCGTCAGCGGCACGAGCCAGAAATACCTCCTTCTCCGGGCTCTCACAGGGGTCGCCGCAGGCGATGGTCAGAGCCATCAGAAGTGCACCAAGCGAAGCCAGAGAGTTCATCATTCCACCTCGATCGAGTAGTCGCGATGTTCGATGTGTGCACCCGTCGTGAAGGCCCAGCGGATCCGGTAGTCACCAGGCTCCACCTCGGCCATCCACTCAAGAATGGTAAGCCCTTCGACACCGTCAATACCACCGGTGGCGTCCACGCTGACTACGTCACCGATATGTACGTCGACGATGATGGACTCGTCGTAGGCCAGGTCTCCGCTCTGCCCGGCGGCGCCAACAAAGTCACCCGCGCGCCTGGAAGCATGCCAGCACACACCTTCCCAAGTCATCGTGCCCTCGGTCTGCGTCAGCAGCTGCGTCTTCATCTTCAACGCCAGCAGCTCCGCCGGCGACTCGAAGGCGCCGACGCCCGTACACAGGGCCAGGACGATGGCCGCCCAACTCGTCGTCTTTCTCACACTTGTCCCCCCATTTCCTCTAATAGGAGGATAGAACACGCGGTGGGTCAGGGCGAGAGGGACCCTCGCCTCCCTGATAAGCGCGTATTCCCCGCGCCGACGCTCCCGATACTACAACCTGATTGAGATGGACATGGCCGAATGCTTTCCCGCCATGGAAGAACAGGGCCAGGGTTTCTTCTGCATCCGGCCCTTTATGGGCGACCTGCTCACCGAACCCCGTGCTGATCGCAGCAAGCTGCCCTCAGGGGATCGCCTGCTCGATGAGCGCTGGCGACCGGCCTATGCGCGACTGGCGCTTTTGCAGCAGGAACTTGGAGACGTGGGATCACTGACGGCCTTCGCGACCAAATTCGCCCTCAGCCACCCTGTCGTCACCAGCCTGATCGTCGGGCTGAACACGCCCGAACAGGTCGACGAAATTCTCGACGCCGCCGACGGCGACTATCCGGCCAGGACGGTACTCGACCAGGCCCTGACGATCTTTTGCCACCACGGTGCACTACCGTCATAGGTCACCTGCCGGTGTTCACGAACCGAAAACATGCTCCAGCAGGACGGCCGGTGACTGGGCCTGCACTCCGGTGAAATGAGCGATCTGCTGGCGACAGGAGAAACCGGTCGCCACGACGACATCTCCCTCGTCGAGCTCGCGCACAGCGGGCAACAGCCGGCGCTCGGCGATCTTGCGCGAGATGTCGTAGTGGCCGCGCTCGTAGCCGAAGGATCCCGCCATCCCGCAGCAGCCGCTGTCGAGGACTTCAACATCGCAGCCGGGCAGGTGCGACAGCAGCGCCGTCGCGGCCGAGGCGCCTCCCAGGGCTTTCTGGTGACAGTGCGTGTGCCATAGAATTCGGCGACCACGGGCGGTCGAGTCCGCACCCTCAAAGCCCGCGTCGCCGTGCTCCAGGACGCCGCTGCTCCACTCCTCGAACATCGCACACGCGGCGATCACTTCCGCAGCATCATCCTTCGGGGCGCCCCGTAGCAGGTGCGGGTGGTCATCGACGACGGCGGAGTAGCAGCTGGGCTCGCAGAACACGATCGGCAGGCCCCGCCGGGCCAGCGGCAACAGGGCCCGGACGGTCTGCGCCGCCTGCCCGGCTGCACGCTCGAGGAATCCTTTCGAGATCGCCGGCCGGCCGCAACAGACTCGAGGCGCCACCTCAACGGTCTGCTGTCGCCTCTCGGCGAAGCGCACCGCGGCGATCAGCTGGTCGGGCTCGAAGTGGTTGGAGAATGTGTCGGCGAAAAGCACAACGTCGGAGGTCCTGTTCGACGGCCCGGTCGCCTGCCCCGCGGCGTCGCGACGCGACCACCAGTCTAGAAATGTGCGTCGAGAGAAGGCCGGCAACGCGCGGCGCCGGTCGACGCCGAGGGCCCATTCGTTCAGCCTGCGCACCCCTGTGCTGCTGGCCACCCAGTTGGACAGAGGCGCCAGCCGGCTTCCCCAGCGGGCAATCTGATCGATACGCGACAGCCATCTGGCGCCCCTGGGAGCGCCGTGTCGCAACCGGTACTGGTGCAGGAACTCGCTCTTGAGCCGAGCCATGTCGACGCCCGTGGGACACTCGCTCTTGCACGCCTTGCACTCGAGGCACAGGTCGAGCACTGGCAGCAGGGCTTCGTCGGCGAGACCGGCCGGACCCAGCTGTCCCGCCATGGCCATACGCAGCGCGTTGGCCCGTCCCCGGGTCGTCGCCGTCTCGTCGCCAGTGGCCATATAGGAAGGGCACATGGTACCGGTGAGTCGTTTGCGGCAGGCGCCGACGCCTCCACACTGCTCGGCAGCGGGCGCCATGCCGCCAAAGTCGGTGAAGTCGAAGGCTGTCTGGGGCTCCGAGGTGCGATAGTCTGGGGAAAATTTCAGGTTGGCCGTCAGCGGTGGGGCGTGGACGATTTTCCCGGGGTTCAGCAGGCCGGAGGGGTCGAAGGTCGATTTCACCTGGCAGAAGGCCTTGTACAGAATGGAGCCGAACATCCTCTCCTGGAACGGCGCCCGCGCCAGCCCGTCGCCGTGCTCGCCGGAGAGGGCGCCGCCAAATTCCAGCACGAGGTCGGCCACTTCACCGGCGATGTTTTCGAATCTGGCCACGCCCTCCACCGTTTTCATGTTGATCACGGGCCGGATGTGCATCAGCCCCACCGAGGCGTGGGCGTAGATCCCGGCGCTTACCCCGTATTTCTCGAGAATGCGCTGGAACCTCTCGATGTAGTCCCGCAGACGTTCGGGTGCTACGGCGGTGTCCTCGACAAAGGAGATGGACTTGGCATCGCCCCGCTGTGACATCGACAGGCCGAGGCCGGCACGACGCAGCTCCCAGATGCGCGCCTGGGCCGAAGGCTCCAGTGCCCTGTGGAAGTGGTGCCCCAGCCCGGCCTCTCGCAGGAACTCGACCAGTGCGTCGAGGCGCGCCGCCAGCTCCTGCTGATCATCGCCGAAGAACTCGACGATGAGCACGGCGCCCGGATCGCCTTCGATGAAGTCGCGCAGCGGTTCGAACTGGGTCCGACCCCTGGTGGCGTCGAGGATGAAGCGGTCGATGAGCTCCAGGGCGGAGGGACCGTGCTCGAGGATTGCCGGCGTCGCCGCCAGGGCTTCCAGCACGTCCTCGAACTGCACGGTGCACAGCACTTTGGCCACGGGCAGCGGTTCCAGTCGCAGCGTCGCATCCACGGTCAGCGCCAGCGTGCCTTCGGATCCCACCAGCATGCGGGCGAGCTCAAACGACTCCGGTGAGACGAAGTCGTCGAGGTTGTAGCCCCCCACACGCCTCAGGATCTGCGGATAGCGACGCCGGATTTCGTCGCTGTGTTCGGCGGCCAGCTGGAAGACGATGCGGTAGCAGGAACCCTCCAGATCCCGCTGCTCACATCGCGCTTCTACCTCGTCCGCCGACAGGGGTCCAAGGTGGACGACACTGCCGTCGGACAGCACTGCGGTCAGCCCCCGGACGAAGTCGATCGTCTTGCCGTAGATGATCGACCGCGTTCCCGCCGAATTGTTGGCCAGCATGCCGCCGATGGTCGCCCGGTTCGCAGTCGACAGGTCGAGCGGCAGCTGCAGTCCGTGGGGTTTGAGCTGGTCGTTGAGTTCGTCCAGCACGATCCCGGGTTCGACTCGAACCGTCCTCTTGTCGAGGTCGAGCTCGAGCAGGCGGTTCATGTATTTGGAGAAGTCGAGTTGAACACCGGCACCGATGGCCTGACCGGCCTGCGACGTGCCGCCGCCGCGCGCCGTGATCGAGGCGCCGAACCGGTCGCACAGCCGCACGGTCTGTACCACGTCCTGCCGGGTCTTCGGCATGACCACACCCAACGGCATGATCTGATAAACGCTGGCATCGGTGGCGTGCATGCCGCGATACACCGCATCGAAGCGCACGTCACCCTCGATCTGCGTCTCCAGTTGCTGCCGCAGTGTCTCCACGTCTGCACTCGAGAGCAGGTCCCGTACGCGCTCTTCCCCGCCGGTTGTCGGCTGCCCAGAACTCAAAGCCTAGCCTTCAGCCGTACTCGTCTTGGTCAGGTACTCCAGCGCGGCCATCACGCCACCGCTCTCGTAGGGCACACCGGCGAGCGCCAGCCCCATCTCCACTCCACACAGCGTGCCAGCGAGGGTCAGCACACTGAGATCGCCAAGGTGGCCAATGCGGAAAGACCTGCCCTGCAGCCTCCCCAAACCGGTACCCAGAGACATGTCGAAGCGCTCCAGGATGACCTGACGCAGGGCGTCGGCATCGCCTCCGTCCGGCATCATCACGGCCGTCAGTGTCGGGGAATACTCCGCCGCAGTCTGAGCTACCAGATCGAGACCCCACCCCGTGACGGCTCGACGCGTCGCTTCGGCGAAGTGCTGGTGACGTCCGAACACCGACTGCAGGCCCTCTTCCATCAATATGGTCAGACCTTCATCGAGACCGAAGAGCAGATTCGTCGCCGGTGTGTAGGGAAAGAAGCCGCCCTCATTGGCGCTCAGGATGGGCTGCCAGTCCCAGTAGGAACGCGGCAGCCTGGCCTGTGCCATGGCCGCGAGGGCCCGCTCGCCGACCGCGTTGAACCCGAGCCCCGGCGGCAGCATCAGGCCCTTCTGAGAGCCCGCAATCGTCACGTCCACACCCCACTCATCGTGCCGATACTCCATGGCTCCCAGTGAAGAGATCGCGTCCACCAGCAGCAGGGCGGGATGTCCGGCGCGGTCCACTGCGCGCCTCACGGCGGCGATATCGCTGACGACGCCTGTTGATGTCTCGTTGTGGAGAACGGCGACGGCGCGGATCCGGCGACCCTCGTCCTGGCGCAGCCGCGACTCGATCACCGCCGCGTCGACGCCGCTGCGCCAGTCCCCGGGCAGCAACTCGACCTCCAGTCCCAGTCTTCGAGCAACGTCGCTCCACATCACGGCAAAGTGCCCGGTCTCGAACATCAACACTCCATCTCCCGGGGACAGCGTGTTGACGAGCGCCGCCTCCCAGGCGCCGGTCCCGGAGGACGGAAACACGACGACGGGAGCCGCCGTACCGAAGACCTCAGCCAGGCGCTCGAAAATGCCCCGCGTCAGCCGGGCGAACTCGGGACCTCTGTGATCGATGACGGGCCGCGCCATGGCGCGCAGGACGCGATCCGGCACATTGGTCGGGCCCGGTATCTGCAGGAAGTGGCGACCACTCATTTCGCATCCATAACTCGTCGCTTTGACAGCGCACGGCTCTCGGTTCCCCCGGAAAATCAACTCGCGTCTGGTCGAGGTGTCCACTCTCGCGCTGCTGACCGCTACCGTTTCCTTTACTTTTTTACAGCCCTCAGTACTCCCCGCCATGGCAGGCCAATTGAGAGATCAGGACCTCACCACCCGACAGCTGCAGACGCAGCTTGAGCAACTTCGGCAGCAGCTGACTCGAGTGCAGTCGGAGGCCGCTCGAGAGCGAGCTCTTGCCCGCGTCAGGACCAGTGTCTGGCGGATGACGTCCGACCGGCACATCGTACACGTCTCGGCTGCTGTCGCCCCGCCTGTGAGTGGTATGGCGGGATGAATCCCGATGGATTCTGGATCTCCGGCTGCAGCATTCCCGCAGGCCTGGCGCCGGAGCCCGACTGCCGTCCCATCTGCAGGTAGTCCTCGCCCAGCAGGTTCCTGACGATGAGCTGTGGCTGCAGCCCCCACAGACCGCCGAGCTCCATGCCTGTGATCGTGGCGTTGACCACGAGATGTCCCTCCATGAAGCCGTCCGGATCTGTTTCCGTCTCGTAATCGTAACCCAACGCCGCGATCGTCGCCTCGCTCTTCGGCTGGTAGTAGATGTTCGAAGTCGGCGCCCTGATCCGCCCACGCCAGTTCACCCGCAGGTTCGTGTTCACGTTTCTGTGGGCGCGGATGTTGACTCCCGCGTTCAGCTTGTGCTGGGAGATGTTGTCGATCTCGTCGCCCCCATCCCCGCGTGTGTATGCGTAGTTGACGTCGGGATCTCGCTCGCCAGGCTGCTCGTTGGGAGAAGCGCGACGACGATTGCCAAAGTCCACAACGATCTCAAGATTTTGTCATTCCGGTTCCTTTGACAGCATACCGACATTCTCACTCGTTATTCCGCATGAAACCTATAGCCCCCTCTGTGATCGATCCACCTGCCGAATTCGTCGACAAGGTCCAGCGCATGTTCGGTGACAGGGGACGCGCCTGGCTGCCCACACTACCCGACATCATCACGCGCTGCCGGGAGAAGTGGGGGCTTGCCGAGGGCGCACCGGCCCCATTCATGAGCATGAACTGGATCGAGTTCACCACCGCAGCCGCTGGCGACCCGGTGGCCCTCAAGATCGGCGTCCCCCACGACGATCTGTTCACGGAAATGGAGGCGCTACGCGCCTTCGAGGGCAACGGCGCAGTGCATCTCGTGGACGCCGACCGCGAACTGGCGGCGATTCTCATGGATCGAATCATCCCCGGTACGATGCTCTGGAAGCTTGGCGATGACGAAGAGCAGACGCGGCTTGCCGGCGCTGTCATGTGCGAGCTCTCCGTGATGGTGCCGGCCAGACACCGCATGCCGCGCCTCGGGGATCAGGTGGCGAAGGCTTTTGCCCGCAACCGCACCACACCGGAGCTTGTCGAGCTCATGCCGGAAGAGCTGATGTGCTGCGCCGAGGATCTCCTGCGCCAGATGCTGGAGGACGAACCCTGCGAGGTCATGCTGCACGGCGACCTGCATCACGAGAACATCCTGCTCGACAAGCACCGCGGCTGGCTCGCCATCGACCCCAAGGGTGTCATCGGTCCTGGCCCCTACCAGGCGGCGCGCTTCCTCAACAACCGAATTCCGGATGGAGCAACGACGAATACGCGCGCCACCATGATGCGGACGCGGCTGCACATTCTCGGCGATCTTCTCGGTCATTCACCATCGACGCTGGCCGCTGCAACGTTCATCGATTGTATACTCGGCACGTCCTGGTCCTTCGAGGACGAGGGTTCATTCGATGTATCACCGAGCCTGGACCATGCCCGCATGCTGCAGCGATTCCTCTGACTCAGGACAGCCGGGCGTCTTCGTCTTCCCGCAAACCGCGCAGCAGGCTGAAACCCACCAGCAGGAGCACAAGGGCGAAGGGCAGACCTGTTGTGATGACGCCTGTCTGCAATGCACCCAGACCGCCTCCAAGCAGCAGCACCGCCGCCACGACACCCTCGGTTATAGCCCAGAAGATGCGCTGGATCGTCGGCGGATTGGGGTGACCACCGGCGGTGATGATGTCGACGACGAGGGAAGCCGAATCCGACGACGTGACGAAGAACGAAGTGATGACGACGATGCTGAGCGCCGAGGTCAGAGCTGCCCATGGGAAGGTGTCGAGCAGCACGAAGAGCGCCGTAGCGACATTGTCGTTGACGGCATCGACGATGCCACCGCCACCGTAGAGCTCGGAAAACAGTGCGCTGTTGCCGAAGATCGTCAGCCACAGAAAGGTCATCAACGTCGGCACCAGAAGGATGCAGGACAGGAACTCGCGGATCGTTCGTCCGCGCGAAATGCGGGCGATGAAGATCCCGACGAATGGCGACCAAGAGATCCACCACGCCCAGTAGAAGATCGTCCAGCCATGTTGCCAGGTGCCACGCCCGTAGGCCTCGGTCCACAGACTTAGCTTGAGCACGTTGGACAAGTAGGCGCCGACATTCTGCACCAGCGCGCCCATCAGGCTCAGCGACGGACCGGCGACGAAGACGAAGAGTAGCAGCACCATGGCTGCCACCATGTTGAACTGGCTGAGACGACGGATGCCTTTGTCCAGACCGAGTACGACCGAGACCGTCGCCATCAGTGTGATACCGGCGATCAGCAGGATCTGCTGCGCGCTTCCTTGACCGATGGAAAGCAGATAGTCCAACCCGGCATTCACCTGTTGGGCGCCCAGGCCAAGCGAGGTGGCCAGGCCAAAGACGGTGGCCACGACGGCCAGGATGTCGATCAGGTTGCCGAGGCCACCGTGGATGCCCTCGCCGAGAAGTGGTTGGAAAACCGAGCGGATGGTGAGCGGCAGGCCGCGGTTGTAGGCGAAGTAGGCCAACCCCAGGGCCATCAGGGCATAGAGCGCCCAGGCGTGCAGCCCCCAGTGAAAGAAGGTGATACCCATAGCCAGCTCCGCCGCCTCCGCCGTGCCGGCCTCACCCCAGGGTGGTGCTGAGAAATGGTGGATCGGCTCGGCGACGCTCCAGAACACGAGGCCGATGCCCATGCCGGCGCTGAAGAGCATGGAAAACCAGCCCCACGTGGAAAACTCCGGCCGGGCCTCGGGGCCGCCCAGGCGGATGTCGCCGAAGCGGCTCAACAGCAGGTAGACAACGATACCCAGGTAGACGTTGACGGCGGCGATGAAGAACCAGCCGGTGCTGGTGGTTATCGTGCTCTGCATCGCATCGAAGACTGCCTTCAGCTGCGTCAGGCTGAAGAGACTGAAGGCAACGAAGAAGGCGATGAGTCCGGCCGAGGTCCAGAATACGGTTGGGTGAATCTGCAGTCTCATTCTCCTACTCGCTGTGCAGAGTTCCAGCCATCGCCCGCTGCCGATACGCACCCGAGGCATCATAGTATCGATCCCTGGAGGTAATCTCGTTGACGATGAGCCCTGTTCGATGCTGCCGACACGACTGCGTGATCGTGCCATCTGGCAGGATGAAGACGCTCGGCCACGATTGATAGTAGCCGGAGGAGTTGTTGGCGCTGATGTAGAGGTAGTTTGTCGCTGCGCGGGTCTGCAGTGAAGCCCTCATGATGGTGGTATGGATATTCGCCTTCCTGGCTCGAGCGTTGTAAAAGGACTGAAACATGACCTGACAGTTGCGCTTCTTGTATTCCCGATAGAGCTCCGGAAACCTCACGTCGTAGCAGATGAGCAGGCCGCACTTGAAACCCTTGATGTCGAAGGTCACGAATCGTCGGCCTGAGTTGTAAAACTTCAGATCGCCGCCGGTACAGAATCGTTTGTCATAGTGAGCGACGCGCTTGCCCCGCGACACGTAGACCAGCCGGTTGCGGACGTCGCCGGCTGAGACTCGCCCATTGGTGCCGTAGATGATGCCGATTCGCAGCTCCTTCGACAATTGCAGAAGGCCTTGCTCGGCGCTTGCCAACAGCTTCCAGTCGTATGTGTCCCAGTCCTTGAACTCGGCCCCGGCGTATCCGCCCAGACAGGTCTCGGAGAAGTGTATGACGTCTCCACGCAGATCTCTTGTCTGCCGGGTCAGCTCCCTCATGTATTTCAGATTCCGGCCGATGTCCGCACACACCGGAAACTGAGCGGTAGCGATTCGCAGTTTTGTCATGTGCCTTTGACCTGCCTCATAATAAGGATCGCGGTCAGTTCGCTATCCTTCGCGAACTGCGCCGCTTCTGCTGCCGTCCATCCATCAGCACTTGACTGCGCTGGCTGCGACGGATCCGCCCCAGCCTCGATCAAGAGCCGCACCACTTCCAGACGCCGATCTCTCCGCCTCGGGTTGGCTTCCTGCGCCTGAGTCACCGCGTGCCGCAGATGATCCTGGGCGTCGATGGCGGTGCGCGCAAGGAACGCGGACACACACTCCGGCAGGCCGTTGTGTACCGCCCACTGCGGCGGTGTCGCTCGCACACCGGCTTCGTCGAGCCTTGCCGCATCCGCGCCCTGCTCCAACAGAAAGGCAACCATCGTACGGGTCGCCCTGGCCATGCTGGTGCAGGCTAAGTGTAATGGCGTTTGTCCGCCTCCGTGCAGCCGCGCCGGCATGCCATTGATATCGGCGCCTCGATCCAGAAGAAACCGTGCCGCCTCCTGCTGCCGGTTGATCACCGCGAAGGCCAGTGCCTCTACCAGGATCTCGGCGGCCGTCATTGGTTCGGGTGACGATTCCGCTTTGGCCCCGGTGATACGCCGCTCGAAGTACGGGCGCCGCGCATTCCCACGACGGGCGTCCGTCTCAAGGGTCCTGTCTGCCGTAAAGAACATCGCCATGTCATCCACCAGCCCGAGGCCAGCCGCGAAGCGCAGATCGAAGGTGCCCAGGCCGAGCATCGGCATCGCCTGGCCACTCGGCAGTTTGTGGTACTCCGAGCCTTCTGCCTTCCTACCACGTGACGGGACAGGTACCGCCCACAAGCTGCATGCTGTCATCCGTGTACTGGTGGAACTCGATCCTTACACCATTCGGATCTTCCGCCCAGACCTGCCAGGCGTTGTCGCCGCCAAGCTGCTTGTCGGTGACCTCGATGTCATTTGCTTTCAGGACTTCGGCAAGACGATCGATGTCTCCGACCTCCAGACACACGTGCTTGATGTTCCCGTTGGCCGCACCGGCGTCCCCTCCGAAAACCTCGAGAAAGGTGTTTCTGCCAAACTTGAGGTAGTAGCCGAACAGGCTGCCCTTCTTGTCGAAGTCGAAGGCCATCTCGGCGCCCAGGACATCGCAGTAGAACCACTTCGTCTTCTCCAGATCCGTCGTGTGAATGCACAGATGGGCCAGCTGCTTGATAACGCTCATCACTCCTTCTCCATTGCGGACAGCTCGATCGATTTCAGCAGCTTCGCTGGATCGGTCAAATCTGCGGGCAGCAGTACGTGGGTCCCCTTTTTTCCCAGGGCCCGCAGCCGCTTCAGATATCGTTCGGACAGCTGCAGGCGCACCGAGGAATCCCCTCCTGGTAGACTGATCGCAGCGGCGATCTTCTCGATCGACTCGGCCGTAGCGCGGGCGATGGATCGGATCTCCTCCGCCCTGCCCTGGGCTTCGTTCACCGTACGCTGCATCTCACCCTCAGACCGATTGATCAGCTCGAACCGTCTGCCCTCCGACGTGTTCATGCGGCTCTGTTTTTCGCCTTCTGACTTCGCCACGATGGCCCGGCGGTTGCGCTCGGCTGTGACCTGCTTCTCCATGGCCTCCTTCACCGTGGGCGGCGGAGCCAGGTTCTTGATCTCGTAACGGTGCACCCTGATTCCCCATATCTCACCGGACTTCTCCAACACTTCCACCACCTTGGAGGAAATGAGATCGCGTTCCTCGAAAGTGCGGTCCAGCTCCAGAGTGCCGATGACCGAGCGCGTCGTGGTCTGCGCCAGTTGCATGGCCGCGAAGGAGTAATCCGTCACGCCGTAACTCGCCTTCAGCGGATCGGTGACCGACATGTAGATGACACCGTCCACCTCCACCTGCACCTCGTCGCGGGTGAAGCACTCCTGGGGCGGAACATCCACCGTTTCTTCCTTGAGATCCCTGATGAATGCGACTCTGTCGACGAACGGGATCAGGGCATGGAACCCCGGTTGCAGCGTGCGCGAGTATTTTCCGAGCCGTTCCACGATGTATGCGGATTTGGTCGGCACCAGCCGGATCGACCGGAAGAACCGGACGACGAGAACCAGAAACAGGATGCCCCAGACGACGAGGTTGAAGATCGACTCAGCGGCTGCCATCTCACACCTCTCCTCTGCGTGTCGGCACGCCATCGGCGACTTCCGAAAGTCCGTCGAAGAATCCCTTGATCTTGGCCAGCTCCAGCGGTACGACCGAGACGTCGGCCTCGGTGATGATCTCGCTGAGGGTCTCGATGTACTCCTCCGCCAGCTGCATCTTCAGTGCGGCCTGCCCCCCTTCCTTCTGCAGGGCAGCTGCCACCAGCCGTGTGCCTTCCGCCGTCGCGTCTGCGATGATCGAGATCGCCTCGGCTCGACCGTTGGCGATATTGATCCGGCGCTGCTTCTCGCCTTCGGACAGGTTGATCTCTTCCTGCCGTTCCCCCTCCGAGAGGTTGATCGTGGCTTCCTTTTCTGCTGCCGCCCGGGTGATCTCGGCCCGCTTCTCCCGCTCCGCCTCCATCTGCCTCTCCAGGGTGTGAATCACATTGGCGGAGGGCGTGATATTTCTCAGTTCGTAGCGCATGACCTTGATCCCCCAGGGATTGGACGCCTTGTCGATCTCCTTGACGATGGTCTCATTCAGAGAGTCGCGCTCGTAGAAACACTCTCCGAGACTGAGCTTGCCGATCTCGGCGCGCATCGTCGTCTGCGCCAGGTTTATGGCCGCCCGGGTATAGTCCTCAATACCATAGCTGGCGCTTCTGGCATCGAACACATGCAGGTATACGAGGCCGTCGACCTCGACCTGGATATTGTCACGTGTGATACAGCTCTGGCTCGGAATATCGATGACCTGCTCACGCATCTCGTGGCGGTAGGCGATGCGGTCGAAGAAGGGAATGAGGAAGTAAAATCCGGGCTCCAGAACGACCCGGAACTTGCCCAGGCGTTCGATGACAACAGCCTGGCGCATCCGTACGACCTCGAATGTCTTCAATAACAGGAACAGTGCGATCAGAACGAAGATTGTGAAGGGGGTCAGCATGGGATTCAGTCTTCTCCTTGTTCGGGCGCTTCGATCTCGGTGGCTTCGGCGCGCTCTACGACCCACACGAGGTTGTCACGATAGGCGAGCATCGCTTTGCCGCCCGCGTCGATGGTCTGATCGGGGCACGCCGCCAGCCAGGTCGAGCCCCGGTAGCGGATCCTGCCTTGTTTCTCGGGTGTGATGGTCTCCACAACCTCGACGATCTCGCCGTAGGCGTCGCTCTCGTCGTCCAGGGTTTGCCTGTCGACTTCGCCGCCCACCAGCTTCTGGAAGAGACCGCGTAATGTGACGAGCAGAACCAAGGAGATGACGAACCACGCAGTCAGGGACGCCACCCACGTGTCCGTCCAACCCATCCAGACGAGTCCGGCCACCAGCAGGGCGCTGGCCCCGAGAAACCCCAGCACCATGCCGGGCACGACCAGCTCGACGAGGAGCAGGACCACTCCGGCGATGATCCATGTGGTCAGCATCAGATCCCCTACATCGCCCCTTTCCACGGCCCGCGGATCGCCAGCGTGATCCCGGGATTCTGGATGTTCACGTACAGTTTCCCACCGTCCGGCGAGAACACGGCGCCAGCAAACTCCGACGTGTTAAACGCGTTGTACCCCAGCTTGTACAGCTCCCCCTCCGGTGTCACCCCTACCAGGAACTGGTCCTCGGGGCCATCCTCGCACAGGATCACGTCGCCCCAGGGAGCCACCGTCAGGTTGTCGCAGTTCTCCACCAGGTCGGCGTCGTT
>JAYZCA010000110.1:0-4729 GCA_036339235.1 Candidatus Latescibacterota bacterium | reverse complement strand
CGGATTGCTACCGGCACCGAACAGGCGTTCGAGGGTGACGTCGGCGTGCAGCGACACGGGCTCTGCGCCGGCCATGAGGGGCAGCGCGATGAGCGCGGCCAAGGCGCCAAGAAGGCGGTACTTCAGGGGATGTCTGGATCTCATTTCGATGGGTTTCTCCGTCAATCATACGCGTTGGATGAACGATAGAAAATACGGGTCGTGCAGCGTCTGGTCGACACCTGTCTTTCGGCGTTAATGCAATGGCTCTGCGCGTCTGTTGTTGCGCCGGTTCCGCCCGTCCTCCAACGTTCGAGGCGGCGGCTACTCCATCACCCGCACCAGGAGCGACGAGATGAACATCCGCGGAACCGACTTCATCTACTACCAGACCAACGTCATCGACAAGGCCATCGCCTTCTATCGCGATACCCTGGGCCTTGGAGATGTACGGTCATTTCGAGGAGATGAAGTGGGCCGAGTTCAACGCCGGCAACGCCACTTTCGCCATCAACGACCCTTCCGCCTTCGACCCGAACTTGAAGGCCCAGGCGGGTGGTGCCGCGGTGCCGTTTTCTGTCGATGACGTGGCGGCGGCGATCGAGGAGCTCGAGGGCAAGGGGATCACGGTTACGGTGCCCACCTATGAGAGTCCCGTGTGCCACCTCGCCTGCATTCTCGATCCGGACGGCAACACCGTGTGGATCCATCAGCGCAAGGACGGCAGCTACGGCGACTAACCGCTAGAAAAAACGCCCAGATCCACATGGAATCCGGGGCGCTGTCAGTCCTTGCGGCCTCTTGGGCCGTTACCGTGTCTCTTAGTCGTAATATTCCTGGCCCAGGTGCGTGATCAGGTCCTCACCCATCAGGAAGCGCAGGGTGTTCTTCAGCTTCATCATCTGGATGAAGAGGTCGTGCTCCGGGTAGAGTTCCGGCGCCGTCTGTGGGCTCTTGAAGTAGAAGCTCAGCCACTCCTGAATCCCCTTCAGGCCGCAGCGCATCGCCAGGTCGGCGAACAACACCAGGTCGAGGACCAGCGGCGCCGCCAGGATCGAGTCGCGGCAGAGAAAGTCGACCTTGATCTGCATCGGGTACCCCAGCCACCCGAAGATGTCGATGTTATCCCAGCCTTCCTTCTCGTCGCCGCGGGGCGGGTAGTAGTTGATCCGCACCTTGTGGTAGATGTCTCCGTAGAGATCGGGGTTCAACTCGGGCTGCAGAAGGTGCTCCAGCACCCCCAGCTTGCTCTCCTCCTTCGTCTTGAAGGAGTCGGGATCGTCGAGAATCTCGCCGTCGCGGTTGCCGAGGATGTTGGTTGAGAACCAGCCCCGCAGGCCGAGCTGGCGCGCCTTGAGCCCCGGCGCCAGGATCGTCTTCATCAGCGTCTGCCCCGTCTTGAAATCCTTGCCCATGATCGGCACGCCCTTGTCCCCGGCGAGCTTGATGATGGCGGGCAGGTCGACGGTGAGGTTGGGCGCACCGTTGAGGAAAGGGACACCTTCCATCAGCGCCGCATAGGCGTAGATCATACTCGGCGCGATGGCCTGGTGGTTGTCCTTCAAGCCCTGCTCGAAGGCTTCGACCGTCTCGTGCACGTCGCCGCCCTGCAAGAAGATCTCGGTGCTCCCGCACCAGATCAAGACCAGGCGATCACAGCCGTTGTCGGCTTTGAAGGTGCGGATGTCCTGCCGCACCATCTCGGCCAGCTCCCACTTCGTGTCCGCTTGTTTTACATGCGAACCTTCCAGGCGGCGCACGTAGTCCTTATTGAATACGGCCTTCATCGGCTTGATGGCACTGAGGGTGTCCTTCAGCGCGTCCAGCGTCCTGTGATCGAGGACACCGGCGTGCGAAGCGGCAGCGTACACGTCGTCCTCGAACACATCCCAGCCGCCGAACACGAGCTGATCGAGGCTGGCCAGTGGCACGAAGTCTTTTATGCGGGGGGATCGTTTTTCGGTACGCTTGCCGAGGCGGATGGTGCCCATTTGCGTCAGAGAGCCGATGGGCTTGCCGAGATCGGCCTTGATGGCCTCCACGCCGGCGATGAAGGTCGTCGCCACAGCGCCCATTCCTGGCATGAGAACGCCGAGCTTGCCGGCGGCGGGCTGGATCTTGTCGGGTCCGTTCATCGAGTTGCCTGCCTGGTCTGCGAACGGTGGGAGATAGTTGGGATGGATGGAAAATACCCCCCGCGGCCTATCGGACAAATCAATAATTGTTATCTTGTTCATAGGTAAAATCTATGAACTTTCAGCATCTTCGTTACTTCCTCGCCGTCGCTCGCAGCGGCCGCTTTACGACTGCCGCCCGGCAGCAGCACGTGACCCAGCCGACGGTGTCGAGTGCTATCGCCGAACTTGAGCAGGAGCTGGGCGTACGTCTCTTTCACCGCGGACGACAGGTGGAACTGACGCTGCAGGGCCGCACCCTCGTCGACTACGCGGTGCAGATCGAGGACCTGCTCGACGAGGCGCTGGAGCGTGTCACAGGCGGCCTGCCGCAACCGGGAGACAGTTTCCGCTTCGGCGCCATCGACGCCGCCGTCATCTACTTGTTGCCGGAGGTACTGCGGGACTTCGTAGCCCACCATCCCGACGTGGAACTGGCCATCGAAGTCGGCCCGACATCGCGAGACCTGGTGGAACACGTGCTGGCGAACCGTGCCGAATTCGCCGTCATCTCCCTGCCCTACGAGCACCCGCGGCTGCGCACCCTCGCCGTGATGCGTGACGAGATGCCCCTCGTCGTCGGCCCCTCACATCCCCTGGCCGGCCGTCGACGGGTGCGTACGCCCGACATCGCCGCCGAGCCCTTCATCCTCTTCCAGCCTGACTCCGTGTCGCGCCGGATCGTCGACGAGCACTTCACCGAGGTGGGTATCACGCCGCGAGTGGTGATGGAGATGCGCAGTCCTGAGGCGATGCGGAAACTGGTGGAGGCCGGAGTGGGTGTCTCCTTCCTGCCCCGCATCGCCGTCGCCGAATCGTTGACGGCGGGCACGCTCAAGGAAGTACGGGTCACCGGACTTTCCCTGCATCGCCAGATCGGCCTGGCCTGGCGCCAGGGCCGCTATTTCGGTCCTGCCGTACGCGCCCTCGTCGAGGCCCTCTTGTCTCAATACGGACTTGTGGAGGACTGGCGGCGGGAGATCTCTTCCTGAAACCTTAGTCGGGCGACATGTACAGCCTCGGCAGGTCCGGCGTTATGGCCGAGGCCGGACGAACTGCATCTTGCGCGAAAAGCCTGTCCATCGCGTCGACGACGCAAACCACATCGAGGCCGGCCAGCGAAGATTGGGCGGTAGCGGCGGCCGACAGGTGATTGCGGCTGCGTCGCCACAGCCCTCGGCGACCACGCTGATTGCCGTCCTCCCATTTGAGCCACGCCGCCGCCAGCTGTATCAGCCCCTGCAGCAGGTGGCAGATGGCCTCGTCCTTAGTCGTGTACCAGGCTGCCTCCCAGCATTCGTGGGCCTCCCACCAGTAGCCGTGGTTGAACAGGTCGATCCCGAAAAGCCACGCGTCGTGCTGGCGCCAGTTGTCGCTCGTAAGAGGGGGACTTTCCGGCTCGGGACATTCCCAGCTGTGGCCCTCGGGATCGGTGCGCGGATGCGGCGTCTGCCCCAGGCGGTGTCGGTACCGGGGGAACCGACGCTCCGGCACGTACCGAGCCGGCAAGGGCCCTGTCACGACATCTCCTTCAAGCCGTCGCGGTGTCGACGACGGTGGCGGCCACTTCCACCTCGTCGGGCATCGAGGCCAGTTGCTGCAGTCGTGCCTCGAGTGGCTCCAGCTCCTTGAACGCAGACAACTGGGCCCGCAGTTGTGCCGCACCACGCTGGCTGCGGAAATACCCGGCGAAGTGGCGGCGCATGCCGATGATGCCGTAGCGCTCCCCGGCGTGCTCGACGCTGAGTCGCAGATGGTGGAGACAGAGTTCGGCGCGCTCCCGGGCAGTCGGCTCGTGGAGCAATTCGCCGGTCTCCAGGTGATGGTGGATCTCCCGGAACAGCCAGGGGTGACGGATCGCCGCGCGGCCGATCATCACCGCATCACATCCCGTCTCCTCGAAAACGGCGCGCGCCGTCTGCGGCGAGACGATGTCACCGTTGAGGATCACCGGAATCTGTACCGCAGCCTTGATCCTCCTGATCCAGGAGTAGTCGACCTCCCCTTTGTGACCCTGGGCGCGCGTCCGGCAGTGCACGGCCAGGGCTTGCACCCCCTCGTCCTGTAGCATCTGCGCCACTTCGACGATCTTGATGCTGGCCGCGTCCCAACCGAGGCGTGTCTTCACCGTCACCGGCAGATGTGTGGCGCCTCTGACACGGCGCACGACCTGACGCATCTGCGGCAGGTCGCGCAGCAGACCGGCGCCGGCACCCCGCAGGGCGACGTTGCTCACCCAGCAGCCGCAGTTGATGTCGATGAGGTCCGGCTGGCGCTCGGTGGCAATGCGCGCCGCCGCCTCCATCGACAGTTCCGATGCCCCGTAGATCTGGATGCCGATGGGCCGCTCCTCATCGGCGAAGTCGAGTTTGTGCGACGACCGGCGCGGACCGTTGGGATCCTCCCGCAGCAGGCCCTCCGCGTTGACGAACTCGGTATAGACCATGTCCGCCCCCAGCTGTCGACACACGAGCCGGAAGGGCGGCTCGGAGACGTCCTCCATCGGCGCCAGCAGCAGGCCGGTGCCGGCGCTCACGTCGCCGATCTGCAGGGGGTGGTCGAGTGCCATCGGCGCT
>JAYZCA010000109.1:0-4878 GCA_036339235.1 Candidatus Latescibacterota bacterium | reverse complement strand
GCCTTGCGCTCGCTGTCGAAATACTCCTCCATCGGCTCGAGCCGATCCATCAGCGCGCGTAGCTCGGAAATCTCCTCGGCACTCAGTATGCCCGGGAAGTAGACGTAGCCGTCGTCCCGCATGGCGCGCACCTGACGTTGCGGGTCCGGGTAGTGGACCAGGGGTATGGGGGTGGCGAGGTTCACACCTGCCCCGGTCACTCCGAGCTGCTTTTCAGATCGATGATGTCGACGCCATCCATGTACCGTTTCGTCGTCACCTGCTGCATCGAATCCATCTGCTTGACGATCTCGGTGATCCGCCCGCCGGCAGACGTGACGGCTCGCAGAGAGCCGCCGACTGGCCCCTCAGCGTCTATCTGTTCCATCATCAATTCGAGGTTGCCCAACGTCACCTGTGAAGGCTGCGACAGTTCGTGCGCCGCCGCTCCTGCGGTCTGCAGGGCGACACAGTGGTGCTCGGCTTCGACCAATTGTTGCTGCAACTCTGTGACACGCATACCCACGTTGAGACGCGTCCCCATTTCTGCAGGATCGAAAGGTTTTGCCACGTAGTCATTGGCCCCCGACTTGAGACCCTCCACCAGATTTTCCTTCGAGTCCCGCCCCGTCAAAAGAATCAGATACATCTGTGACCCGTGCTGGGCGTTGCGCATGTGGACCTCGGCCTTTCCCGCGGACTGGCGGCTCCCTTCCGAAGCCAACCCCAAGTCTACTCTCTGACAGAGACGGATACCAAATGGCTGACCTACAGCGCGATGGTACGCCGTGCTTTGCCGGACTTGAGCACCGCCAGACCGAGTTCGAGCGCCGCGAGACCGTCTGCCCCAGTAGCCAGAGGCTGCTCGCCTTTCTCGTAGCATCCTACCACGTGCTTCGCCTGATCGAGGAACATGTCGCGTTGTCTGTAGGTGAAGACACGCTCCCTGCCGCCTTTGCCCTTGAAGGTGAAAGCGCCCTGGGCTTTCGGGTCGAATCCCTTTGGCGCAGTGGCAGCGGTCATGCCGAACTGCAGTGTCCCCTTGGGGCCGATCAGATCGTTGAGGTGCGCCGACGGCGCCCCCGGCGCCATGCCCCACGACCAGATGAGCGTGTGCTGATCGCCGGAGACGAAGTTGATGATGGCGCTGGCAGTGTCGGCGCCGACGCTGGTGCTGTCGAATTGCGCTGACGAGGCCTGCACAGAGGCGGCCGGTCCCAGCATCTGCAGGGCGAAGTCATAGTTGTGGATCGCACCGTCGAGCAGCGGCCCGCCACCCTTGTTCTCATCGCGGAACCAGGGGTTGGCCGGACGGCCGCCGGCGGCGAAACGCCAGATCACCGGCGATCCGAGGGTTCCGGCCTGCGCGATCTGTTTCATCTTTGCCCATTGCGGACAGAAGCGACGCACGAAGCCGATGGTGAAACGGACGCCCCCCTTCTTGCAGGCCGCAGCCATGCGACGCCCGTCAGCCAGCTTCATCGCCATCGGCTTCTCACAGAACACGTGTTTGCCCGCTTTCGCCGTATCGATCACCGGGCCGGCGTGCAGAAACGTCGGGGTGCACACCCACACCGCATCGACGCTGTCCAGGCGCAGCATCTTGCGATGGTCGGTGAAAACTTCGGCACCGGCATGGCCGTAGTCCGCTGCGAAGGACCGGGCCGCCGGCGCAGAGGCGTCGGCACAGGCGACGATGCGGGCGTTGCGTAGCTGCGTTAGGCGGCTGGCGTGAAGGCGGGCGATGCCGCCGCAGCCGATGAATCCGATGTTCAACATGTCCGAACTCCAATGTCACTCGAGTAGCGTGTGGTCGGATACATACGCTAAATCTCTGATTCTGCGCCACGTGCCCGGTGCGCGAATTGCTATCACATGTTGTGTGATTTCGCGCTGCTGCGGACGATCATGGGTCGCATCTGCCTGACCGACCCGGGAGGACACTCGCGGCACGGAGTTTCTGTGGGCCAGGTGCCCACTGTCTTTGGTTCTCTCCGCGGTCAGTCCTGGCGACGACGAATCATGGTGACCTCACAGTAGAGTGAACGGAAATCCCGCGAAAAACCCACTGCCCGTAACGGGCCCGTCCCACCCGGGAAGAAACAGGACAGTTCCGCACAGTGTCAAGCGCAGATGTGTTGGTCAATCATCCTCGCGGTTCCAGGCCTTCAGAACCCAGCGGACACCGATACCCAGCGCCACCAACAGACTGACCCCGCCCATGATCAAGCCGACCACGGCCTCGAACTGGGTCAATGTAACGGCCTCATTGGCGGACGAACTCGATCTCGACGTCGAGGGCACTGGTGCTGTCGACGACATCCCTGGCCAGTTGCCACAGTGTCGCCGTGTCTCCGGTGAGAACCAGACGAGGGTCGGAATGTTCGTCCGCTGGCGACAAGAGAAAATGCGGGGTCACCAGAGCGCCGCTGTCCAGCTGCTTCTTAAGCCATCGATTGTCGAACATGGCCAGTCGTAGTGTGTCCCCCACCGCGTCGATACGTGAAAGCGTGTGACCGGGGACGACGTGGTACCACATCAGGCCGTCGACTCCCCCGGCTCTGCGCAGATGAATGTCGAGCAGCAGCCGGCCGTCGAGAGTCGCCGTGGTGGCTTCATAGAGGACGACATACCTCGCGTGGCTCGAATCGGTGATCATCCTCTGGTGAATCAGGTAGCCGCCAGGACGCGTCTCGATGCGCCAGTTGAGTTCCTCATCGTTGACCCAGTCGCCTACGAGTCGTTCGTCGACGCCCCCCCTCTCCGGTGCGATGAAAGGGTTTACGGCGACGGGTACACAGCCGGCGAGGCACAGGAGCATGGCTCCCGACAACAGGGATTTCCGTTTCATAACTTGTGTCCTCCTCCCCTTCAGACGCTCACGGTCCAGCCGTCGTTCCAACGGTAGACGCGCTCCCCGCCCACCTGTTCGCCCCTGTCGTGTGCCTCCTCGCCGGGCAGGCTCACTCGCCTTCTGCGTCCGCCGCTTCCGGCTCTGCCGCGGGGCGCGATCCTTCGAGACGCTCGATCAATTCCACCACAGCCTTGGCATTGTGCGAGTGCACGCCCACCTCCTCGTAGACCTTGCGCGCTTCGGTGAGGGCCTCGAGGGCCTCGTCACGGCGGCGCAGGCGCGACAGCAGACTGCCCAGGTTTGTCAGCGCCGCCGCCCGTCCGTACGGGTTACCGATCTCGGTGTGGATACTCAGGCCCCGCTCGTACATGTCGAGCGCCTCGTCGTGTTCGCCCTGGCGGAACATCACGTTGCCTAGATTGCCCAGCGCCGTCGCCTCTCCGAGGGGCACCTCGATCTGCCGGAAAATGTCGAGCGCCGCCGTGTAGGAGCGCCGTGCATCGTCGAATTTCTGCTCGCGGAAGCGGACGTTGCCAAGATTGCTCAGCGCGTTGGCACGACCCACTGGATTGCCCGTTTGCTCGTGGATCGCCAGCGCCGCGCGATGGTGGACCAACGCATCTTCCAGGTCGCCCCTCTGCAGGCTCAGATTACCCAGGTTGCCGCGTGCATTGGCACGGCCGATGTCGCTGCCCACAGATTCGTGACGCTTCATCGCCGCCTTGTACGCCTTACGCGCCGCATCGCCCTCTCCCTCGTGTGCGAGAATGTTGCCCAGCGTCAGCGTTGCGTCTGCCGTGCCGCGGCTGTCGCCGGCCATACGGAACAGGTCGATGGCCTGCTCGCACACCTGCTGCGCGCCAGCGAGCCGGCCGCGACGACTGTGCACGACAGCCAGGTTCGCGAGGCAGGCGGCGCGAAACTCACGACGGTCGAGGCGCTCCGCCATTTGCAGGGCGATGTGCAACACATCCTCGGCATCGGCGAACTGGGATGTGTTGATCAGCGCCGCGCCCCAGTTGAGATACGACGGCAGGCTGGTCCGCGCCTCGATGGACTGCTCGTAGCGGCGGGCGGCGCTGCCGTACTGATAAGCGGCGTAGTCATGCTCGCCGGAGAGGAAGGCGGTCTCCGCCTTGTCACCAGCGACGTAGCCCTCCTGCGTGGCGAAGGTAGAGGATGCCGCCTTTTGCACCAGCTCTTCGCCAGGCCCCTCGGCGGTGACGATAACTCGCCCTGGTGGCTTCATGCCGGAGAAGGAGCGCACTGCGCCGTAGGCAACCCAGCAGAACGACATCGTCATCAGCGCCGGTCCCTGCGCAGGTCCCAGGAAGGACAAGACGTCGACCGAGGCGAGGGCGAGGATTGCCGCCGTCATCCCCGTCGTCGCCAGGGACAGATTTCGCAGGATCTTGCGGAGGGGGTTCCGGTTGGCCACGGATGAAAGATACTAAAGGTCAGAGGTGCTTGGCTTGGCATTGTCGTGATGCAGTCAGTAGCCTGAGCGGACGCAAGAACAGATATGACCCCCATGCACTTCCACTGGGCGAAGATGGAGGACATCATCAACCGAGGCGGGGGGGATCTGGCGGTCAAGGTCTACAACTCGACTGCCGACGAGGAACTGGCTGACACTGACGTGACCCTCAGCCTCGATGGTGTCTCGCGCAAGGTGCCCGCCGGGGACACACTGACCCTCACGCCCGGGGAGAGCATCACCATCGGTCCGAATTGTTATCACGAATTCTGGGGGGTGGGCGACAGAGTCCTGGTCGGCGAGGTCTCGAAAGTGAATGACGACGCCACGGACAACCGTTTTCACGGCCCCGTGGGACGCTTCCCGGATATCGAGGACGACGAGGCGCGGCTGAATTTATTGGCGAATGACTACGAGCGCTACTACGGGACCAGCTAGCGCTCAGCGGTCAGATTGTTGCCACCATCTCTGCAGTGGTTTCCCGAAAATCAGTACGCGACTGAAAAAACTCAGGTCTCGTCCTCAGCTTCGATGACGACGCCAAAGTTCGGCCAGGAGGGCGTCCATG
>JAYZCA010000108.1:0-13663 GCA_036339235.1 Candidatus Latescibacterota bacterium | reverse complement strand
CAGCACCCTGGCGTGCAGGATGCTGTCGTCGAGCTCCCGGCGGGACAGCAGAACGTGGACCGATTGTGTCCGCCCCCCTTCACCTCGCTCCATCCACAGGCGGCTGAAACGCTGTCGATGCTCGTCGATGGCGCCGCTCCACGTCTCCACCTCCCGGGCGGTGAGAACCTCGGGCAGGACCACGTAGCCCTTCCGCTCGAACTCAGCATACACGGGTGAAGCCATATGCCCGGGTCAGGTCCAGTTGCGTGGGTCTGGCACGGCCACCCACGAAGAGCCTTCTGACAGAGACTGCTGACTCACCAGCCCTGGCAGGGTCATGTCCATGGCGGCGTCGATGCCGATGGCGGGCTCTTTTTCCTCGTGGATGGCTTGCACGAAGTCCTGTACCTCCCAGTAATCGCCACCGCCATGCCCGGCCTGCTTCGCCTCCTCCGGCGGGTTCTTCCAGCAATCAGGTAGATACTCCTCCTCCAGCGCCGCCAGCGACTCCCAAGTGGGCGTCTTGTTGCGCTCACGAAGCCACACCTTGTGCGTCGACTGGAAACCATCGGTCGACTCGTAGGCGCCGTCCGTACCCTGCAGGGCGTAGTGCACCATGTTATGAGGCCGGTCGGAGAGCATGTCCACACGGATCTGCACCAGACCGCCGGATGCGAGTCGGCACATCATCGTTACCGAGTCCTCCATCTCATACTCGTGGCCACGTGGGTCCCGGAAATGATGGCCGGTGCCCATGGCGGATACCTCCACGACACGGTCCCCTTGTGCGCCGTCGACGCTGATGCGGCTCTCGCCAAACCACTGCAACACCGGGCCAAGGCTGTGCGTGGGGTACGTGCAGCCGTTGACCCCCGTCTGCCAGCGCCGGCGCCAGGGGGTCTTCTCGTTGAGCTGCTTCAGCTCGTGGATGTAGGCGCCCTCGCCGTAGTAGGTCTCGCCGAACAGGCCGCGCCGTACGAGTTCACGCACCAGGACGTTCTGTTTGATGTAGGTGTAGTTTTCCGCCATCATGTACGTCGCCGCGCTGCGGCGGGCGGCGCGCACCAGGTCGCGGCTCTCCTCGATGGAGACAGCCGCCGTCACCTCGCTCAGCACATGGATATCGTGCTCGAGAGCGAGGATCGCCTGCGGTGCATGGAATTGCATCGGCGTGCCGACGACGACTGCATCCACCACATCCGACCTGATCAGTTCGCCGGCGTCGGTAAAGATGTGCTCGACGCCGAGTTCGGCAGCGTTGGCCACCAGCGGCTCGCTTCGCAGGTCGCACAGAGCCGTGAGCTCTGTCGCCGGATTGGCGCGCAGGCTGCGCACGAAACTGTTGCCGCGACCGGCGGCGCCGATGATACCGAAGCGGATCATTCGTCCCACGGCAAAGACACTTCGAGCCGTTTGCAGACCTCGCGCACCTGCTCCTGCTCGACCTCACCGAAGGGGATTCCCTCCCGACGGTACTGGTCGAACCGCTCCGCCTCGATAGTGCCTGGCAGCAGAGCCCGATCCAACCCCGGAAAGGGCTCGAAGGTCGTAGCCACGTCTCTCACCATGCGATCCACCTCCTCCCGAAAGCCGTCTTCGTCGACTGCGGCATCGATGCGGATCGCCAGAATCGTGCCACCGCCCCTGGCCCGGGGCCATTCCTGCCGCGCCTGATCCGAACGCTCCATGACGCCCGCCAGGCCGCCTCCCATCAGAGCCGCTACAGCGGTGTAGCCGACACTCTTGAAGAACGCGGCGGGGATCTTCGCGATGAGCGCCTCGTACTCGGGTCCCCTCTGATCGTCGGCGAGAATACACGTCGCCGCGTCTAGCACGACACCAGGGCTGTCCTTGCCTGGGAGAGCGAAGCAGATCGGCGGGTTGCCGAAAAAAGCAAGTTGGGGCTTCGGATCGTGACTAGCGGCATTGCCGTGGCCCACCGAGCCCTGCACCGAGAAGCCGATGCACCCCGCCTCCATGCACATGCGGCAATAGTGGCCGGCGGAGCCGTAGTGGCCGATACCGCGCACTGTCGCCATGCCCAGGCCGACCTCCCCGGCCCGGGCGATGGCCATCTCGGTGGCCCGCACCATAGGCACATAACCGAGGCCGCCGTCGCCGTCGATGGCAACCACCGCGGGCGTCTCCCTGACGATCCGAGCCCTGGGGTGGGGGTTGAGAATGCCGCCGTCGAACTGGGCGCAGTAGCCGTTGACCTGCCGCGTGCCGTGGCTGCGAACACCGCGAAGATCGGAGTCGACGAGAAGGCGGGAGAGGATGACGGCGTGTTCAGGCGGCACTCCCACCTTCTCGAAGCAGGCCGAAGCGAAGGCCAGCAGTCGCTCCTCAAGGACGTTAACCGACGCTTCTGGAGGTTGATTCATGGAGAGGCGCGAACTCCCTTGCCCCGCCTGCAGGGCTGGGGTACTTTGCTCCCTCCCAGCCCACCTGTGACACCCAACATCAGACGGTGTGTATGAAATTCGATGTCGTCAAACTGACGAATGAGCTCGTAAGCTACAGATCCGAGAGTCTGCTCACCAACGTTCCCGTCACCCGACACGTCATCGGCATCCTGAAGGACATCGGCTTCCAGGTCGAGCAGCTTCGATACGTCGACAGAAATTCGGTCAACAAATTGTGCGTCGTGGCCCGCCTCGGCAGGGGCAAGGGGGGCCTGACGATGATGAGCCACGACGACGTCGTCCCAGCCAAACAAGAGGAGGGCTGGAAACAGGACCCATACGATGTGCGTCGCAGCGGGGAAAAACTCTATGGACGTGGCGTCTGCGACATGAAGGGTCCTCTGGCGGCGACTCTCTGCGCAGCCTCCCGCTTCAAGGCTGGCGACCTGCAGCAGCCCTTGTTCATCGTCGTCACCGCCGACGAGGAGATCCATGCTCGCGGTGCCTGGGAGATCGTGCATCGGTCGAAGCTGTTCAGGGACGCCCGTTCCGGATACGGCCTCATCTGCGAGCCCACGCGCCTCGGTGTCGTCTACGCCCACAAGGGATCTCTGTCGATCCGGGCAACCGCCAAGGGCCGCGCCGCACACACCAGCACGCTGAAGGGAAAAAACGCAAATCTCGACATGATCCCCTTCCTCGTGGAAATGAAGAAGATCAACGACCTCGTGCTGTCCTCGAAACGGTACCGCAACGACGAGTTCACTCCGCCTCATTCAGAGTGGAGCATCGGCATCAATGACCACAACGCGGCGACGAATATCTACCCCGTCACCAGCACCTGCACGGTAAGCTACCGCCCCATGCCGGGCATTGAGATCGGCGGCCTCATCGAACGCACCAGGTCGGCGGCGAAGAAGCTCGGTATCAGGCTCGAAATCACGAGCCCGGGAGAACCTGTCTATACCGACCCGACGTCCCCCATCGTGGCTACGGCGCTGAAACTGAGTGGTACGCGTAAGGCGCGCACCGTCCCCTACGGAACGGATGGACTCGCCTACCGCGTCAAGATGAACAATCTCGTCGTGCTGGGTCCCGGTGACATCGCCCAGGCCCACATCGTCGACGAATGGGTGGAGGTGGATCAACTGAAAAAGGGCGTCCGACTCTACGAGCGCTTCATCGACCACGTATGCGTTCAGGGCAACGCCTGAAAGGACTTCAGACGGTTGCGGCCATCCGGGACTTGAGCCACCCCCTCTCGACCAGGGTCTCTGCGATCTGCATCGCGTTGAGGGCGGCGCCCTTGCGCAACTGATCGCCACTGAGAAACATGTCGACCCCCGTGCCATCGGGTCGCGACAGATCCTGGCGGATGCGTCCCACCAGCACGTCGTCGACGCCGCTGGCCTCCAGTGGCATCGGGAAGTGGTTGCCCTGACGATCATCGACGATCGTCACCCCCGGCGCCTGCGCGAGAATGTCCCTCACCTCGTCGGCCGTAACCGGCTCCTCGAACTCCACGTTCATCGCCTCGGAGTGGGCCCGCAGGATGGGTACGCGGATGCAGGTGGGCGTCACGAGGAGTCCGTCGTCGTGGAACATCTTGCGTGTCTCGCGGATCATCTTCGTCTCTTCCTCACAATAGCCATCGACACCGATCGTCGAGTTGTGCGAGAACAGGTTGAAGGCGATCTGATGCGGCACCTCGCGCGGAGCTGCCGGCTTGCCGGACAGCACGTCACGAGTCTGCGTCTCGAGTTCCTCCATGGCCTTGGCGCCGGCGCCGCTGATGGCCTGGTATGTGGAGACCACAACCCGGCGCACACGATGCTTGGCGTGCAGCGGCCACAGGGGCACAACCATTATGATGGTCGAACAGTTCGGGTTGGCGATGATACCGCTATGGCCGTCGAGGTCACCGGGGTTGACCTCGGGTACGACGAGCGGCACATCCGGGTCCATGCGAAATGCAGACGTGTTGTCGATGACGACGGCCCCGGCCCCAACTGCGGCGGGCACAAATTCTCTGCTGATATCCCCGCCAGCCGACGATAGTACGATGTCGATGCCGTCGAAAGAGTCGCCCGTCAGCTCCTGCACTTTCACCATGCGCTCGCCACAGGTCAGCTCCTTGCCGGCAGATCGGCTGGAAGCGAGCAGGCGCAGTTCGTCCATGGGGAAGTCACGTTCGGCCAGCAACTCGAGAAAAATTTGGCCCACGGCACCGGTGGCGCCCATGATCGCGACATTGTAGCGGTCACTCATTTGTTCGAAGACTCCGTTGCTTCAGTTCTTGACGAGGTGATTGATCAGTTCATGGCCGTGGTCCAACTGCAACGATCCCGCCTCGGCGGCGATCTCGTCGTAGACCTTCATGTCATCGGCGGCGAACCCCTCTCCCCACAGCACGAATGGCACCGGCTCCCGCGAGTGCGTGCGCAAAGGCACAGGCGTACGATGGTCAGGGGTCATCAGTAACCGGCATGCGTCGCCGAGGGTTTCCAGGCCCTGCAGGACACGGCCGACAATACGGGCGTCGAAATCCTCCAGAGCGGTCACCTTCGCTGCCGCGTCCCCATTGTGCCCACACTCGTCGGGAGACTCCACGTGGACATAGACGAGATCGGTCCCCGATCTGAGTGCCTCCAGGGCGTAGTCGGCCTTGCCTTCGTAGTTGGTATCGAGATAGCCGGTGATGTCCGGAACCTCGATCTGATGGTATCCAGCGCAGCAGCCAATACCACGTACCAGGTCGACGGCGGAGATCACCCCCGCCTGCAATCCATAACGCTCCCCCACCGTGGGCAACGTCAGAGGCCGACCAGATCCCCACAGCCAGATGGCGTTGGCCGGAGCTTTGCCTTCGGCGATGCGGCGCTTGTTGACAGGATGGTCAGCGAGGATCGAATCCGCACCCTCCATCAGCGACCGGATCTGCGTCTCCCCAGGCCCTGAAGGCAGATGAGCCTGCATCGACTGCCCCATGATATCGTGCGGTGCGTGCGATACGAGATCTTCCGGGCCGCCGGCATACACCATTATATGGCGATAGCCGACTCCTGGATAAAAGTGGATTTTCTCCGTTCCCAGCGCCTCCCCCACCGCCTCGATCACCGCCTGCGCCTCTGCCGTGCTGATGTGGCCGGCGCTGTAGTCGACGAGGGTGTCCCCATCCCGTGTGACCGTATTGCAGCGCCAGGCGATGTCGTCGGGGCCCATGGGAATGTCCATACTCGAAGCCTCCAGCGGCGCCCGTCCGGTGTAGTGGACGGTGCTGTCGTAGCCGAAGATCTCGAGATTGCCCACGTCGCTTCCTGCAGGCCGGCTCGCCGGGATCATCTGCACAAGGCCACCACAACCCTCGGCGGCGAGCCGGTCCATGTGTGGCGTGCGCGCCGCCTGCATCGGCGTACGACCATCGAGCTCAGGAAGCGCGTAATCGGCAGAGCCATCGGGCACCAGGATCAGATATTTCATGTGGCTTCCATACGGATCAGCCGCACGCCACCGTCGACGAGAGCAAGTTTGTCGATGGCCGCCACCGCTCGCTGCATCGACCGTTCTCTCGCCTCGTGCGTGACGATGACAAGAGGTACGGTGCCACCCTGAAGATCACGCTCCTTTTGTAAAACCGAGGCGATGCTGATTTCCTGTACCGCCAGGATGCGGGCAACCTGCTCGAGAACACCCGGCTCATCGGCGACCTGCATGCGCAGGAAATAACGGATCTCAGCGTCTTCCATCGGTGCGAAGCTTGTGGCCTCGTCGCCCACGATCATGTCGCCGATGGAGGTAGACGCTCCGGAACGCGTCCGCTCCGCCAGTTCTACCAGGTCTGAAACGACGGCGCTCGCCGTAGGCATCTTGCCGGCGCCCGCGCCGGTGAAAACCTGCGTGCCTACAGCGCTGCCGACGACTTCGATGGCATTCTGTTCGGCATGGATATTCGCCAGTTGAGAGTCGCGCGACAGCATGACCGGATGCACTCGTGCCTCGACCCCCCCTGGTGTCAGACGAGCGATGGCGAGCAGTTTGATCGTGTAACCCAGCTCTCGCGCATAGTCGATGTCGCTCGCTTCGATACGCTCGATACCCTCACAGAAAATGTCGTCTGCCGTACCGGTAGTATGGAAGGCGATCCGACTGAGAATGGCCAGCTTCGATGCCGCGTCGGCGCCGCTCACGTCCGCCGTGGGATCGGGTTCGGCGAAACCTTCGGCCTGGGCGTCGGCGAGGATCTCGGCATAGTCGCCCTCCCCTCGCGTCATTCGCGTTAGGATGTAGTTGGTCGTGCCGTTCAGGATTCCGTGCAACGACTCGACGCGGTTGGCCACCAGGCCGTTGCGCAGGGAACGGATGATCGGGATGCCCCCCGCGACGCTGGCTTCGAACATCAAGTCGACGCCGCCTGCGAGGGCGATGTCGAACAATTCGGCGCCGTGCAGGGCGATGACGGCTTTGTTCGCCGTGACCACGCTCTTGCCTGCGAGCAAAGCGTCACGGATCCACTTGTACGCCGGGGGTGCACCGGTCAACTCGACGACGACCTGTACCTCAGGGTCGTCGATTACCTGCCGGACATCGTCGACGACGACACCCTGCGCCAGGTCGACGTCGCGCGTCTTGCCGGGATCACGCACAGCGACACGGCGGATGTCGAACTCGGCATGTCGGCGCCGGCGCATGGCCGACGGCGCGTCCTGCAACAGTCGCACGACACCTGTGCCAACCGTTCCCAACCCGATCATGCCGATTCCGATGGCGTCGCTCACGTGGCTGACCAGGCGAACAGGGTCTGCCATTCGCGTCGCTGCAGGTCGATGAGATGCTGGGGCTTGTCCGTGTGCAGCGTCTCCACCTCGTCGATCATCTTGTGAGGATCGTAGCCACCCACTTGAAGGATGGCCGGATGTTCGCCCACCTTGTCAAACCAGAAATGACTGTTGGAGAAGTCGCCTTCACGCCGGTGCATGATACCGTGCCAGAAGGAACCGGTTGCATCCTCGACGCCCTGCGATACCTTGTGACTCCGGTCGAGTTCGTCGATGTAGAGCCACAGTGTCGCGTGCAGGACGGGTCGGTCGCGCACCGCATTGTCGCGCAGAATAGTCTCGACCACGCCCACCAGGGAGCTCGGCGCCGGATCGGTGACGACGAGCCTGAACATCGCCTCTTCCGGAGGCAACGTCTCGAGCAGGGGTGTTATGGCGCAGGCTACGGAATTGGGCAGATCCATCAAGTTGACTCCTGCAGGTTTCTAGCAAAAAATACCGGGGGGTCCGAACATCGTCAATCCAGAGTCTCGCGCAGCAGCAGCAGTTGCCGCTGCACCTTGCGGCGTGTGTCGTCATCGTCGTTGTAGAGGATGAGGAATCGCTCGTACGCTTCAATGGCGCCTTGTGCGTCTCCGAGATTGAGGTGGGCGTTGGCGAGATTGACGTAGGCCAGGACCTGGCTGGGGGCCTTTTTGAGCAGATCCTCGATGACCGTCACGGCTTCGGCCCAGCGTTCCTGTTCCAGCAGCAGATACCCCAGGTTGTAGAGTGCCTTCTCCTGCTCCGGATCACGGCGGATGGCCTTACGGTAGAGACGCTCGGCCTCTTTCATTTGACCGTTGGCCTCGTGGAGGACGGCCAGGTTGTGGAAGAGTTCGGCCCGCGCGGGCTGTAACTCGATGGCCCGGTCGTAGGCCGCGATCGCCTCCGACCTTCGCTCGCCCAGCGCGTAGGCGCGGCCCAGCAGCTCCCACGTCTTACCGTCGTCTGTGTCCAGGTCGCGCGCCCGCTCGAGGGCGGCCAGGGCTTCTGACAACCGGTGATGGTGGAGGTTGACGAGTCCGATGTTGCGGAAAGAAGTCGCCAGCGCCGGGTCCTGTTCGGCGGCGCGGCGGAACAACACCAGGGCCGACCTCCACTCGCCCTCGGCGACCAGGACTGTTCCGAGACCATCGAGGAGGCGGGCGTCCTCTGGCGCCGTCTCCAGACCCGCCTCGTAGTGCTCGCGCGCCCGCCGCCAGATATGACGCTCGCGCGCCGCACCAGCGATGCGCAGGTGCGCTTCGGCTGCGGTCAACCCGGAGCGCCGGAATGTCGCCAGCGCCTCGTGGTCGCAGTCCATGCCCATCTGCGCGGAGGCGAGCAGACGCAGCAGTTCCTCATCGTCGGGCGCCTCTCGCAGGGCGCCGACGAGCAACCGTTGAGCGCTCTGCAATCGTTCGGCCTTGATCAGCGCCCGCGCCAGCCCCTCCGTCGTTTCGCGGTCGGCAGGTGTCAGGTCGAAGGCGCTCTGAAAGTGCGCCAGGGCTGAATCGATGGAACCCGCCGCGAGGAAGGCGGCGCCCAGGTTGTGGTGCAGCTGCGACCACTCGTACGCCGCCAGAGCTTCGCGGAAGGTATCGATGGCCAGCTCGTAGCGCCCCTGGTGCTGGTAGGAATTGCCCAGATTGTTCAGGGCTTCCATCATCCCCGGTTGCAGTTCCAGGGCCGCCTCGAAACTGGCGACGGCCTCCTCGTACCGCTCCAGACTGAGATAGGCTGTACCGATGTTGTAGTGGGCCAGGGATATGTCTGGGTCCAGAGCGAGTCCGCGGCGGCTGGCGACGATGGCCTCCTCATACCGCTCGGACTCGAGGTAGCCCTTGCCGAGATTGACGTGGACCCGTGGCATCGCGGGCCCCTTGCGGGCTGCATCCAGCCAGATCGTTTCCTCCGAAACCCAATCGCCGTTGCGCTGCCACACCAGTACCGCCCACACCGCCAGCAGTGCCGGCGTGAAAGCGCGCAGTCGGGCACCGGCCGATCCCAGCAGGGCGCCAGCCAGCAGGACGCCACCGACGAGGGGCAGGTAGAGCCGGTGTTCGTTGACCAGAACGTTCAGGGGAACCACCGACGAAGGCGCCAGCGTCACGGCGAACCAGCCGGCGCCGAAGGCCGCCGCCGGACACATTCGGCGTAACACGACCACTGCCGCGGCCATACAGATCGTCAGGGCCAGGGCCAGGAGGGGCACGAGGCCGAGTACGCCGGGCGCCTCGAAGAACTGCGGTTCAACACTCAGGTGTGCGGGCATCAGGTTCGTGTAGGCGTAAAACGGGATCGCCTTGAGTTGCGTGGCCACTTGAATTCCCAGCGTCCGAACCGGCTCGAACAACGCCTTGCCGACGATGACCCGCGTGCCCATGACATAGGCGCCAGCAGCGACGGCGGGGCCCACAAGCAAAGTCCATGACGCCCTTGTGCCCGGTCCCAGCAGCCACAGCCACAACGCCGCCGCCGGCAGCAGGACGACACCCACCGACTTGCTCAGCAGGGCCGCCGCTGCCAGTACCGTGAGCGCCGCATGATGACGCCAGGATGGGCGCCGGGAACCGTCGACGAGGGCGATGACGGCCCCCAGCACGAACAGGGCCGCAAGCGACGTGGACCGACTGCTGACGTAGTTGACCGACTCCGAAACTACGGGGTGGGTGGCGAACAGCAGGGCGGCGGTGAGAGCGGTTCCGTGTCCGCCCAGAACCCGGCGGGCAACGTGCCACACGAGGCAGGCGTTGGCAGCGTGCAGCAGCACGTTGAACAAGTGATACCCGAACGCATCATACCCGTCGATGGCGTAGTTGACGGCGTAGGTCACCAGCAGCAACGGCCGGTACATGCGGGCGTCTGGCATGGCCGAGAAGCTGCCGGGGTCCAGGAAGAACCGACCCACATTCCCCAGCGAACGCACGCTCGTGTTGTCGATGAGTGAATGTGTATCGTCGTAGTGGAAGTTGTTGCCCAGGGTGTTGGCGTAGAGAATGAACACCCACAATGCCAGCCCAACCGGCACCTTCCAGGAGTCCAGCCGCACTCCCGCGCGTCCACCTTCGGTCACGATGTTGCCTCGCGACGGGTTACGGCACGACCGAGTCCGATCAGTTCGTCCCAATCGGGACGATGCCAACGCCGGAGCAGCCCCGCGGCGATGGGTGCGAATACCGCGGCCGCCACGAGCAGGCGCAACGCGGGGGAAACCTGCCAGTCGGCGACGAGCCAGCCGCTGACCACGGCTGCCAGTGCCGACACGAGGCTCACGCGCCCCAGCCGTCCCCAGGGCAGAACCACGCCCAGAGGCTGCCGGAGGGAACGGCTCAGAAGTATGACGAGGACTGCAACCTGTCCCCAGGTGGCCAGCACCGTCGCCACCGCTGGCCCCAGCAGAGCCCACTGCGGCTGGACCGGAAGCAGGGCCTGCACGAGGAACACGCTCAACGCCACGTTCACACACAGGTCGCCCAGGGAACCGTACAGTGCCCAGCTGGCACGACCCGTACCCACGAGAATGGGATTGTAAACGGCGCAGCGCAGAGGCAGTGCGAGCAGAAAGATGCGGAACACCTCGTCGGTTCGAGAAAACGCGTCGGGCAGGTACACCTCGATCACGGCGCCTGCATGTACAAAGAGGAAGCAGAACAGGGGCAGGATGAACAGGGCCAACCGCCCCACAGCTCCGTGGAACAGGCCGGCCACCTCGTCCTGGCGCCCCGCCGCCGACAGGCGACTCACTTCCGGTACGAGTACGGTCACCACCGCCGCCAGTACCAGGCTCACGGGTACCTCGATGGCTCCCACGTGATACAGCGCCAGATCGGCGGTTCCAAGAAAACCGAGAACGACCACGCGGTCCACGGCTCGGGACAGGCTGCCTACCGCATCGTTGAGGCCGATGCGACTGGCATAGCCGACCAGGGAGGCGACCCCTTTCATGGACGGCACGCAAACCCTGCCGATGCCGAGGTCGAGCAGCACCCAGCCGAGTACGCAGCGGCCGACGCCCACCGCGGACAGCGCCCACAGCGTGTCCCTGACCTCCCACTCCCTGCCATACGTCAATCCGGCGGCGGCAGCCAGGCCGACGGCAGCAGCCAGCGACAGTCCCGCCTGCCACGTGGGACGACGGCTGGCGACGAGGGCCGCCTCGACATGACCCGCCGCGACGACGCTGAAGACATAGGGCAGAAAGGGGACGACGAGATCGGTGACGGTCGACGACGACAGCCAGTGGGACAGCGGACCACCGGCCCACCACAGCAGCCCGACCAGCAGGCTGGCCGAGGCGCACAGTACGGCCGTCGACTGCCAGACAAGAAGCCGGCGATCGTCGCCAGGTGTGCGCCGGGGAAAGGCGTAAAGCAGGGCCGTAGGCACACCTAGCAGGAACACCGGTGCCAGTGTGTTGCCTAGAATCCAGACGGCGCTGAAACGGCCGAAATCAGGTAACGACCAGGCGCGAGCTAGCAGCGCGTTGACGACAAAAATGCTCGACGCCGTGGCGACGCGGCCAGCGGCGACGATGGCGACCTGCCTCGACAGGCCCACCTACTGTCCTGACGCAGAGATAACTTGTGGAATTCGGGCGTATGAGACCGCAGGTCTCCGGCGCCCGGGTCGCAAGGCGCGCGACCAAGGTGTGCTGAAGGATACACCGCGCGGAGCGAACACAGGGATGTGGGCGCCTTCAGGCGCATCACGCCGCGAACCGGGATGCATCGGCGGCCGAAAACGCAAGGGATCTCTGCGACCGGACACTAGTCCTTCCCGGCCACCATGAGTAGAAAAGCCGACTTGCCCGTGAGGCTGTTGAGCAGCCCGTCGACAGCCCGCCAAGACCAGTATGGCCAGCGCCGGCTGAGGTTGGGAAAACCCGCCAGTTCCAACAGCTTGTTCGTCATGTGATGAACGTTCAGCGGCCGCAGGCCGGCACCGGTGAACAACTGACGCAGATCGTCGTCGTCAAAGCTGTGCAGATGGGCATTGGCCGGCGTCAGCCGATTGCAGTGCACGCACAGGTGATCGACGATCGTCTCACGGTATGGGACCGTAACCAGTATCCGGCCGCCACGTTTCGTGATTCGGGCCGCCTCGCGCAGACCCGCACCCGGGTCTTCGAGGTGCTCGACAACCTCCGAAAGCACGACAGCGTCGAAGCTCTCGTCCGCGAGGGCTGTATGGTAGGCGTCGGTCACGGCAAACCGCGCCGCTCCGGGAAACCGAGCTCGTGCGCCAGCGACACCGGCGGTTGCGAGGTCGGTGGCCACGACGCGTACTCCTGCCTCGTGGCACAACTGCGCCAACCAACCGGAGCCGCATCCAAGGTCGAGGAGAAACTCGCCACGCCCTAACCGCAGGGCGCGACGGATCGTTTCCAGGCGCCGACGCTCGGACGCGGAGCGCGCCGGATGCAGATCCGCCGGATCCTCGATGAGGTCGGCGTCGAGCCGGTAGTGAATTCGGTAGTCGGAGAGTCTGGGTTCCGTGGTCATACAGAAAAGGCCTGCCCGCGACGGCGGACAGGACCGGAGGCGATCAGAGGAGAGGGTAGGGCAAGGTCAGCGTTCGATGCTCTCGGCTTCCTGCGTGATCGCTCCGCGCTCGTCCATGACGCCGGCGGAGGCCGGCGCGGCCTTCACCTGGTTCTCGAGGTGCTGTACCACGCCCTTCAGGTGTGTAACGCGGCTTTCAGACGCCTCTTCCTTCATCCGCAGAATCTCGAATTCTTCCTCGGACTCGGCGACCTTGTGGCGCAACTCGTCGATGTCGGGCTGGATGGACTCTAGCTTTGCCCTCAGATCTTTGAGACGCAGGGTGGTGACCAATTTGGTTGCTACCACCGCCGCCACCGCCAAGATCGTCCAGATCATCGCGCTTGACTGCCGGACGGAATCCGGCCCCCGGAGAAATATTCTCTGAGCAAAGTAGATTCCTCGACCCTGCCGGCAATATAGCAGGGCAAAGGAGTTATGTCAATTTGCGTGGGCCTGGCCACGCACGAGCCGCACATTCCGAAACTCGGCACTTTTGTCCCTTCATCGTGTCCTATCCATGATGTAAATCACGGTGTCACAATCATCCTAAATAGTTGTTTATTTACTACTTACTGTTTTGATACTACTTGATACTGTTTTATGGCATGCTCGTTGCTATCCCATAGACAGCTCTGAGTGGTACCCGCCTGTGGCGCCCTCGTCGAGTTGGAATCCCGCCCGGGATGAAGATGAGATGAGGGCGTCACTTTTTGTTCTTGGGGGACTTCTCAGCCTCTTGCCGGAAGGGATCGGTCGCCGCTCCTCGGGGCCGTGGGCCCGAAGGTCTGTGAGGTGGCGCCGTGTAGGATCGATAGCTGACGCTCAGATGGGGAGTCTCCAGCACAGTGTGGCCCCGGTGTCTGGAATCGAGCAGCGCCTCGAGTACTCCGCTGACGAGCAGTGTTCTCTTCACCGAATACCCGGCTTTGCCTGT
>JAYZCA010000107.1:0-8167 GCA_036339235.1 Candidatus Latescibacterota bacterium | reverse complement strand
GCACGTCGTGGATCGAGAATCCAGCGTCTTCAAGAAGGGCCACAAGTTCGTCGCGGCGGTAGCGTTTCACATGACCAGCCCACACGTCGGACTCGTCCCACAACTTCGGGTTCAGCGGCACGCTGACGACGAGGGGCGATCGGGCCTTGAGAATCCTGTGCAACTCCGCGACGGCGCCGCGGTCACCGCCATCCTCCGGCAGCACATGCTCGAGCACTTCGCCGCACACGGCACCGTCGAAAGTCTCGTCGTCGAAAGGCAAGCTCGTCACCGACGCCTGCTGCACCCGCACGTGGCTCTCCGAGCCATACCTCGCGGACTTGTGCCGTACCGTGGCGACGAACTCACGGGAGCGTTCGATGGCGTCGACACGGAAACCTTCCTTCTGCAGGTCCATGGCCAGGCTGCCACTACCGCAGCCGGCATCGAGCACATGGCCGCTATCGCCCATCAGGGCACAGAACTGCCGCAACAGAAGGCGCTCCCGGAACATGTGTACGGGGCCGCGGATCTCACTCTGTCCCCACGGGGTGGGCTGGATCGTGTCCGGACTCATGGGCGTACCGTCCCAGCATGAGTGCGTTGCTTCAGTTCCCCCGCCAATCTGGCGCCCACCGCCTCGGGGCAGGCGCGGCGGCGGTAGACATCGTGCGCCGCCGTGGCCAGAGATAGTCGCAGTTCATCGTCGTCGCGCAGTCGGCGCACGGCGACGGCCAGGGCCGGGGCGTCCCCCGCGGGACACAGCAGGGCAGACACTCCGTCGGTAAACAATTCTCGAATCGCCGGCGAGTCGCGCGTGATGATCGCACACCCCACGGCCGCTGCGTCGAACACCTTGTAGGGAATCACGCGCGACGCCTTGGCTGTGGTGCCGAACACACCGAGGCAGACATGGGCCGCTTCGATGTGGTGCACCAGTTCGCTGGGAGCCACCCACTCCGTGATGAACTCGGCCTGCACATTGAGACAACGTGCACGTTCGCGCAGCTGGGGAAACATCTGTCCGTTGCCGATGAGGCATAGCTGGACGTCTTCGTCGTCGCGCAGTTCATGGGCCGCGTCGATGATCGTCTCGATGCCATGCAGTGGCACATACGTCCCGAAAAACAACACGCGTAGCGGACAGTCCCCGCGAGTTTCTGGTGGGTGAAACGGATAGTCGGCATCATCCTCTCCCACGAAGGAGCGCACAAAGCGCCAGGACTCGAGGCCGAAGAGATCGGCGTAGTAGCGGCTCTGTTCATCGGTGTCTACAAGGACCGCGTCGGCCGCCAGGAAGGCGGAGCGGTCGACATGTCGCAGCAGCCGTGCCATCCAGCTGCCCGGGTCCACACGACCCCGGTCGGCGACGATGGTGTCGTAAAGTGAAATGAAGGACACCAGCGCCACCGGTCTGCCACGCGCCAGCCAGCGCGCCAGGTGCACGTCGAGGAAGCCGGGATAGCCGACGACGATCCAATCGGCGTTGGGCAGCCGCCGAAACCGCCACCAGAGTACCACCCACGCTCGCATCAGCCGTAATCCGAGGACCAGCATGCGGAGGGGATGTCGAGGCGACAGGACGCGATGGACGAAGGGTCCCCAAGCCTCGGCACGGCACTCGTCCACAGTGTGGCCAGCCCGTGACAGACCGGTCCGCAGGACGCGGTTTACCGGATACCCCGCGCCCACGGTGTAGGTGCCGAAGAAACAGAACCGCACTCACTCGTCTTCCGTGCGCTCGAAGCGCATCTGCGCGATCTGTTCGGCGAGCAGCCCCATCATGAAAACCATGACGGAAGTCGTGAACAGCAGCATCGACATGTTGGTAAAACGATGCTCGGTGAGGAAGGTGAACAAATAGTAGCCGAGGCCCATGAGGAACAGATACAGGCTGACTGGCAGGAAGATCTTCAGCGGCGAAAACAGCATGCAGATCTTGGCGATGACGAGGAGAAATCTCGTGCCGTCCGAAAACAGACGAATCTTGCTCTTGCCCTTCCTCTTGGCCGCCGTGATGGGTTCGTACTTGACGCTGAACCCGGCCCGCATCACGCACAGGGTGATCGTCGTCGGGTAGGAGAAACCATTTGGCAACAGCGCTACGAAACGGCGCGCCACGTCGCGGCGGACGGCCCGGAATCCCGATGTGAGATCCTCGATCCTTCGACCGGTGACGTAGGTGGCCAGATGGTTGTAAAAGCCGTTGGCCAGGTGCCGATGGATTCCTGCCTGGGAACGACGATCACGCGCACCGACGACCATATCGAACTCGTCGCAGCCGCGAAAGATGCGAATGATGACCTCGGGATCGTGCTGCCCGTCGGCATCCATGAACACGCAGACGCGGCCGCGGGCATTGCGGATCCCCGTCTTCACTGCAGCGCCGTTGCCCAAGTTGTACGGATGCCGCAGGAGCGTCACCAGCGAACTTGCGCGCCGGGCGATGTCCCCTGTGCCGTCGGTGGACCCGTCATCGACGACGAGAACCTCGAACGATCCTCGCAACTCCTCGATGGACTGGAGATGGTCGCAGAGACGCTCGAGCACCGGCCCGATCGATTCGGCCTCGTCAAAGGCGGGTATGACGACGGTCAGGTCCACGAAGCTCGAAATGCCCTTTCGGTTTCAGGACCCTGTCGGCTACCAGTCGGATCCCTTCAGCCGGCGCCCGAAGGCGCCGCAAACAACGGCAGCTGGCGACGAATCTCAGCTTCCTCCTTCTGGTGACAGGAGGGGCACACCGAGATCAGGTGCTCCAGTTTGTTGGCCTCGACGTTGGAGCGAAACCGTCGAAACGGGATACGATGGTGCACGTGCAGGCGGCTACCCAGTTGCTCTTCGGTGACGCCGCATGACTGGCAGCGAAATTGGTCGCGCGCGCGCGCGCGTTTCGCCTGCAGCTCCCAGTTCGCTCCCCGTCGACGCCTGCCTCTCTCGTCGAGGCGCACCGAAAAATCCGGTTCGGACTCGACCCACGCCTGACGACAACGCGCGTCGCAGTAGTGGAGGCCAACGTCGAGCCCCCGAACCCACCCGGGTAATTCGACTCTCTGCCCACAGTGTCTACAACACACAGCCGAGGAGGATCCCTCCCCTACACCGTGAGATCCGTGGGAGGCAGAGATCGCCCTGTCGGATATCAGAAAAACCCCGTCGACGTCCGCCGGCCCGGAAAGAGGCAGACTCAACTGGGTTTCCCCAGATCGTCCACAGCCTGTGGCCATGTCTCTCCTGTCAGGCCGCCAGCCACAACGAGAGACGCTGATTCGGTTGTAGGGAGTGTTGAACTGCTCCGGGTCCGTTAGCGATGGGACAGTCGCAAAACCCGTGAAACGGAGGAGGGGTAGGTGGCACCAATATACTGGAATATCTGAGTTTGTGTCAAGAAAGGCATCCCGTGCAGATCGCTGTAAACTCGTCCTTGATGGGCGTCTGGGCGCACTAGAAATAAGCCGGCACATCGATGATAAAATCGACGGCGATCGTGTCCCGAACCGTGATCGCCTGGGCGACGATCTCAGCCTGTCGTGGATGGTTGTCCCCGGGGCTGGTGAGGATGGCGACGGCCAGGCCGTCGATGGTCTGGCTCTCGGATGTGATCGTGCCAACGGAGGTGGCGAACTTGACGATGGTGTTGTCCTTGACCGGACTGTCCCCCATGCGAACAGTGGCCCAGACCTCGCCTGTCGCCGTGCTATCCTCGACGGAGATTCGCGCCGGATATGCATTCAATTCAACGGTGAGCTCGTTGTCCTCAGACGAAGTTGGGGCCACCGAGAATGCACACCCGGCGGCGCCCAGCACTATCCACATCAGGACACCAGCCCATGAACGAACTCGCTTGCTCACGTAAGCCTCAGAACCCGGCATATGCGAAATCCGGTGGAAACCAGGAGAACGTCTGCGACATCGACGCCAGCAGATTGCTGACGACATCGTCGAGAGCCGAGTCGTGGACTCGGGCCAGTTCCGCCGCCGAACGGCTTACGGTGATGTCCCGATTGTCGGCCGGCAGCAGTCGCACACGTTTGCGTATGCGGCTCTTGCCGACGATCTGCTCGCTGATGGCCTCCATGTCCGTACGGGCGGCGCTCGAGAACCACATCACCCTGTAGCGCAACCCGACTTCAACCTGGGTCTCGGGCAATTCGAAGATGTAGGGTACGCGCAGCCCGGCGAAGCGGTCGATCTCATACTGGGACACGGTCCCGGTGACAACGACATCGGCGCCGATTCTGTGCGCCAGTTCGATCGACTCCATCGGCGTCAGGGCCCCCTTCTTGAGAATGCCCGTATAGCGGCTCAGATCGACGACCTCGAGGCTGTCATGCGGCTCGAGCCGCGTGCGAATCTTGTCGACGAGCCGACGTCCCGCATGGTACTCCTCAAAGCCGGCGAAGTCGACGACGGCGATGCGCCGAACCTGATTCGGCTCGTATATGCGCTCCGGTGGCGGCACGGGTTTGTAAATCGTAAACCGAGGTTCAAAGCGGCGACGGCCCGAGAGATATCCGTGGGTGCGCACACCGACGGTGGTCAGAGCCCTCGTCGGATGATCGAAAAAGCCGATCTCGCGGGCCAGTTCGATTTCCAGACCCCGGAAAGTGTGCAGCCGCACGCCGAACTTCATTATGTTCGCCGCCCGTGCCTGCGTGCCAAAGGCGACGCGAGCCTCGTACTCGATGTTGGCGCTGAGCCAGCGGCTCCCGCGCCATGTTTCCAGACCCAGCCCGTAGATCATCTGCGTGACCACCGCCGGATTGCCGGATTGGAACAGGCCACCGTTCAGGTAGACGGAGACCTTGCGGAAGTGGAGGTCCATCAGACCTTGCAACCCCACATCCATGGCTTTACTGCTGAAGTTGCGGATGCCGCCGATCTGGTCGAGGGCGTGTTCACCCTTGTATCCGAAGGGTAGGCCGATGAGCAGTTCGAGGCCGGTGTAGAGACTCGACGGGATCGTGCCCGGACTGGACCATTTGATGCCGAGGACGGGATCTCCTGAGCCGTATTTGTTGAACCCCCCTGACGAGTCGAGGAGGAAAGGGACCGCGAGGCTCACATCGAGGCTCGGCGACATGCCGTAGGCGATCGTGTAGTAGCCGGTGTAGACGCTGCCCTCCCCCAGGTCGGGCAACACGACGCTGTGGGATCGGTTCAGCGACCGCATACGGAAACGACCCTTACCCAGGGGTTCGGCGCTGGCGATCAGATCAAGTCCCTGCCCTGCGGGAATGGTGATGGCCGAGTTCGTCGGTTGCCGCAGCAACTCCAGGTCCTGCCCTTCGACGGCCGTCACCAGGAGCGTCGCGCCGAACAAGAGGCAGCATGTCGTGTACGTGGATGTTTTCATCGGATCCACTATCCGGCGGACACCGTGTCCTGCAGTTCGAGGGAAAGCTCCGAGATCCGTTCGAGGAGTTGCCCGGGATCCTGGAAGCGATAATCGCGGTCCACGAGTTGCACCTGGGCGGCGGCATTGTTCGGGTCGGCGCGATCAACCGCACTGTAGCGGCCCAGGTGGAAGTACGCTTCTGCCAGCATGAGGCGAACGTGGCGTTCGTCCACGCTGTCGTGCCCTAAGATGCGGCCGGCCGCGTCGATGCGAGTCGCCGAGTTGTAGTAAGCGTCGGTCTCCAGCGCAATGTTCGTGTAGGACAGCACGTCGGCGTACTGGCCGAGAGCCAGCGCGACGCCTGCCCGGCCCACCCAGGCGTCGGCGTTTGTCCGGTCCAATTGCGTGGCGATACTGAAGGCCTGCGCCGCGGCGGACAGGTCCTGCAGTTGAATGAAGGACCAACCGATGCCGTCCTGCGCCTCGGCCTTCACCTGGTTCCTCACCCCAATTTCGATCCCTTCGAGGGCATCAGCCTCCTGCAGCGTGTTTGTGAACGAGTCGATGGCCCCCTGGAAGTCGGCGGCGTTGTACAAACTCCAGACGAGGGGCAGTTCGTCGCGCAGCTTGTCCTCGCGCTTCTGGATCGCCCCCGGACCGAAGCCGGTACCGCCACCACAGGCAGTGAGACCGCAGGTCATGATGATGGCGCCCAGGCCAAGAAAGACACGCGCGCGCGAGCGGTTTTTTCCGTCCAATGTCATTATTTTCTCAGCCTCGCCATGCTTGAGCCAGATTCTCATTTGAGCATCGTCATGGAGCGCGTCAGCAACTGACCTGCACCGTCGAGACGGTAGAAGTAGACGCCGCTGCTCACCTGACGGCCGTCATCATCCCTGCCGTCCCAGCGGACCTCATGCCAGCCGGGTTCCATGGTTTCACCAGAATGACCTAGCAACTCACGTACCACTTGCCCCGTGGCATTGTAGACCCGGAGTCTTAACCCGGTGCCGGAGCTACTGGGCACCTGCAGGGGGATCGTCGTCTCGGGGTTGAAGGGGTTGGGAAAGTTGGCGCCCAGCACCATCTCCCGCGGCACAGCCGCCACGGCAAGCACGACGGTCTTTCGGGTCTCATTCCCCGCGCGGTCGCGGGCGACGAAGAGGACGGGCTGTCGCCCGGCTCGGTTGGGATCATCGACTGTGATCCGGGCCGACCAGCCGTCATCAGCAGATGTCAGATCGAAACGTTCGCCGTCGACCATCGCAAAAACACTCTCTGGATCGATGCCACTGCCGCCGTCGACAGCCAGCAGGCGAAGGTCGGCGGCCGTGTCGACCTGAACCTCGAGGTAGGGTGCAACCCGGTCGACGAGGACACCGTAGCGACCGAGTCGGTCGATGGTGCTCACCCACTCCCATCCCGCATCGACTGGGCGGTAGAGACCCGCGCCTACTATGTCGAGCTCGGGCATGACGATGTGCGCTGCGCCTCCGAGCCGCAGGCCTGCCGGCCACAGTCGCAGCTCCCGTTGCAGGACCAGCTCGTCGGCTGCTGCGGATTTGGCCGCGGTGGCTTCCGTGCTGGACTGCAGCAAGACGAGCTGTCCGTCGGGCACCGCGTCGGCCGGAATGAGCACCTCCACGGCGCCGTAGCTCAATGCCAGAGGCTTGCCGCTGCTGGCGGTGGCCAGCACGATAGATGCCTGCGTACTGACCAGGGTGCCGAGTGCCGTGACCGCCTGGGCGCGGAACAGCAGCGTGCCCGTACCGCCGGCTCGTACATGGAAGCTGCCGGCCCAGATCAGTACACCGCGAGCGCTGAGGGCGTTTTCGATCTGGCGCACTGCCACCGTCGTGTCCCCCTCGAAGGTGACGACGACGGTGGGACTGCTCGTCAGCTCCGTGCGGGCAATAACGAAGAAGTCGACGAAGTTCACACTCACCGGGTTCGGCACGATCTGCAACGTCAGTGTCGATTCGTCCACCGGCTCGATGACGGTCACCAGCATCTGCCCCGAAGCGGTGATCCCTCCACCCAGACTGACGCGGAATTCTAGTGTATCGGTGCCCACAGCGGTGCCGATGGAGCCGACCCGCAGGCGATGGGGCTCCAGAGGGTCGATGACGGGATTGGTGATCGACGCACCCGACACGGACCAGTTTGTCTGTGTTGGTATGATGTCCGGGGGCAGGAAGTCGTTGAGCACGACCGAGCTGTCGACGCCACCAGCTTGGATCACCAGGGGCGGCAGGTCCTGCAGATCCCTTTCCGCCAGGGCCGGGTCCTGGGCGACGACACGCACGGTGTCGCGCCCGGTGACGCCCAGTGAATCATCGCGGGCGATGAAGATGACCTCGGTCTCGGCGATGTCGAAGGACAGGACGCGCACCGAGCTGTCGTCGTTGACGTCGATGATGATACCGCTGTCCGTCGTACCGATGTCCAGGAAAGTCCAGCTCATGGATGAATCGGGATGGGCCTCCCGATCGAGGATGAAGTCGTTGAGGACCAACCCCTCGAAGAACTGCCCGGCGATGAAGACGATGTCGGGAATCGCGCGCAATTCGAGCAATTCACTCTCCCCGATGTAGCGGACCGTTGTCAGCGCCGTCTCCGAACGACCGAGAGAATCGGTCGCCACAAGGACCAGCGTGTCGATGCCGCTCACCTCGCCAAACACCGTCAGCACCCAGCGGACTCCGTCGGGATGACTCGTGTCCGTACGTCGTGAAACGCCGGCGATGCCGTTGTTGCCGTCATCCGCCAATTCCCACGTGATCGACGACCGGGGCAGGTCCGGCGTCGTCACGATGAAGTCATTGAGGTTGTCGATCACCTGTGTCGCCT
>JAYZCA010000106.1:0-8532 GCA_036339235.1 Candidatus Latescibacterota bacterium | reverse complement strand
GGCTCGCCGTGCCTTCAGCGTGACCTACATGAAGGCGGCGACACGTACGCTCGACACGGGACAGACGTTCCCCGTCGTCTTCGGCGACGGGGCTCTCGATCCGGCGACGGTCGGCGGCAAGGCGGCGGAACTGGTGCAGACGTTTTACGGGTAGTCGACGGCTCTTACGACGGATCACTTAGAAACCGTTCCCCGGCAGGAGCAGGACATCGGTGCGCTGCAGGTGATTTGGTGCGGGATCAGTCGGCTTTGACAAACTCAAAATCAATGCCACTCATTTTTCCGTCCTGCTCGGCTTCCACCCTGACGTGCAGTTTGTCCTCGCCCTGGCGTTGGTAGATAATCCGCTGCGGGAAATCGTGCTCAGGATGCTCGAATACAAAGCTGCCTTCTTCGGCGCGGATCAACTTGAAAGGCACGGGATATCTGTTGTGGGCGACCTTTGGAACATAAAAATCCCACCCCCGAACTGCTCCAACCGAAGGAATTCCAGGTGAGTGGTATCGTCGCCAACGATACTGTCGCCCTCGAATGTTCTGTCACTCACCTTGGTCCAGCGTTCGAAGCAATGCCATTGTCGGTCTCACGCTGCCACGTCCCGATGAGCCAGTCGAAGTCCAACATGCCATCAGCCTCCCGCGCAGTCCCATCCGATGTTCCCAGCAGAAGTGCTGCGCAACACAAGATTCTCGCCAATCGTTTCGAGATACGTTGTTCCATGACGTCTGCCAGAAGCCTGCTGGTGAGTCGAAGTAGTCGAATTCAGGTCGAATCCAACGCCGTCGTCTTCGGCCGCTCGATCTGGCGACGGCCTACTGAGGCGGAATGAGTTCCACATCCGCACACACGAAATCGTGATCGCTCATATGGCGGCCGTCGCGGGCCTCGCGGATGATGTGCGAGGCTACGGGCGTCACGAGGCCGCGCGCGAAGATCCAGTCGATCTTGCCGGAGGAGCCGTCGAAGTCGACGCCCCGGAACCCGTGAAAGGTGTCTGGATTTTCGTCGCCGTGGAGAGCGGCATGGGTGTCCTGCCAGCCCCCCTGGCGGAACCGCTCGATGGCGGCATTGGCGCCGTCGCAGTTCATATCACCTGTCAAAAGCTGTGGATAGTCGTCGGGGTAGGCGGTGGCATCCTCGACGATGAGTCGCGCCTGTTGCTCACGCGCGGTCTGGCTCACGTGATCGAGATGGGTGTTGATGAAGCGAAAGTCGGCGCCCGTCTCGCGGTCGCGCAGGCGCACCCAGTTGGCCAGGCGCACGCAGGCGCTGTCCCACGATCGCGATCCGGTTACGTGGGGCGTCTCCGACATCCAGAAACCGCCCTGAGACAGCAGGTCGAAGCGCTGAGTGCGGAACATGACGGCATTTGTCGGACTCACCGTGTGGGGTTCGTCCACCATACCCCAGGCAGCGTACTGCGGCAGTCCTGTGCTCAGGTCATCGTACTGGTCACGCTGTACTTCCTGAAACCCGAGCAGGTCCGCTGACTGAGCGCGGATCACGTCGAGGCAGAAGTCGCGGCGCCGGGACCAGTTGTCGAGGCCGTCATCGGCAAGTGATGTGCGCACGTTGCAGGTCATCACTCGCATGGTGTCCTCAGTCCTCGCGGCGGGCGAAGATCGTGAAGCCGTCGGCGCTGTAGCTGCCGAACACGCCGAGGCCGCCCTCGGTATGGAAGATCGGCCCGGCGTCGCCGTCGGCGCCGGACTGGCCGTTGAAGGCGGTGGTGTAGTAGTCGAAGTAGTTGGAATCCGCCGTCTGCAGCGTGATTCGATAGTCACCGGTGAAACGCACACCCCACCACCAGAAGTCGGAGCGCAGTGAGTCGGCGGGGATCCAGTAATCGATCACACGGCTCCAGAGCAGATCGCGTCGATCGCGCCAGAACTCGCCGCGGCTGTCCGCTTCTTCATCGATCTCGTCCCAGTCCTCCTGTTCGCGGTCCCGCAACCACTGCGCCGTCTGGCCGTCGGGGCCCTGCAGAGAGATGTTCTGCTCGAAGTACGCTTCCAGCTCGCGGATCCGCTGATCGAGGACGACGAGTGAATCTTCGCTGACGACTCCCTCAAGGTTCTGGCGCCGGGTGATGACGGTGTCGAGATCCGCCGTCAGCGGTTCCGCGCCCGGGCCGAGGGTAGACACCCACTCGGCCTCGACAATGATGACGTAGCCGGCAGCGTTGGGGCTGCGATCCCAGAAGAACTGCCCGGGGTGCAGCAGATCTCCGAAGGCGTCGGCGTAGATCTGTCGGTAGGTGATCGTGTCACCCTCGATGCGGGTCACCGGGGCATGTACAGGCACCGTGGTGTGGGCCCGGAGCTGGTTCTCGCCGTGAGTCGCCGTCAGGTGGTAGGTGCGGCCCTCCTCGATGGGCATCACGGAGTGGGACACGCCGTACCTACCCGCCTCGTCGACACTCTCCGACAGGGCCACGATAGAGTCGTCGGTACGCAGGCTGACGTCGGCGCCGGACACCGGGGCTTCGAGGCCTTCGTAAAATCGCTCCGGAGCATTGGTCTCACGAAGGCGAATCTCGGGGTCAACACCAGGAGAGAGGAAGGCCTGCACGTAGAGCGTCTGCGGTCGGTCTTCGACTTCACTCGGGTTGCTGCAGGCGCTGGCCAGCACGCCGGTCAACAGAAGCAGGCGCGCTGCTAGTGTCCTGTCGCGGAAATCCGTCGTCATGATGGATTGACTAGAACGAGAAGTCGAGCCCGAAGCTCGGCAGGATGGGCAGCATGGAGAGTTCCTTGCGTTTGCCAGGTTTCCGCTTGTGTGCCGTACCGTCAGTCCAGTAGTAGTTGAAGATGTTCTTGTGGTTGCTCAGGTTGACGATCTGCAGGTAGACCTTCATGTCCCAGCCACCAAAGTCAAACTGGCGTGCGATCGAAGTGTCCAGGCGCTCGTACTGGGGAAGGCGCACGCCATTCAACTCGCCCCTCTCCTGAAAGTCCCAACGCATACCCGAGGGCAGTTCGATCTCTCCAGTGCCGAAGACCTGGGTGTAGGGCTGGCCGCTGGCTTCGGTGAAGCGCGAGCTGAGTGTCCAGCGATCGCTGAAGCGCCACGAATGAATGATGTGCAGCGTAATACGCCGGTCAAATTTTGAACGGAACGTCTGCGGCCGGCCATTGGCATCGAGTTCGAGCCCGTCGATCGCGCGTTCTGTAACGCCAGTGTTGAGGGCGATCCAGCCGGTCTGCCGGCCCTCCCGTTTGCGCAGCAGCAGATCGAACCCGTAGGCGCGGCCGTCGCCGCGACGCAGGATGTCACCGATCTCGACGGACTCCTGTTCATCATAGTTCAACTCGTACAGCCCGTCATAGTCCTTGTAGTACACCTCCATGTCGATATCCACCCGTCGCAACTTCGTCTCGAAGCCGGCCACGTAGTGGATGGAACGGCTCGGCTTCGCCGTGGAGTCTGCCAGGGCCCAGATATTGGACAGCAGGGAGATGCCCTGGAACTCGCGGGCAAGGCGGAAAATGTACTGGTGGTAGACCCCTGTGGCTGCCTTCAGGTAAGTGTCGAGACCCAGCTGATAGCGGGCGGCCAGGCGCGGCGACCAGCCATTGTACCCGCCGTTGGAGAAGTGGTTGAAGCGCAGCCCGGGCTGAATTCTGAGTCGCTGGGTGAGCGACAAGTTGTCCTGTACGTAGAGGGAGTTGTGAAAGCCCTCGACGTCGATATTCACCCAGTTCTGTGCCTTCTCGCCGAAGACGTACTCCATCGACATGCGTTTTACGAGGTAGCCGAGTTCCAGGCTGTGCTCCTGCGTTGGCAGCCAGTTGAGGTCGCCTTTCAGGGACAGGTCGGTGAGCCGGTTGGTCTCCTCGAGAGTCGTGTCCTCCGCCCTGAAAAGCGTATTGGCCTTGAAGCGACTGCCGGTGAACAGGAAGTTGCCAAAGAGGTTGCTGTCGAAGACGTGGGTCCACTTGGAGCTTATGGTGCGGTTGCCCCACTGTAGCTCGAAATCGAGATCGTCATTGCGCAGGTCAAGTTCGTCCAGACCCGTGTAGGCGGCGATGGTCAGCTGGTCGTCGTGCGACAGGACCTGGTGGGTCTTCCCCTGCAAGTCGTAGAAGTAGTAGCCCAGGTCGGTAGAGCCGCTGGCGGCGGCCACGAGGGGGTCCAGGTGCGTACGCCGGCCCGACACGAGCCACGAGCCCCGGCTCACCGGGCCCTGCAGGGTCAGGCGTGAGGCGAGGAAGCTGGCGCCGCCGCTGCCCTCGAAGTGCTCCTTGTTGCCCTCGTCGGTGATCACGTTGAGCACCGAGGACAGGCGGCCGCCGTGCTTGGCCGGATAGCCGCCTCTGAGCAGCTCCGTGCTCTTGGTGGCGTCAGCGGGGAAGGTGCTGAAGAGGCCAAACAAGTGCGAGGCGTTGTAGACGTCGGAGCCGTCGAGGAGCACCAGGTTCTGATCGGGGGTGCCGCCGCGTACGTAGAGACCGACGGAGAAGTCGGACAGAGCGGCGACGCCGGGCAAGGTCTGGATCGTGCGGATCGGATCCGCCTCGATGGCGGCGGGGGCGGCCTTCAATTCCGCCGGCCGCAGCGAGATGCGGCTCGGGCTGATGTCGATATCGACCAGGTCCGTGGCGTCGGCTTCGATCACCGTGGCCTGCAGCTCGATGGCCTGCGACGACAGCCGGACATCGACGACGAGGTCGGCGTCGGTCAGTGTCACCTGGTGCGTGAAGGCAGCGTAGCCGATGTAGGATACGACCAATTCGTGGCCACCGGCAGGCACGTCGGGGATCACGTAGTAGCCGGCTTCGTTGGTGATGCTGCCGCGACTCTCACCTTTCAGGTAGACACTGACAAAAGGCAGGCTCTCGCCATTGCTGGCGTCGCGGATATAACCCGAAATGTCGGCTGCCTGCGTCGCAGTCCCCAGGCTCAGCAAGAGCGGGAGCAGTCTCCAGCAGCTCATGCCAGTATCGGGCTCGCAGTCACTCTCCCGTCGAGCCGAACCCGCCAGTCCCCCGGTCGGATTCGCCCAACTGCTCCACTTCCTCCCAGCATACGCGAGTCACCGGCGCGAAGACGAGCTGAGCCACCCGGTCACCGGGCTCGATGCGCTGCTCGGTGTCGGAGAGGTTGACGAGAATGACGCCCACGTCGCCACGGTAGTCGGCGTCGATCGTGCCCGGTGCGTTGAGCACGGTGAGGCCCCGCTTGAGAGCGAGGCCGCTGCGGGGCCGCACCTGGGCTTCGTACCCAGCCGGGATCTCGAGGCGCAGACCGCTGGGGACAAGTGCCCTGGCTCCGGGCGCCAGACTCAGCGGTTCATCGAGGTGGGCGCGCAGGTCGAGCCCGGCGCTGTGGGTCGTCTCATAGGCGGGCAGCTCGTTCGAGGTGCCGCGCAGGACGCGGATTGTCAGTTCAGTCACGGCCGGCGAACTCGCGGCGCCAGCGGTCGTTCAGGGCACGGACATAGACCGCGCCCAGGACGTAGACGACGGAACTGAACAGGCTCAGGACGCCGGCGATAAATACCATCAGCAGACGCTGCGGGCGCGATGGCTTCTCCGGCGGCAGCGCTTCGTCGAGGACCTGTATCGTGGACGAATTGTTGTCCTTCTCGATCAGGGCCTCCGCTTTCTGCTCGAGAAGCATCTTCATCAGCGCCGCCTGCACGAGCACGTTCTTTTCGATGTTCTGGTAGTTGTGAGCTACCTCCGGGATGTGCCGCAGGGGCAGGAACAGGTTCTCCTCGAGGAACAGTCTGCCCAGCATGGCCTCACCGGAGGCGGAGGACGTCCCCAATTCGGCGTCGGGTCCGTCGCGCAGGAAGGCGAGGGCCTGCTGTCGCATCATCGACTCCTTCTCGAGACGCTTGACCTCCGGGTGAGCTGTCGAGAACCCGGACAGCAGCAGACTGCGGCGCTTGATAACCAGCTCCATGGCGGCGCTTTGCATGTCGGAGGCAGCGCGGATCGTAGCCCGCGCCTGGTCCTCGATGGAGATGGCGTTGTGTTCCTCCTGGAAGGTCTGCAGCCGCCCCAGTTCATACTCCAGCTTCTGAGATTCCTGAGCTTCCAGCTGAGAGATGAAGGCGAAACGCTCGTTGGCGTTCGCCTGCGACAGCCTGATGTTGGTCGTGTCGAGGAACCTCACATACTGGTTGGCCATATCCGCCGCCAGCTGCGGATCGCGGGCCAGTACCGAGATCATGATCGTGCCCTTCTCACTCTTGCCGATCTCCGTGTGCTTCTCCAGGGCGTCGATGGCATCTTCCATGCTGTCGTCAGTCTCGTACCTGATCACCAAGTCGAAGTGTTTCACCATCTGCCGGCGCAGCGTCGGGCTTTCGAGGATGGCGACGAAGATGTCGGCTGGCGTGCCCTTTTCGCCCAGGCGCAGGGAGGGGATCGGCAGGTCGGCGAGCAGGTCGGCGAAGCCGAAGCCTTGTTTCTGTTCCTTTGGGGGCAGCAGCTGCACGACCGCTTCGTACTGCTCGTCGAGGGTGAAGCTCAAGCCGGCGGCGGCGATACACACGGCGATCGTGCCACCGATGACAAGGCGCCGGCCGGCCAGCAGGGCGGCGATCAGGTCGAGGACGTCGATGCGGTTACGGTCGGTTTCGGTTCGATTCATCATTTAGATCGCGCGGACTAGGAGGATGAGGGTGAGGGCCTCGGCGGTGGAGCGTATGGTCTCGGTCATGAGGGCCCACCAGTCGCGGTATTCCTTTTCCGGTACCCAGATCTCGTCGCCCGGTTCGACGAGCAGGTTCTTGTCGAACTTCTCGCGCTGACCGGTGCGCGCGCGGATCAGGCGCATGCCGGACTTGTGGGCGTTGAAGCCGAAGCCGCCGGCCTGCTCCAGATAGAAGCCGCCGCGTCTGCCCGCCTCGAAGTCGACGAGGCCCGGTTTCTGGAACTGGCCGCTCATGCTGACTGTGAGACGTTTTTCCGGAATGAAGACGACGTCGCCGCCCTCGAGGAAGACGTCCTGGGATTCGTCGCCCTCGAGGAACAGGCGCTCGAAGTCGATTGACAGACGTCCGCGCTGCTCGCGCTGTTTCGACTTGAGGTAGGCGCGCTCTTCCGGCGTCAGGTCGGCGAGCCCGCCGGCGGCAAGGACCGCCTGCAGTCGGGCCAGTTCCGGATCCACGATGGCGCGGGCCTTGGTGCGGATGACGCGAGCCTCGAGCAGGTTGGCGTTCTCGGTGAAGCCCCCCGCCTCGCGCACGAAGTCGATGAGCGTCGTCTCGCCCCGAGTGATGCGGTAGCGGCCCGTGTAACGCATCTGTCCATGAGCGAAGACGGTTGGCGTCAACTGCCAGTCGGAGCGCGTGCGGATGAAGAGCATGTCCTTCGGCTGCAGTGGCACGTCGGCGATATCGTCGACCGTCTGACGAATGGCGCCGCTCTCCTGGTCGATGAGCGTGATCACGACGGTCGAGTCGGTGCCCTCCACGAAGCGCCAGATCTCGACTTGCGCCAGTGGTGCGGTACCCTTGATGCCGCGGGCCAGGCGCAGCAGGTCGTCGACGGTGTCGCCGTCGCGAAACTCCTGGTCGCCTTCGTCGTTCACGGCGCCGTAAACGAAGACGTGACGTTGGCGGAATTCGACGTGAACGATGTCACCCATGCGCAGGTAGGGGTTGTGACGGATATCACCGGTGGCGACATACATGGCCAGATCGACCACCTCCATCGGACCTTCGGCGTGGTGAATCTGCACCGAGCGCCGCGCGGTGACGGTGCCTTTGAAATCGAGGAAACCGCCCGCCAGGTCGATCAGATCCGAGACGCGCGTCACCGGTGTCACCACGTGGGCGCCTTCGCCCTTGACCACCGGGCCGGTGATATAGACGGAGAAGAAGCGCATGCTCTGCAGCGACAGGGTGATCTCGACACCCGGGTACTTGTCGCGGGAGGCAGCGCCGATGATCTCGGCCTTGACGTCGGCGAGGGTGCGTCCCGAGACATCGAAGGCGCCGATCGTCGGCACGAGTGCGAGCCCCTCCGGGTTGACCTCGAAGGGGAGATCCTGATCGAACTCGCCCCAGATGTAGAGCTGGATCACGTCGCCGGGACCGACGATGTAGGTCTCGGGGTCGATCTGCCGGTCCTGGGCGATACGCAGGCGTTGCACTTCCTCGCCCTCGGGCAGGCGCTCTTGACGGTCGGCGTCGCTGGTGATCAAGCCCGGCTTCTCGGTGCCGGGAAGGCGTCGTAACTCCTCTTCCTGGCGCTCGGTCTCGTCCAGGAGCTCTTCGAGGTCCTGGGTGCTCGCCATCGACGCCCACAGGGCGGCGAGGCACACGGTCAAACAGATCCTGTATCTCACTTCAGTCGATCTCCGTACTGGCGCTGGTAATACGCCTTGTAGTCGTCCCGGTTGCGGATGTCCCGCCACCAGTCCTGGTGATCTACGTACCATTGAATCGTGCGGTTCATGGCCTCTTCCACATCGACAGCCGGCTTCCAGCCGAGGGCCTTCACCTTGTTGGAATCGAGGGCATAGCGCAGGTCGTGACCGGCGCGATCCTTGACGAACTGAATCAGCGCCTCCGGT
>JAYZCA010000105.1:0-10557 GCA_036339235.1 Candidatus Latescibacterota bacterium | reverse complement strand
GAAACACACCCCGTCCTGGGCGCCTGGCTCTACGCCGGAGCGCTGGCACTTCCGAGGGTGGGATTGCTGCTGCTGGCGTACTCCATCACCCTAACGGGCGCACGGGGCGGACCCGTTGCCGGCGTCTGGGTGGTGCTGGCCCTCGTCCTGGCAGCAGCACCTGGGACGAGCCTTTTCCCCGGATGGCTGCTCGTCGTCGCCAGCACCGAGCCCGTCGTCGCCGGTTTCCTGATGGTGGCGTCGGCGGTCCTCGCTTATGCACTGCTGGCGCCCGCGATTCGCCTCGCCGGCGAGCCGATGGGACCGGCATTGCCCATATCCCTGTCTCGTCTGCTCGCCGCGGTGGTGGTCGTGGCCCTGCTCACGGGTCTTTTCCCGGGCCCGTCAGCGACCCGCGCCGGACCCGACATCGAGCGGTTGCTGGCGCGCACAGCCCGCGCCGCGGACACCGCCACTGACATGGCTGACCCAGCGGCAACCACCGAGGGGGACGCGCCATGATCTGGTCCGACCTGCAGAGCCCGGAGCTGGCGCCCGAGGTGCTGCTGGTGCTGGTCGCCCTGGGGTTGGCTCTGCTCGACGCGCTGCTGTGGCCTCGCCGTGCCAGCCGCGCCGGCGCCTACGCGACGCTTTTCGGACTGCTCACGGCGCTGGCCATCGCACTGCATGCGTGGGACCGACCCTGGCGAGGTGAGACGCACTGGCTCGCAGGCGATCCGGCGGCGGCTTTCGCCGACGTTCTCATTCTCTGTGGCGCCGTGCTCACGGCGTTGTTGGCGGCGGGTGTGCCGGCATCGGAGCGGCGCGTGGGCACCTCCATTCTCATCCTGCTGGGGACCCTCGGGGCCATGGTCGGCGCCGGTGCGCAGGATCTGGTGACGCTCTTTGCCGGCTTCGAACTGAGTGCCGTCAGCCTGCTGACTTACCAGGCTCTCGACGGCAGCCCGGAAGAGGGCCACGGGCTGCGCGCCGCCCTGCGTTTTGCCGGGCCTGCCAGTGCCGCCACCGCCCTGACAGCCTTCGGCATCGCCTGCCTGTGGTCTGCCTGTGGCAGTCCGGTTTTCGAGGCATTGGGCACCGGCATGACGGTGGGCACCGCCCAGCGTGCCGCCGTCGGCGGGGGACTTCTGCTGGCGGGACTGGGCATACGTGCCGGCGCCGTACCCTTTCACCTCTGGCTTGCAGATGTAGCCGTGGGGTGTACGCCGTCGGCAGCGATGCTGACGCTGAGCGTTGGCCTGCTGCCGGCTCTGATCGTACTGGGCCGTCTCACCGCCGGCCCCCTGGCAACGCTGGTCCCCGACCTGCACAGCCTGCTGCTGCTGATGGCGGCGCTGTCGTCGACGGCGGGGGCTCTGTTGAGCCTCCCCCAGCGTCGGCTGCGACGCCTGCTGGGTTACGCGATACTCGCCCACGTCGGCTTCGTCCTGGCTGGCATCGCCACACACGCCGGTGAGGATCCTTTCTCCGGAACCGTCTGGCTGCAGCTGGCTGCCCTGGTTCCCGCCGTTGCCGGCTGCCTGGCCGTGTCCGGACTCGCGGGCGACGAACTGGGCAGCACCGCAAGCGGGCTGGCTCGCAGCCGGCCGGGACAGGGCGTTCTCCTGTGTCTGTTTCTCGTGGCGCTGGCGGGTCTGCCCCCAAGCCTCGCCTTCGCCGGGCGCAGTGCACTGTGGTCGGCTCTCAGCGGCGGCGGGGTGTTGTCGGTTATCCTGATGGTGGACGGTTTCGTGCTGGCCTACGCGCTGATCCGCTTCGCCGGGCGCGTCGTCTTCGACGCGCCGCCCCCCGCACCGGTGCCACCGGCGACCTCGGCGATCCTCTCCGCCGCGGTGCTGGCGGCGGCAGTCCTGCTCGTTTTCGGTCTGTGGCCGCTGCCCATCGCCCGAGCGGCCCAGCTGGCGGCGGGTGGGTGAGGTGGCGTCACGGGAGCCGGAACGTCAGCGGCAGTCCACGGCCCTGCGGCAGGTCACGGCGCTGGCCGGCGCCGGCATTCAGTTCGCTGTTACAGCAGCCCTATGCACGGCCGCGGGGTGGTGGCTCGACGGCCGTCTTGGTTCGTCGCCGTGGCTGCTGATGGCGGGAGGCATCGTTGGCGCCGTCGGCGCGTTCTACCGACTCTACCGCACGCTGATTGACGTGGCCGCACGCGGAGACGAAACGGTGAAGGAGGAGTAGTGCTACAGGAGGCGTGGGTTGCGGCGGCGGTGGGGATTGCCGTGGCGGGAGTGAGTGCGCTGATCGCCTGGTTCGCCCTGCGTTGGTCGGCGCGCCGACCGGGGACGATGATGATCGCCGTCCTTGGGGGCACGATGGTGCGCCTCCTGCTCGTGGCCGGCGTATCGATTCTGTTGCTGTTATTCAAAGAAGTGCACGTAGCCGGATACGCCACTGGACTCGTGTGCGCATATCTGGTTTTCCTCGGCCTGGAGATCGTCCTCGTCCTGCGCTCAGCCGATCGCAAAGGACACGCCAGCGACGTCGGTGGAGGTGTTGACAAGAGGGGTGGGTAGGCACAGTTTTCATCCGGTTGCGGAGTAATGTCTCACTTGCCGCAGTCCATAGTAGCGCTTCACATGTCGTAGTACAGAGGGGAGTAGATGGCAGCAGACGCAGACGGTCAGGTCGACGTCATCGGGCACATCCTGGATCACCACTCCCTGGAAGTACCGTTCATCAACGCCCACCACGTTTTCGATGGGCACATCGAACTCCCTCATTTCGAAATATTCGGCATCGACATGTCCATCACCCGTCACGTGGTGATGATGTGGATCGCCAGCGCGCTGCTTGTCCTGACGATGGTGTCCTGTTTTCGCCGGCCCAGTCTGGTGCCGACGGGGCTCGCCAACTTCCTGGAAACCATCATCGTCTTCCTGCGCGACGAAGTCATCATGCCCGTCATGGGCCCGTCCGGCAAGACGTACATGCCCTTTCTGCTTACGATATTTTTTTTCATCCTATACTGTAATATGCTCGGGATGGTTCCCTACACCGCGACGGCGACGGGCAACATCAGTGTCACCGTCGCCCTGGCACTGATCTCTTTCACTGTCACACAGGGCGCGGGTATGGTCAACAACGGTTTCTTCGGTCACTGGAAGAATCTGGTACCGTCGGGCCTGCCGGCTCCGCTGTTGATCATCATGATCCCTATCGAGATCATCGGCATGCTCGCCAAGCCCTTCGCCCTGTGTATTCGGTTGTTCGCCAACATGATCGCCGGACACATCGCGATCCTCGTATTTCTCGGCCTCATCATCATGTTGAAGAGCTACCTTGTTGCGCCCGCCTCCATCGCCCTGGCGTCGGCGCTCTACATGCTTGAGATATTCATCGGCTTCGTACAGGCCTTCATCTTCACCTTGCTCACGGCGCTCTTCGTGAGCATGGCCGCGCATCCGGATCACTGATCCGGTGCGTATGACACTTTCGATCTTTCGTTCACTCTAGAGAGGAATCGTAAACAATGGAACTGGCATACTTGGGTGCCGCCATCGGCGCCGGCCTCGGTGCGATCGGTGCCGGCCTCGGAATCGGCCTGCTCGCCTCCAGCGCCATGGAGGGCATCGCCCGTCAACCCGAGGCTGTGGGTGACATCCGCACCAACATGATCATCGCCGCCGCTCTCATCGAAGGTGTGGCGCTGCTGGCCGAGATTATCTGCGTCCTTGTAGTGGTGACCAAGTAACGTGGATCTGCTCAGCCCACATCCCGGCCTGATTCTGTGGACGATCATCACCTTCCTGGTGGTGCTGGTCATCCTCAAGGCGAAGGTGTGGGGTCCGTTGCTCGCCGCCCTCGATGAGCGCGAGCGCGGCATCCGCGAAGCCCTCGAGAGCGCCGACCGCGCCCGCCAGGAGGCACAGGTGCAGCAGGCGGAGCACGAGAAGCGGCTTGCCGAGGCCGAATCGCAGGCGCGCCACATCGTTGGCGAGGCGCGGGAAGCGGCCGCGAAGGTGGGTGAGCAGGTCGTGGCCGACGCCAAAGAGGAAGCCGAACGCACAGTTCAGCGGGCACGGGACGAAATCGCGGCGGAGAAACGCAAAGCCCTGGCCGAACTGCGGCGCGAGGTGGCCGATATGGCAGTCGGTGCCGCCGGGGCGATCCTCAATGCCGAGCTCGATGCTGAGCGCAACCGCAAGCTGGCCGACGATTTCATCGCCAGCCTGCCGGACGCTCGGAACTGACCGCCACAGGACGTAACGGAGCTGCACGGTTCACAAATGTCATCGACCACAGCACCTGAAGTCGTGCGGCGTTACGCCGTCACCCTGCTCGACGCAGCGGCAGAGCTCGACGTCGCTGACGCCGTCGCCGGCGACCTGGAGGGGCTCCAGGCAACCCTCGCCGGAGCGCCAGATCTGCAGGAGTTTCTCAATGACCGGCTCATCGACGGCGCCGGCGCATCGAAGGCGCTGACCGCGATCTTTGACGGCAAGGTAAGCGGCCTGACACTCAATTTTCTACTGCTGGTGGCGCAGCGTCGTCGAGCCAATCTGCTCGCAGTCATCATCGACGCCGCGCTGCAGATGATCGCCGAGCGCGCCGGTGTTGTCACCGCCGAAGTTCGCTGTGCGGCACAGCTTTCGGACGAGCAGGTCGAGCGTTTGCAGGAGCGCCTGTCGGCGCACACTGGAAGCCGAGTGCGGGTCGAGTTCCAGGTTGACCTCGCCCTGCAGGGCGGCATCGTCGCCCGTATCGGCGACACCGTCTTCGACGGCAGTGTCGAGACACAGCTGCAACGGCTGCATCGGCGGCTCGCCGGTGCTCCATCCGCATCCTGAATTCAGACCAGCGCGCCCTGCTTGATCAAAGGGCGCCCGCCGAGAAGTGTAAACACGAGGAAGAACAGAGACATGCCCGCCGACGCCATCGTTCAACCCGACGAGATTTCCAATGTTCTCAAGCAGCAGTTGCTCGGGTTCGAGAAGGAGATCGACGTCTACGAGAGCGGCACCGTCCTCTATGTAGGTGACGGCATCGCCCGTGTTCACGGCCTGGGGAACGTACGGGCCACCGAGCTCGTCGAGTTTCCCAACGGAATCATGGGAATGGCCCTCAACCTCGAACAGGACAACGTGGGTTGCGTGCTCTTCGGTGACGACACACTCATCTCCGAGGGTGACTCCGTGAAGCGTACAGGGAGGGTCGTCGAGGTCCCAGTGGGCGAGGAGCTTCTCGGCCGGGTCGTCAATCCGCTGGGTATGGCCATCGACGGCAAGGGCGAGATTCAGGCCGGCCAGACTCTGCCTGTCGAACGTAAGGCGCCAGGTGTTATCGCCAGGCAGCCGGTGACGGAGGCGGTGCAGACAGGCATCAAGATAATCGATTCCACCGTGCCCATCGGGCGGGGACAGCGCGAGTTGATCATCGGCGACCGGCAGACTGGGAAAACGGCCATCGCCGTCGACACGATCATCAATCAGAAGGGCGGCGACATGATCTGCATCTATGTCGCCATCGGCCAGAGGGCCTCGACCGTCGCCAAGGTGATAGCCGAGCTGGAGGCGAACGGCGCCATGGAGTATACCATCGTCGTCTCCGCCACCGCCTCCGATCCGGCGCCGCTGCAGTTCATCGCTCCCTACGCCGGCTGTTCCATGGGCGAGTACTTCCGCGACAGCGGCAAGCACGCCCTCATCATCTACGACGATCTGACGAAACAGGCCTGGGCCTACCGCGAGATGTCCCTTGTCCTGCGTCGCCCGCCGGGCCGCGAGGCTTATCCCGGCGATGTGTTCTACCTGCACTCCCGCCTGCTCGAGCGCGCCTCAAAGATGAGCGATGCCCTCGGCGCCGGTTCGTTGACGGCCCTGCCGATCATCGAGATTCTCGAAGGCGACGTGTCGACTTTCGTGCCGACGAACGTCATCTCCATCACCGACGGGCAGATCCTGCTCAAGCCCGAGCTGTTCTACTCCGGCAACCGGCCCGCCATGGACGTGGGCGCCTCGGTGTCACGCGTTGGTTCGTCGGCGCAGACCAAGGCTATGAAGACCGTCGCCAAGACGATCAAGGGCGACATCTCACGCTACAACGAAGTCAAGGCCTTCGCCCAGTTCGGCACGTCCGATCTCGATCAGGCGACGCGTGATCTGCTCAACCGTGGTGAGAAGCTGCTGGAGGTGCTCAAGCAGGGCCAGTATGCGACTCTGTCTCTGGAAGAAGAGACCGTAGCTCTGGCGGCTATCGACCATGTCCTCGACCTGCTCACGGTGGATGTGCGGCGCTTCGAAGGGGAGTTGCTCGCCTACATGCGCGACCGCCAGTCCGACCTGATGGCGACGATCCGCGACACGCGTGAGCTTGACGATGAGTCAACGGAACAGTTAAAGACGGCCATCGAGACGTTCAAGAGCACCTTCCGCCCGTCTGAGAGTTAGGGAAACAAACCTCAGTGGCAACACTCAAACAACTCCGCACCCGTGTCTCGTCGATCACGAACATCCAGCGGGTCACGAACGCGATGTACATGGTGGCTGCCGCCAAGATGCGCCGTGCCCAGGATGCGATCGAGTCGGCGCGGCCCTACGCCGAGCAGCTCGATCTGACGCTAAAGCGCCTGCAAGGCAGCGTCGACTCCGACTCACACCCATTGTTTCAGGAGCGGCCCGTCAAACGTCTCGCCGCTGTCGTCGTCACCGCCGACCGTGGTCTCTGCGGTGGTTTCAACGGCAATGTTGGACGCCGGGCCCGTGTCGAGTTGGAGTCCTACGATGGCAAGGACGTCGACCTCAATCTGACTACGGTGGGTCGCAAGGGTCGTGATTTCCTCCGCAACCGCGGTTTCGACGCCGACACGCACCATGCCGACGTGTTCCGTGACCTGAACTTCGGCCAGGCTTCGGGCATCGCGCAGCAGCTGACGAGCGACTTTGCCGAGGGTAAAGTCGACCGCGTGCTGCTGATCTATTCGCAATACCACTCCGTAGCAAACCAGGTTCCCGTGGTGGAGCAGCTACTGCCGATTCAATCAGATAGTACTGACGACAGCGCCCGAGCGGGGAACTACCTGTTCGAGCCCGAACCCGACCAGCTGCTGGAGGCCCTCGTGCCACGGCACGTGAACTTCCAGGTGTGGAGCGCGCTGCTGGCGACCAATGCAGGTTTCTTTGCAGCGCAGATGACGGCGATGGACAACGCCACGAAGAACGCCGGTGACCTGGTCGACGAGCTCACCCGCGAGATGAACAAGGAGCGTCAGAGCTCCATTACCCTGGAACTGATGGATATCATCGGCGGCGCTGAAGCCGTCGCCTAGTCGTACATGCCACCCGAGGTAGATTGAGGATGAAAGAAGGAACGGTAAAGGAGATCATTGGCGTCGTCATCGACGTGGAGTTCGCCGGAGGCGAGCTGCCGCCGATCTACAACGCGCTCGAGGTCAACGCCGAAGACAGTCCCACCGATGGCCGTCTCGTCCTCGAGGTGCAGCAGCACCTGGGTGAGAGCCTGGTACGCACTGTGGCGATGGACTCCACCGACGGCCTCGGCCGCGGAGCTCGGGTTGTCGACACGGGAAGGCCGATTCAGGTGCCGGTGGGCGACGCCGTTCTCGGTCGTCTCTTCAACGTTATCGGGGAGCCCGTCGACGAGAAGGGTTCCTTGCCCGAGGACACGCCACGCATGCCCATGCATCGCGATCCGCCGTCCCTCAACGATCAGGTGACGAGCGACCAGATGCTAGAAACGGGCGTCAAGGTTCTCGATCTGATCTGCCCCTTCGCCCGCGGTGGCAAGCTGGGTCTCTTCGGCGGTGCCGGCGTTGGCAAGACGGTGATTCTGAAAGAGCTGATCAACAACGTCGCCTCAAGCCACGGTGGGGTTTCGGTGTTTGCCGGTGTGGGAGAACGCACCCGCGAGGGCAACGACCTGCTCGGCGAGATGATCGAGGCAGGCGTCATCGACAAGACGGCCATGGTATTCGGGCAGATGAATGAGCCGCCGGGGGCCCGCCAGCGTATCGCCCTCACCGGGTTGACAATGGCGGAGCACTTCCGCGACGCAGAAGGCCAGGACGTGCTGCTCTTCATCGACAACATCTTCCGTTTTATCCTCGCCGGTGCCGAGGTTTCCGCCCTGCTGGGGCGTATGCCTTCCGCCGTCGGTTATCAGCCGACGCTGGCCACCGAGATGGGCGCCCTGCAGGAGCGTATCACGACGACGAGGAGTGGCTCCATCACTTCAGTGCAAGCCATCTATGTGCCGGCCGACGACTACACCGACCCCGGCGTGGTCGCCGCCTTCGCCCACCTCGACGGACGGATCGTCCTCGAACGTGCTCTCGCCGACCAGATGCTGTATCCGGCGGTGGACCCGCTGACTTCCAGTTCGCGGATTCTGGACCCCCGCGTCGTCGGCGAGGAGCACTACGACGTAGCCCAGCGCGTGCAGGAGATTCTGCAGCGTTACCAGGATCTGCGCGAGATCATCGCCATTCTTGGCATCGACGAGCTGTCCGACGAAGACAAGCTGGTCGTCTCCCGGGCGCGCAAGATCCAGTTTTTCCTGACGCAGCCGATGCATGTGGCCGAGGTCTTCACCAACAAGCCCGGCGCCTACGTCAAGATCGAGGACACGGTGCGTGGCTTCCAGGAGATTGCCGACGGCAAGCACGACGAGGTGCCCGAACAGGCCTTCAACATGGTCGGCACGATCGAGGACGCCCTGGCCGAGGCTGAGAAGCTGTAGGCTGATGGCGGCCAACTTCCAGCTGCGTATCGTGACCCCTGAGAAGATCCTGTACTCGGGCGATGTTGTCAGCCTCCAGGCTCCCGGTTCTGAGGGCTCTTTCGGCGTGCTGGCGAGCCACGCGCCCATGGTGGTGGCGCTGAAGACCGGGTCTCTCGACTTCGTCGAAGACGGCGACCGTCGGCACCTGGCCACCAGCGGTGGTTTCGTCGAGGTCTCGGGCGAGGGCGTCAGTATCCTGGCGGAGACCGCAGAGTTCAGCGACAACATCGACGTCGACCGTGCCGAGGCATCCCGCGAACGCTCTCGGCAGCGTCTCTTTGATGGCAGCTACGACAGGGCCCGTGCTGAGGCCTCACTGCAGCGCGCCATCAATCGCCTCAAGGTGGCTTCCGGCAGCGCTTAGCCTGCGCCCCGGCCGCTGCGAAGAGCTAGACTTCGGCCATGTCCACCGTCTCCCCACAGCTGCGTGGGTTCCTCGAGACCCACATCCCTCCCATGGAGAAGGAACTCTTCTCGTTTCTGCCCTTGCAGGAACCGGAGGCGTTCATGTATGAGCCTATGCGCGACTACCCCGAGCGGGGTGGCAAGCGTTCCCGGCCGGCTCTCGTTCTTCTCTCCTGTGCCACTTTCGGTGGCGACGTCAACAAGGCGCTGCGCACAGCGGCGGCCTTCGAGATGTTCCAATCCTTCGCTCTGCTCCACGACGATATCGAGGACGACTCCGAGATGCGCCGCGGCAAGCCCTGTGGCCACCGGCTGCACGGGGTACCTCTGAGTATCAATGTGGGTGACGCTCTCTACGCCAAGGTCTACGAGGTGCTGGCGGCCAACCGCCATATCCTCGACTGCGAAATGACGCTGGCCCTAATCGAGGAGATGATTCGAGGCTCCCGCGAGACTTTCGAAGGACAGGCGTACGACGTGGGCTGGATCAGAGAGCGCGTCGTCCCGAGCGAGGACGAGTTCATGACGATGCTGCGCAAGAAGACGGGCTGGTACACCGGTCGCGGGCCGTGCAAGGCGGGAGCCATGATCGCCGGCGCCTCCGAGCAGCAGCAGCAGGCCATCGGTGATTTCGGCGAAGCCATGGCCATCGCTTTCCAGATCCGCGACGATCTGCTCAACCTGATGACCCCTGAGGGGGATGCCGCTACGGCGCCGGGGATCACTTCGGGGGCCTATGGCAAGGAACGGGGCGGCGACATCGCCGAAGGCAAGCGCACGCTGATCATCATCGACCTGCTGCGCAAGTGCGACGCCGCCGAGCGCACCGAGGTACTGGGTGTGCTACACGCGCATCGCGACGCGACGACGCCGCAACAGATCGAGCGCGTCATCGCCCTTGCCAGCGACCATGGCGCCATCGCCTTCGCCGAAGAGGAGTCGCGCAAGCGCAGCGACGATGCCGTTCGCCTGCTCGAGGCTATTCCGGACGTGCCGCAGCGCCAGTTACTCGGGGAGATGCTCGAGTTCCTCGTGCATCGAGCGTTCTAGCGGAGGGATTTCGCCAACAGAAGACTTTTCAACGCGAGGTAGATTATGTCTGACGAGCAGATGATCCAGGTAGCACGCGAGGCCGTTAGAGCCTTCAATGAATCAGAATAGACCCTGAATCACTCAGTTTTCTCTGAGAATGTCATCTATGAGCAGAAACCAACGGGAGAGGCCCCATACGCGGATATGAGGCCTTTGAAGAGAAATGCATCGAGTGGAAAGGGCTCATGTCCGATTGCGCCGGAGCCATCGGGGATACTTAACTCAGCGGCGATTGGGTCATCTTGGAGGTAGTGTGGTCAGGCACGCATACAGGCCCTATGCAAACGCCAATGGGTGAGATCGCACCATCAGGTGACACAATGA
>JAYZCA010000104.1:0-11777 GCA_036339235.1 Candidatus Latescibacterota bacterium | reverse complement strand
GTCCGAACAAATGTTCAGTTCATCTCAAAGTCCAAGTAGAAACACGTAAAAAACCACCCCAACAGACCACACCGGCAAGAGACAGAACTGTAAGAATGCCCGAACTAGCCTACGTTTATGTCGCAATTAATCTCAGTGCCCGCTCTGTGGAGAGTCTCTTTTGCTGCCAACCGAGTGGCCAGCTGCGGGGCCAATGGTCGTGCTCAGCAGTCGGCGTGATTGATGCGACACAAATGAAAGGGCGCACCCACAAAGAATACATTAATGTCATTATCTGATCTCTGGGTGAGGCTGGAGGAAACGCCAACCATAGCCACTGGCGTCGTTTCTAACTGTCTGTTGCACTGCAGCTTGTGCAGGGTTTTCGCAACGTCTGTCCGGCGTGTTCTCTGCATGGTCTTGTTTTCGCTATCTACCCGAAATCACACTCATCCTCTCACCATCCTTTTTCGGGAAGGAATCATGTTGAAATCGTGGAAGTCCCAAGGAATCGGCGCGCTGCTCCTGCTGTTATCGATAGGCGGATTCTATTCGTCTGCCCGGGCGGTGGCACCGGTCAAGATCGGAGTGCTGCACTCGCTGAGCGGCACCATGGCCATTTCGGAGGTGTCATTGCGCGACGCAGTGCTGATGGCAGTGGAGGAAATCAATGCCGACGGTGGTGTGTTGGGAACGCCGATCGAGGCGGTCGTCGTCGACCCGGCTTCCGATTGGGATCTGTTCGCGGAGAAGGCCAAGGAGCTGTTGCTCGATCACGACGTCGCGGCGGTGTTCGGTTGCTGGACTTCGGTGTCGCGCAAGTCGGTGCTGCCAGTGTTCGAAGAGAACAAGGGTCTGCTGTTCTACCCCGTGCAGTATGAAGGCGAGGAGTGCTCCCGCAACATCATCTACACGGGTGCGACACCCAATCAGCAGTTGATTCCGGCGGCTCGTTACCTGATGAGCGAGGACGGAGGCGGCTACAAGAAGTTCTACCTGTTGGGCACTGATTACGTGTTCCCGCGTACGGCCAACAAGATCCTGCGCGCCTACCTGCTCGACCAGGGGGTTCCGGAAGAGAACATCATGGAGGAGTACACCCCCTTTCATCACCAGGATTACCAGACCATCGTGCAGAAGGTCAAGACCTTCGCAGCCGACGGCACCGCCTGTGTCTTGAGCACGATCAACGGAGACTCGAACGTGCCCTTCTACAAGGAATTTGCCAACCAGGGACTGACGTCGGCCATGTGTCCCGTCATGGCGTTTTCGGTGGCTGAAGACGAACTCCGCGCCATGGACACCCAGTTCCTGGTGGGCCACCTGGCGGCGTGGAACTACTTCCAGTCGGTACCGGGTGACAGGAACCGAGCCTTCGTCAAGAGATTCAAGAAGTACGCCGCCGACAACAACCTACCCGGCGGTATAAAGCGGGTGACGGACGATCCGATCCTGTGGGCCTACACCGGTGTGTACCTGTGGAAGGCAGCCGTCGAGAAGGCCGGTTCCTTCGAGGTCGAAGCGGCACGGCCGGCGCTCTACGGGCTCACCTTCGACTCTCCGGGTGGTGAGGTGATGATGGACGAGAGGAACCATCATCTGCATAAGCCGGTGTACATCGGCGAGATCAAGAAAAACGGTCAGTTCAGGATCGTCTACGCCTCCGACGGCCTGGTGGCGCCCGATCCCTGGGACGACATCACGAGTGCCAACAAAGACTGCGACCACGTCGACCACATGGGCACCTACACGATGGAATAGGCAGCAAGCCCTGTTCACAATGCTCACCAGCAATTACAGAAACTCAGGAGATCTAGCAATGATGAAGCGCATTTCTATAGCGATTGTGATATTGAGCTTGGCCGCCAGTCCGTCTCTGGCCGGCGTCGAACTGAACGAGCAACTGACGCTCTCGGGCTTTATCGACATGTCGTCGGTGAATGACGACGGCGACCAGAGCATCTCCATGGACCAGGTGGAAGTGGATTTCATTTTCAACCTGGACGATGGTCTGTCGATGCGGGCCGACATCGAGGGCGGGGGTGACAATTCCACCAAACTCGAGCAGGCTTTTATTTCGTATGATTTCGCCCCCGGGTGGAATGTGGTGATGGGCAAGTATCTCAGTTGCTCGGGTTGGGAGACGGCCGAGCCCACGGGTCTGTACCAGTATTCCACCTCCTCGACTCTGGTCTACGGTGGCTATCAGCACGGGCTGGGCGTGTCGTACTCGGCCGACAAGTTCGGACTGTTCGGCTCCGTCGTCTCGAGTGTGTGGGACGGTACCGACACGGACGCGGAAAAGCTGGGATTTGAGGCGCAGGTGACCCTGAAGCCTGTGGATGCGGTCACCGCCAAGGTCGCCTATCTGTCCGAAGACATGGGTGACTACACCCAGGGACTATTCAACGGCTGGGCGTCGTACTCCGCAGGGCCACTGACCCTGGCCGGCGAACTCAACCTGCTGTCCAACTGGGAGGTCGACGACAACGGTGGCACGGGCCTGCTCGGCATGGTCAACTACGGCTTGACCGACAAGATCGGCATAACGGGACGGTTCAGTAGTCTGGACCTGGACAATGAGGAAGACACGGAGAGCGAATTCACGATCAGTCCGAGTTACGCCCTGGCCGACAACTGGTCGATCATCACCGAAGCCAAGTTCATCACCAAGAGCCGCGCGCACGGCGGTGACAATGTGCAGCAGTATGCCGTCGAGTCTCTGCTGAGTTTCTGAGACAAACCCAGCGGGCCTTATGACAATACAACCGTCCCGGATCCAGACGGCGGTCTGCGTCTGGATCATGTGCACGTGTGCCGGGAGCTGGGCAGGATCCGAGAGTGGCGGGTTTCTGGCCCGGCAGTTCACACGGCTGGCAAGCGGCGACGATGGCCAGATAGAACAGGCTGTGCAGGCCCTGACAGGGGAGCGCGATCCGGCGTACTACGAACTCGCCCTCGCCCTGTTCAACGGTGAAGTCTATCTGTGGCAGGAACGGGATGAGCACAACGGACTGGTGCTCATCGGCGACGAGGAGATGGACGAATACGGCGGCGAGGTCGTGCCGCTGTTCAGCGTCCATCCGCAACGTCGGGCGCTGCTCGACGTCCACGACAAGCCACTGATAGTGTCGCTGTACGATCTGGACGAGGTGGAGACCGGACGTCGTATCCGGGCCCTCATCCAGCCCTACCTGATACGGACCGAACTGTTCCATCCCGATGGCAGGAAGCGGCGCATCGCGGCCGAGAACATCGGCAACAAGGGCGGGCGGGCGGACATTGCCATCCTGCGACAGGCCATCGAGGCAGAGACAGTCGGGTCGATCAGCCAGCTAAAGCGGGTGTCGCTGGCCAAGCTACTGCTTAGCGATCCCGATGCCGCGGTACGAGGGCAGGCCGTGGAGCAGCTCGAAAGGCTCAACAACCCTCTGGCTCTTCCCGTGTTGGAGGCGCGTCTGCAGGAGGGCGGGCAGGCAGAAATGGATGCCGGGGTGCGTACCCGGATCGAGGCCGCCATTCGCAGCCTGAAGCGTTTCGGCTTCTTCATGCGGGTCTTGCAGACGATCTTCACGGGGCTGAGCCTCGGATCCATCCTGGTGCTCATGTCGTTGGGACTGGCGATCATCTACGGGCAGATCGGCGTGATCAACATGGCGCACGGTGAGTTCATGATGATCGGCGCGTACGCCACCTTCGTGGTGCAGAATCTGTGCACGGCTCTCTTACCTGCGGCCTACATCGATCTGTTCTTCGCCCTTTCGCTGCCCTTCGCCTTCCTAACAGCCGGCGGCGTCGGCCTGCTGATCGAGGTGCTGGTCATCCGACATCTCTACAGTCGGCCGCTGGAGAGTCTGCTGGCCACCTGGGGTGTCAGTCTGATCCTCATCCAGCTGGCGCGCAGCATCTTCGGGGATCTGACCGCCGTCAAGCTGCCGCAGCTTCTCGGTGGCGGTTTCGAGATTGCGCCTCAGGTCGTGTTGCCATACAACCGTCTGTTCATCATGGCGGTGACCGCTGCCATCGTCGGCTCGCTGCTGCTGCTGTTCTTCCGCACCTCTTTCGGTCTGCGGTTGCGGGCGACGACGCAGAACCGGGACATGAGTGCCTGTGTGGGCGTACCGGTGCGCCGAATCGACGCCCAGGCCTTCCTGCTGGGCACCGGGATCGCCGGCGTTGCCGGCTGGGCGATGACGCTGATCGGCAATGTGGTGCCCAACATGGGTCAGAACTACATCGTCGATTCGTTCCTGGTGGTGGTTACCGGCGGTGTCGGCAAGCTGGTGGGCACGGTCAGCGCCGGTCTGGGCATCGGTATTCTCAACAAAGTTCTGGAGCCGACCTTCGAAGCGGTGTACAGCAAGGTGATCCTTCTGGGCCTGATCATCGCCTTTCTGCAGACCCGGCCAACCGGCCTGTTCCCGGCCAAAGGCCGAAGCGAGGAATCGTGAGCGCGGCGCGGCACCACTGGACCGCCCTGGGGCTCTTCGCCCTGTTCGGTCTTCTCGTACCCGTGCTCAACTGGCAGAGTGTCATCGCCGATACAACGCTGAACCTGTGGGGGCGTTACTTCTGCTTCGCCATCGTCGCGCTGGGAATGGATCTCATCTGGGGTTTCACCGGAATCCTGTCACTGTGCCAGGCGTTTTTCTTCTGCCTGGGCGGCTATGCCATCGGCATGCACATGCTGCTGAAGACGGGGACACAGGGCGTCTACGGCAGTATGCTTCCCGACTTCATGGTGTGGAACCAGGTGGAGGAACTGCCATTCTTCTGGGGTCCTTTTCAGAGCCTTCCCGTCACCCTGGTCCTAGGCCTGCTGGTGCCGGGCGTGGCGGCTCTGGTCTTCGGCTTCCTCGCCTTCCGCAGTCGCATCAAGGGGGTCTACTTCGCCATCATCACCCAGGCCTTCGCCCTGGCCATGTGGCTGGTGTTTCTGCGCAACGAGACCATGCTCGGCGGCACCAACGGACTGACCGATTTCAAGAGTCTGCTGGGCCTGGATCTTACCGAAACGTCCACCAAGCGGGGCCTCTACGTGACCGCCTGTTGCGCCCTGCTGGGCGCCTACTATCTGTGCCGCTTCCTGGTGCGCTCCAAACTCGGCAAGCTGCTGCTGGCCATCCGCGACGGCGAGAATCGACTGCGTTTCATCGGCTACCAGATCACCCACTACAAGATTTTCGTGTTCGTCGTAGCCAGCATGCTGGCCGCGCTGGGTGGAATGCTTTACGTACCGCAGACCGGCATCATCACGCCCGGGCGCATGGACGTGCAGGCGTCGATCGAGATCGTCGTCTGGACCGCCGTCGGCGGCCGGGGTACGCTGGTGGGTGCCATGGTCGGTGCCGTGCTCATCAACCTGCTCTACAGCTTTCTGACGGGTACGTTCCCAGGCACCTGGCTCTACTTCCTGGGCGCCCTCTTCATCGGCGTCGTGCTGTTCTTTCCCGAGGGGATCGTCGGGATGGTCGCGCGTCGCAGGAACAGAGGGACAGAGCCGGCGTGAACAATCTCTACGTCGAGCAACTGACCGTGACGTTCGACGGTTTCAAAGCTCTCGACATCGATATCTTCGAAGTGCAGGAAAACGAGCTGCGTGTCGTCATCGGCCCCAACGGTGCCGGTAAGACGACCCTGCTCGACGTGTTGTGCGGCAAGACCAAGCCGGACAGCGGCCACGCCGTGTTCGGGCCCATGGAACTGACCCGCCTGTCCGAGGATGAAATCGTCGCCGCCGGTGTGGGGCGGAAGTTCCAGACGCCGTCGGTGTTTGCCACGCTGTCGGTCTTCGACAACCTCATGCTGGCATTGCGCGTGGACCGCGGCGTGTTCACCTCATTGTTCCATCGTCTCAGCGGCGGCCAACGGCAGCGCATCGAGGCCGTCGCCGAGCGTACCGGTCTACAGGATCTGCTGACCGAGACGGCGGACACGCTGTCCCATGGCCAGAAGCAATGGCTGGAGATCGCCATGGTCGTGCTGCAGGAGCCCAAGCTGTTTCTGGTGGACGAGCCGGCTGCAGGGATGAGCGACGAGGAATCCTTCAAGACCGGGGAACTGCTCCAGGGGCTGGCGGTGGACCATTCACTGATCGTCATCGAGCACGACATGAAGTTCGTGCGACAGATCGCCCGCAAGGTCACGGTGCTGCACGAGGGCAGGGTCCTGATGGAGGGTTCCATGGAGGAGGTGCAGAGCGACCCCCGCGTGATCGAGTGCTATCTGGGCACTGCCCTGGAGCGCGAGGCGGTCGACATTGCCAGCTGAGGCCATCCTCGCCGTCGAAGATGTGGACGTGCACTACGGTGGCAGTCGTATCCTGCGCGATGTGAGTCTGAGCATCACCCAAGGGTCCATCGCGGCGATCATGGGCCGCAACGGGGTGGGCAAGACGACCCTGCTGAAGACCATCATGGGACTGGTGCCGGCAAGCAAGGGACAGGTGCTGTTCGGCAAGCAGGACATCACCACCCTGACGCCCGACCGGCGGGCCCGCACGGGGTTGGGTTACGTGCCGCAAGGGCGCGAGATTTTCCCCCGACTGACGGTTCTGGAGAACTTGCAGGTGGGCCTGCAGGCACGTGACGACGGGCGCACGGACATCCCGGCGGAGGTCTACGAACTGTTTCCCGTCCTGGAGCAGATGCAGCAACGGCCCGGCGGCAATCTGAGCGGCGGACAACAACAACAGCTGGCCATCGCCCGGGCCCTGGTGGGCGATCCCGACGTGCTGTTGCTGGACGAACCGACGGAAGGGATCCAGCCGTCGATCATCCTCGAAATCGAGAAGGTGCTGGTGCAACTCAAGGCGAAGGGCAAATTCACCATCGTCCTCGTAGAGCAGTACTTTGACTTCGCCCGACAAATCGCCGACTCCTTCTTTCTCATGGACCGTGGCAGCATTCTGCTGCAGGGCCAGGCAGGCGAGCTGTCGGACGAGAGCATCAAACAGCATCTGACCTTCTGAAGGACGGGATATGCGACTATCACCCAGGGAAATCGACAAGCTCGTGCTGCACAACGCCGGTTTCGTGGCGCAGAAACGGTATGCCCGTGGTCTGCTGCTCAACTACCCGGAGGCGACCGCCCTGATCGCTGCGCAGCTGCTGGAGTTTATCCGCGATGGCGAGAGCGTCGCCGTGCTGATGGACAAAGGCAAGCAGTTGCTCGGTATCGAGGAAGTGATGTCGGGGGTGCCCGACATGGTGCACGAAATCCAGGTAGAGGGTACTTTTCCCGACGGCACCAAGCTGGTCACCGTGCACCAGCCGGTCTGCCGTGAGCGCGGGGATGCACAGCTGGCGCTCTACGGCTCGGGGCTCCAGCGCGTTGCCGACACTTGGTCGCCAGACAACTCAGTGAGTTCCACACCAGGGTCCTATGCGGTCCAGCAGGAAGACATCGACATCAACGTCGGCCGTGAGAGTGTGACCTTGGAGGTGACCAACATGGGCGACCGGCCGGTACAGGTGGGGTCGCATTTTCCCTTCTTCGAAACCAACTCGGAGCTGCGTTTCGAACGCGCCAGAGCCTACGGATTCCGGCTGGACATTCCTTCGGGCACGGCCGTACGGTTCGAACCGGGCGAAACCAGGAGCGTTGCACTGGTGGCGGTCGCCGGGCGGCGGATCGTGCACGGTGGCAGCGGCCTGATCGCCGGCCAGCTGGGTGAGGACAACAAGACTGAAGCCTTGACGCGGGCGCAGCACGCCGGTTTTCTCGGCGCCGAACAGGGGAGCTGACAGCCATGCAACTCGACAGGCAGGCATACGCCGATATGTACGGCCCCACCACCGGGGATCGGGTTCGACTCGGGGATACCGAGCTGATCATCGAGGTGGAGAACGACTTCGCCGTCTACGGGGAAGAGTGCAAGTTCGGTGGCGGCAAGGTGCTGCGCGACGGCATGGGACAGGCCAGCGGCGCAACGCAGGAGGAGGCGTTGGATCTGGTGATCACCAATGCCCTGGTGCTCGACTACAGCGGCATCTACAAGGCGGATATCGGCATCAAGGACGGAAGGATTGCCGGCATCGGCAAGGCGGGCAATCCCGACATCATGCCCGGCGTCAGTCCGGGTATGGTGGTCGGCGTCACCACCGAAGTCGTGGCCGGCGAGGGACAGATCCTGACGGCGGGCGCTTTGGATGCGCACGTGCACTTCATCTGTCCGCAACAGGTTGGAGAAGCCATCGCCTCGGGTATCACCACCATGCTGGGCGGCGGCACCGGTCCGGCGACCGGCACCAAAGCCACGACGTGTACGCCGGGGGCTTTCCACATCCGTATGATGCTGCAAGCGGCCGAAGAGTGGCCGCTCAACTTCGGATTTCTCGGCAAGGGCAACGCTTCGCTACCTCCGGGGCTGGTGCAGCAGATCGAAGGCGGGGCCTGCGGTCTGAAACTGCACGAGGACTGGGGTACGACGCCGGCGACCATCGACGCGTGCCTGTCGGTGGCAGAGCAGTACGACGTGCAGGTGGCGATACATACCGACACGCTCAACGAATCTGGATTCCTCGAGGCATCCCGCGCCGCCTTCAAGGGACGCACCATCCACACCTACCACACCGAGGGGGCCGGTGGCGGTCACGCGCCGGACATCATGCGGTTGTGTGGCGAACGCAACGTGCTGCCCTCGTCGACCAATCCTACGCGACCGTTCACCGTCAACACCATCGACGAGCACGTGGACATGCTGATGGTGTGCCACCACCTCGACAGGAACATCCCCGAGGACGTGGCATTCGCCGAAAGCCGCATCCGGCAGGAGACGATCGCCGCCGAGGACATCCTGCACGATCTGGGCGCGTTGTCGATCATCGCCTCCGACAGCCAGGCCATGGGACGCGTGGGGGAGGTCGTGTGCCGCACCTGGCAGACAGCGCACAAGATGCGTCAGCAGCGCGGTCTGCTGCCCGAGGACGCAAGAGGTGGCAACGACAATTTTCGGGCGCGCCGCTACGTGGCCAAGTACACGATCAACCCTGCGATAGCACACGGACTGAGCGGTCACATCGGCTCGGTGGAGACCGGCAAGATGGCCGATCTGGTGCTGTGGAAACCGGCTTTCTTCGGGATCAGACCCGAGCTGGTCATCAAGGGGGGTGTTATCGGCTGGGCCCAGATGGGCGACGCCAATGCCTCGATTCCCACGCCACAGCCGGTCTACGCGCGCCCGATGTTCGGCGCCCGGGGCAAGGCTATCGGACCGACGTCGCTGGCCTTCGTGTCGCAGGTTTCACAGGACCGCGTAGACGCGGAATACGATCTGAGCAAGGCGGTGGTGGCCGTCGAGAACTGCCGCAGCATCGACAAGAGTGACATGCGACTCAACGATCTGACACCCGACATCGACATCGATCCGGAGACCTACACGGTGGTCGTCGACGGCGAGAGGATCACCTGTGCCCCCGCCGATAAGCTGCCCCTGGCGCAGCTGTACCACCTCTTTTGACCAGCAGCATCACCGCCGGCCAGTTGTTTGAGCTGATGCACCTGGCCGACAGCGGTCTGCCCGCCGGCGGCTACGCCTTCTCCAGCGGGCTCGAGGGGGCATATCATCTGGGTCTGTTGTCGTCGGGTGCGGCTCTGGAGGAATTTGTGCAGTGCGCTCTCGAGACGGCGGCACGAAGCGACATCCCCTTCATCCACTCTGTCTACGTCCCGAAGGAGATGGACGTCGAGCAGTTGGCCGTCATGCTGCAGCTCTACGATGCCATGATGACGGCACCGGCCATGCGCCGGGCGAGTCGCACCCATGGAAAGAACTGGCTGCGACTGCTGGTGCAGCTGCATCCGCGTGCCGGACTCGACGACCTGCGTCGGTGGCTGGCAGATACCGGTCTGCCGACCCATTTCGCCGTCCTGTTTGGTGCCACCCTCCGCTCGATCGGCTTCGCGGAAGGGCCGGGCAGTCAATTGTTTCTGTTTCAGATCCTGCGCGATCAGATGAGCGCGGCGGTGCGCCTGGGTGTGATCGGTCCCCTGGAGGCGGCGCGCCGGCAACAGGGTCTGTACGAGTACTGTGCCCGTATCCTCGACGAGGTCGATGGGATCGAGTACACGGGGGCGACGCGCACCGCGCCGCAACTGGATATCGCCCAGAGCCTGCATGACCACTTGTATTCACGTTTGTTTCAAAGTTGAACCAGAGACCCTGCCCCATGACACACCACCACCATCATGACCCTGGCGACCACACACACGAACCCTTCGTGTCTCCGGGCGATTTCGCCTCGCGGAGTGGCCCCGATCCCGGGCGGGACTTTGCGCAACGTGCGTTCACCGTAGGCATCGGCGGTCCGGTGGGCAGTGGCAAGACGGCGCTGGTGCAGGCCTTGTGCGAGCGGCTGCGTTCCGACTTCAGCCTCGGCGTGGTTACCAACGACATCTTCACGCGCGAAGACGCTGATTTTCTGCTGCGCCACGAGGCGCTGGAGTCCGAGCGCATCATCGGTGTCGAGACCGGTGGCTGTCCACACGCAGCCATTCGTGAGGACATTTCCCTCAACCTCAACGCCCTGGAAGACCTGATGGCGAGGTTTCCCGGCGACCTGGAGCTGTTGCTGGTAGAGAGCGGTGGCGACAATCTGGCCGCCCATTTCAGCCGCGAGCTGGTTGACTATTCGGTCTACGTCATCGACGTGTCCGGCGGTGACAAGGTGCCACGCAAAGGCGGGCCGGGGATCACCCAGTCAGATCTGCTGGTGGTCAACAAGACCGATCTGGCAGACATGATCGGCGCCGATCTTGGCGTCATGGCGGCGGATGCCGGGAAGATGCGCGGGGTGGGCCCCACAGTCTTTGCCTGCATAAAACACGGGGATGGCGTAGAAGAGATTGCCAGCCACATCCAGGCAGCACGGATCCAGGCGACGGGCACGCAGCCAGCCGACCACTAACGTCAATCAACCCCGGTTGCGTCAGGAGGGCACCGAGGAAAGAGCCATCGAAAAGTGGTAGATCAGTCTTCCAGAATCGCTTCCGCGTCCACCGTGATCTCCACTTTGCTGCCCACCACCGAGCCGCCGTTGGTCAGTTCGCCGTCCCGGCTGATGCCGAAATCATGCCTGTTGATGGTCGTGGTCCCGACGAATCCGGCCCGGCGTTTCGGACCCTTGTCCTCACCGTCTTCCCACCAGGGCGTATCCCACTCCCCCAGACAACGCACATGGAGAGGCACCTGACGCGTCACTCCGCGAATCGTTAGGTCGCCGGTGACGATGAAGTCGTTGGCCCCGAGCACCTCGACCTGATCTCCGGTGAAGGTGATGGTCGGGTGGTTTTCCACGTCGAGAAAATCGGCGGCTTTGAGTTGGCCGCCGCGGTCTTCGTCGCCACTCCACAGCTTGCTCGCATCCATCTCCACGGAAACCGACGTACCCGTGGGATTGTCCGCGTCGTACTGCAGAGTTTCGTGTCGTCCTGGATGCTGCCGCGTACGAGCGTGACCATCATGTACCGAGCGACGAACTCGGCAGCGGTGGGGCCGGGCTCAAAGGTCTATTTCGCCATGGGATTCGATCCTTCGGGAAGGGATGGGTGCACAGAATCTATTGTCAGCGCCCGCCGGAGACGGGGCAACCCTTCCCCTGATTCAGGGTCCGATCTTGAAGATGCTGCCCACCTTGCCGGTGAATCTCTGGCGGTTTTCAGCGCCCGCCGCTGGCCATGAAGTCGGCGACCCGCTCGCCAATGACCATGGTCGTGGCGTTCGTGTTGGCGCGGATGCAGTCGTGCATGATGGACGCGTCGGCGACGCGCAAGCCGGTGACTCCCCTGACGTTGCCAAA
>JAYZCA010000103.1:0-14332 GCA_036339235.1 Candidatus Latescibacterota bacterium | reverse complement strand
GAGGTCCCGCAGTTGGGCGAGGGCCGCCTGCATCCCCTCCGTCGTGCCATCGTAATACTCAGGTGCCACGAGCCTGACGGCCGTGTCGTAGCCGATGGCGAACCAGCAGCCGGGCAACAGGCGCGCCTTGCCGAGAAAAGTAGGCTCGCGGGTCAACACGAGAGAGCGGCCGTCCCGCGCCGGCGCCGCACGCCGCAAGACTTCGCGGTAGGCCAGAGCTGGCTTGTCGACGTTGAGCACGGACAGCTCGAATCCGACAATCCGACCGCTCATCTTCTCGGCGGCCACCGCCAGGCCGGCGTGGCCCGCGTGGAACGGGTTGAACGACCCGGACACAAGCAGTCGCGCGCCGGGGTGCAGGGCAGCGCCCTCCGCCGCTCCAGCGGGGATCTCGACGACGGGCCGAACCCCATCGAGCAGGTCCTCGATGGCCTTATCGACAGTCGCAGAGGCCCGCTCTGTGCGCGCCCAGGACGGCAACTCTGCATCGACGACCGGGTGGCCACAAGTGCGGGCGAGGGTCGACAACAGTATGGCACTGAGAGCCTCCTCCTGCGCGAGCCGATCAGCCGTCTTGTCGAAATCTACGACGACGAACTCGTACGACATCTCGTTGCGGGAAGCGATGAAAGCCCGATCCTGGCCCTTTCGATCCCGGTCGGTGGCCAGCGCCGCCGAGGCGCCGAGGCCGACGGCGCCGTCGTCACCGCTGAATCGCAGAGCCCGGCTGCGAGCCATGGCCGCCAGCCTTCGCGCCGTCTCCTCGACGGCGCGATGAGGGCCAGGCCGACCGAGGTAGGCATCAAGGGCCTGCTCGTCATAGGGAATCTGCGCTTCGATCAAAGCCCGAGACGCGCCGGGATGATTGAACAGCCAGCTGACGGCGCGGCTGCCGCCGCCGGTGAAAGAAGTAGCCACCGGACGACCCTGACGCAGGATCGCCTCGACCGTCTCCCATGCCCAGGAGCCCTCTCCACCGTTTTTTGAGCCGGCAGCGCTCAAAGCAGACCGGCGACGAAATCGACGACGCCGCGAATGCCCCAGCCAGTGAGAAACAGGCCACTGACGATATTCAGCGTACGCAGGAACCAGCCCATACGCAGTGGCGGCGGCAGGAAGCGATGGTCGGCCCATACCATCAACAGACACCACATACCGCAGGTCAGGACGCCGCCGAAGAGAGCCGCGGGAGTGACGATGTTTACCGGATTGCCACCCAGCCACATGATGGCGATGCCGGCGACTCCACAGTAGCCGACTACCCACGGCCGCAGCTTCGACAAGGGCATGGCGCGGACATACGTCGACACCGGGCGCAGACACTCGTGAGTCGTTCGTACGTAAAGCTCGTAGGCGCCGATGATCGTCCCGAAGAATGCGGTGAACACACCGAATTGATAGAGATACAACAGATTTGAGTGCATCCGTGTCAGGAACTCGGCCTGCACCGACAACAGCTGCAGGCCGGAAGGCACGATCTGCTGCGGGTGCAATAGGGCCGCCCCCAAGATGGTGAAGGCCAGGGTGAACAGGACAACGCAGAGGAAGCTGCCACCGGTGTCGGCCAGGGGGGCACGCAGCCAGCGTCTGCCGCGGGCCACATTGACCTCGTCGGTGGCGATGGTCACACCCTCACGTCCGGCCTCCGTGGTGCGGCCGAGCAGACCCCACCCTTTCTCGCGCAGCATGCCGATGTAGCCAAAGTAGTCCTGCGTGCCGCCACCGATGGCGCCCAGGTAGGTGCCGAGCTCGATCCATGGTGAGCGCGCCGCGATGGCGGGAAATCGCTCCGCTACCCAGGGTGCGTAGGCCGGCAGGGTGGGAACGAACGTGCCGTAGAGCGCCGCCAGCCAGTCGGGCTGACTGGCGAACGTGGCCAGCAGGATGAAGGACAGCAGGCAGCCGACGATGATGGTCTGAGTGCGCTCGAGGGCACCATAACTCTGCACCATCGTCAGCAGGATGGCGGCCATGACAAACAGCGTCCCCCACAGCCTCTCGTCTCCCCATATGGGAACGTCCTGCAGACCACAGATCCAGATCATGAGCCCGCCGAGCATCTTCGGCAGCCCGGACAACCACAGCGGGAAACAGAGGATTGTCATCACCGCCAGCAGCCACACCATCCACCCCTCCGGTCCGGGCAGGAAGCGCCAGCGCTCTATGGGATGTTCACCGGTGAGGGTGATGAAGCGCGCTGCTGAGTAGACCTGGACGAACTTCATGATGCCGCCGCCGACGAAGCACCACAGCAGGGCATAGCCGAAGAGGGCGCCTCCACGGGAGGCGAAGACGGTCTCGCCGCTGCCGATCGTCACCGAGGCAATGATGGCGCCTGGGCCGAAGAATTTCAGGAGTGTGACGACGCCTCCGCGGTCCATCTCGGGGGGCGGCTCGGGATACCGTTCCATAGGACGTGGAAGGAAACCGGACGGACTCGGGGTTGTCAATCGTGATCGGTGAGGGACATATTCTCTGCATGCCTGTCGATCGCGCCGTCATTCCCGTCGCCGGACTCGGGACCCGCCTGCTGCCCACCACCAAGGCGATCCCCAAGGAGATGCTGCCCGCCGGCCGCCTGCCGATCATCCACCACGTCGTGGAGGAACTGATCCAGGCGGGCATCCGCCGCATCCTGTTCATCAGCAGCCGCAGCAAGGGCGCCATCGAGAACCACTTCGACGACTACTCCGCCTTGTTGATGCACCTGGAACTGGACGGCCGTGACGTACGGGAGGTGGGTCGATTCGACTACCGTCAGCGCGGCATCGAGTTCTTCTTTACCCGCCAGCAGGTCCCCCTCGGGCAGACCAAACCTCTGGGCACCGGCGACGCTGTTGCTGCCGCCGAGAGCTTCGTGGGCGGTGCTCCCTTCGTCGTCGCCTACGGCGACAGTATCATCCGCACCGACAGCGGCGACAGCCTGTTGCAGCGCATGATCGCATCCCACGACGAGCATCGGTCCTCGTGTACGATCGGCGCCTGGAAGGTCGCCGCGAGTCTGGTCGGCAACTACGGCATCCTCATCCCCAGGCCCGGGGAAGAAGACTTCGGTGATGCCCGTCTTGCCGACATCATCGAGAAACCAGAGCCGGGCACCACCGACAGTCGGCTCGCCGTCAGTGCCCGCTATGTCTTCGCCCCCGAGGTCTTCGACCAGATCCGCACTGTCGCCCCCTCCAAAACGGGCGAGATCTACCTGACCGAAGCCATCCGCCGTCTCATCGAGAATGGCCGCCAGGTGCGTTCCGTACGGTTGCGAGACAACGAGACGCGGTATGACATCGGCAACCACCGTGCCTACTTTCAGACCTTCATCGACTACGCCCTTGACGATCCCGAATGGGGCGACGAGACTGCGGAGTACGTACGGCAGCGACTTGCTCGCCGCCGCCCGGCGTGACTGGCCTGCATCCGTTGACAGTCGGTACTCTGTCTCTAACTTAACGTTCGATTTATCAATCACATACGCGCTTGCGTCGGCACCAGCCTCGCCGCGGTCGCCGACGGTCCATTCACAGTCCACATACAGGTGTGATTTGTCATGAGTGAAGCCCCGACCTGGAAAGATCAACTGGGCGACCGCGTCCCCGAAGACTTCGGACGCGAGATCGACATCTTTGAGACCGAGATCGAGCTACGCAAACAGGACAAAATCGACGAGGTTCTGTTCGCCGAGACCCGTCTGCGTCGAGGGGTCTATGGCCAGCGCTACGACAACGGCCAGCGTTTCGATGGTCGCCAGACGCAGCACCTGGACTATCCGGAACAAAAAACGAAGGGACCGAACACGGCCTGGCACGCACCCGGCATGGTACGCATCAAGATTCCTTTCGGCGGTCTCGACACGACACAGATGGAAACCCTCGCCGACTTAGCAGAAGAGTACTCGGACGAAATCCTGCACGTGACTACCCGCCAGGACATTCAACTCCACTATGTCCACATCGAAGACACCATCGACCTCCAGCGCCGCCTCGCCGCCGTCGGCATCACCACGCGCGAGGCGTGCGGCAACTCGGTACGCAACGTCACCGCCTGCCCGTTGGCCGGCGTCTGCAACACCGAAACATTTGACGTCACCCCGTACAGCCGCGCCTTGAGCCGGTTCCTTCTCGGCCACCCCGATGCCCAGGACTTCGGCCGCAAGGTGAAGATCGCCTTCTCAGGCTGCCGCGACGAAGCCTGCGGTCTCGTCAACATGCACGACATCGGCGCCATCGGCCTGACCCGCGTCATCGATGGAGAGACGAAACGCGGCTTTGAGTTCTACGTCGGTGGCGGCCTCGGCGCCGTCCCCCACCAGGCCAAGTTGTTCGACGAGTTCATCAGCGAAGAGGAGCTGCTGCCCCTGAGCCAGGCCATCGGCCGTGTCTTCGCCCGCCTTGGTGAGAAGAAGAACCGCGCCCGTGCGCGCCTGAAGTTCCTCATCGCCAAAATCGGCATCGAGGAATTCAAGCGTCTCGTGCTGGAGGAGCGGGCCTCCCTGCCGCACGACGATCGCTGGACTTCCTATCTCGAGAGCTTGAGCGACACCGATGAAGAACCACTGAAACCGGGTCAGTCTCTCAACGGCGTCGAACTGCCCGCGGGCTTTGACGACTGGTACAGCACCAACGTGTACCAGCAGCGCCAGCCGGGGCACGTCGTGGCAACCGTCTACCTGCCGCTGGGTGACCTCACAGCGCAGCAGATGCGCGATCTGGCTGCCTTGTCGAGGAAATACCTGAAAGACACGATCCGCATGACGGTGGAACAGAACATCGTGCTGCGCTGGGTTAGCGAAGCGGATCTGCCGGCACTGTACACCGGTCTGACCGCCATCGGCCTAAACGGGTCTGCCGCAAACACCATCGTCGACGTGACTTCCTGCCCGGGAACCGACACCTGCAAACTCGGCATCGCATCCTCGCGCGGCCTGGCGGGTGAACTGCGCCGTCGACTGGGAGAACGTTTTCACAGCCTCGACGCGGCCGTGCAGGGAATGCGCATCAAGGTGAGTGGCTGCTTCAATTCCTGCGGCCAGCATCACGTGGCCGACATCGGGTTCTATGGAATCAGTCGCAAGATCAACGGCGTCACCGTCCCCCACTTCCAGGTGATTCTGGGAGGCAAGTGGAAGGGCAATGCCGAGTCCTTCGGCCTGGGCATGGCGGCGGTGCCTTCGAAAAACATCCCTCTCGTCGTCGACCGGCTCACCGAGCGTTATGTTTGCGACCGGCAGGGGGAGGAGTCCTTCCAGGACTTCATCTCCCGCGTTGGCAAGCGCGAGGTCAAATCCATGCTCGAAGACCTCATGCAGGTGCCCGCGTACGAAGAGGATCCGTCCTTCTACCGCGACTGGGGTGACACACGGGAGTTCACCACCGACGACCTGGGCAAGGGCGAGTGCGCCGGCGAGGTCGTGCCGCTGGCACAGTTCGGACTGACGGCGGCCGAACGCGAGGTCTTCGAGGCCCAGATCTTGCTCGACGAAGGCGACTTTCGCGACGCCTACGCCACCGCTTTTGAGGCCATGGTCGCCGCCGCCCGGGCGCTGGTGCGCATGGAGTTTCTCGATGTCGGCGATGACGCGGACGAGGTGATCGCCGAATTCAAAACGCGGTTTGTCGATACCGAGCTGTTCCTGGATCCCTTCGCCAAAGACAAATTCGCCCGTTATCTCTTCCGTATGCAGGATGAGACACTGGACAACCCCACACGCGACGACGCGCACCGCGCCATCGAAGAGTGCCAGCTGTTCATCGAGGGCGCCTTCGCCTGCTACAACCGTGTCTCCGACGCCGCCGAGGCCCAAGCCTCGGCGACGGCCTAGCCAGGAAAGCCCGATGGCAATCGACCTGCAGAAGATCAATGTCAAGTTCTACCTGGCCGAGGACGCCGTCCTCAGCCCTGAAGATGCCTTCCGTATCTTCAGCCAGTGGATCCCGGAGACCAAGGACGAGGTCCTGATCGACGTGGCCGACTATCAGCATGTCCCGCAGGGCCCCAAGACGGTTCTTGTCGGCCACGAGGCGAACTACACCCTCGACAACACCGACGGACGTTACGGTCTGCTCTACGGACAGAAGGCGACGGCCCAGGGGTCCAACGCGGAACGATTGAAGTCCGCCATCGCCTCGGCGCTGAAGGCATGCCGGCGCCTCGAACAGGCGCAGGACGCCACGGCAAAGGCGCGCTTCGTCGGCGCCGAGACCGTCGTGGTGATCAACGACCGCCTGCGAGCTGCCAATGCCGAGGCCACCCTCGACGAGATCCGCGACGACCTCGACACCGTCCTCGGCGAACTCTACGCCGGGGCTTCGACGCAGGTTGAGCGGGAAGGAGACGGGCGGCATCGATTCACGGTACGGGTGCGGGCCAAGGGGGATTTTGATACACAGACCCTGTTGTCGAACCTGGGCCAGTGAGCACCCTCCAACTGGTTGTTGACAGTTACGGCTGGCCTCTCTATATAGGATTCTGAATCGGGACGCGGCGAATCGCCGCGGCGTGATCGTCATGCCCTGTGTGAGGGCCAGACGCAGACTTGGGAGAGTAAGGACATGACCTACATCATCGCGGAGCCGTGCGTCGACGTGAAGGACAAGGCCTGCGTGGAAGTATGCCCCGTCGATTGTATCCATCCCGTGGACGGCGAAGGGGTCACGATGCTCTACATCGACCCCGATGAGTGCATCGATTGTGGCGCCTGCGAGCCAGAGTGTCCGGTGGAAGCGATCTTCGCGGAGGAGGACCTCCCCGAAGAGTGGAACAAGTACATCGAGATCAACGCCGCATACTTCCGCGACAAGTAGCACCCAAACCAACCAACAAATCGCGAGTCCCTCGGCGATGTCCGCTTCGTGCAGGGGGCGGTGACCGGAAAGCCGGTCACCGTCCCCTGACGTCGTTGAACGAGACGTCCCGTCCCCGTATCTTCTCCGGTTCTATGGCCAAATCTCCTTCGAGACCTCCCAAACAGAGCAAGCCTGCCCGTGCCCCTTCCAGGGCCAGAGGCAAGATTGCGCCCAAAGGCAGCGGAACGCGATCCCGGCGCCGTCCTTCGTTGCCCGCCCCCGACACTCTCTGGTTCATGTATCGGAAGATGGTCGAGATCCGCACGTTCGAGGAGCACGTGTGGGACGTTTACACGCGTGGCCTCATGCCCGGTCTTGCCCATCTGTATATCGGTGAAGAAGGGGTCGCCGTCGGCGCCTGTGCGGCTCTGCGCGACGACGACTACATCACCTCCACGCACCGCGGCCATGGCCACTGCCTGGCCAAGGGGGCCCGCCTCGAGGGAATGATGGCGGAGATCATGGGCAAGGAGGCCGGTTATTGCCGCGGCAAAGGGGGCTCCATGCACATTGCCGACATGGCGGTAGGCAACCTGGGCGCCAACGGGATCGTCGGCGGCAGTTTCGGCATCGCCACCGGCGCCGCCTTGTCTGCAAAACTGCGCCAGACGGACCAGGTGGCTGTCTGCTTTTTCGGCGACGGCGCCGCCAACCAGGGCATCCTGTTGGAGACGGCCAACATGGCCGTCATCTGGGATCTGCCGGTGATCTATCTGTGCGAAAACAACCAGTATGGCGAACATACGCCTTTCGAGTCGGTCACCGGTGTCAAGGAGATCGTCGACCGCGCCAAGGGTTTCGGCATGGCCGGCGAACGCGTCGACGGCTCTGACTCACTGGCTGTACATGAGGTCATAACCCGAGCTGTCGCCAAAGCCCGCGAGGGAGGAGGCCCAACCTTCGTTGAAGCAGTGACCTACCGCTTCCGCGGCCACCACGTGGGCGACGCCGCCGAGTACCGCACGAAACAGGAATTGGCCTGGTGGATGGACAACAAAGACCCGATTCAGTTGCTGGGTGGTGAAATGATCCGGGCAAAAATCGCAACCGACGAACAATTGCAGGAAATCCATCAACAGGTCGAGAGCGAGATCGTCGCCGCCGTCGAGTTCGCCCGGCAGGCCCCCTATCCTGCCCCGGAGCAAGCCTTCGAGGATGTCTACTCGTGACCACTGCCGGGGCACAGCCGATCCGTGAAATCGCTTTCCGCGAAGCCATCTGCGAGGCCATGACCGAGGAGATGCGCCGTGATGAGTCCGTCATCCTCATCGGCGAGGATGTGGGCAAATCCGGAGGCATCTTCAAATGCAGCGAGGGGTTGTGGGAGGAGTTCGGCAGCGACCGTGTCCTCGACACACCCATCTCCGAGGCAGGTTACGTCGGTCTCAGTGTCGGTGCCGCCATGACCGGCATGCGTCCCATCGCCGAACTGATGTTCGGCGACTTCTCGCTGCTGACGATGGATCAACTCGTCAATCAGGCGGCCAAGATTCGCTACATGACGGGAGGCCAGTGCAAGGTGAGCCTCACATTGCGCCTGTCGATGGGGGCCGGCCGATCGTCGGCGGCCCAGCATTCACAGAGCCTCCACGCCCTGTTCGCCCACATCCCGGGGCTGAAGGTGGCCATCCCCTCGTGCCCGGGCGACGCCAAGGGCCTTCTCAAGAGCGCCATTCGCGATGACAACCCGGTCCTGTTCTTTGAGGATAAGATGATGTACAACGATGTCGGCCCGGTACCCGAGCAGGACTATGTCATCCCCCTCGGTCAGGCCGATGTCAAGCGGGCCGGCAGCGACATCACCCTGGTGGCCACCTCGAGCATGGTGGGGCTGTCGCTGCAGGCCGCCGACGCCCTGGCCGAGGACGGTGTCGACGCCGAAGTCGTCGACGTGCGCACTCTGTATCCTCTCGACGCCGACACTCTCGTAGAATCGGCGAAGAAGACGGGCTACGCCATCATCATCGACGAGGGTGCTGCCCGCTACGGGGTCACCGGCGAGCTGGCCTCCGTGATCCAGGAGCGGGCCTTCGACTGGCTCGACGGGCCGGTGTTGCGCATCGGGGCCGCCGACGTGCCCATCCCCTTCAGCCCCGTCCTCGAACTACCCACCATCCCGGATGTGGACGGCATCATCGGTGCCGTCCGCTCCCTGCGAGGCTGATACACCACCTTGCCCCGACCTACCTGCCTGGTCACCGGATCCTCCAGCGGCATTGGCGCCGCCGTGGTCCGTCATTTCGCCGCACAGGGCTGGGATGTCGTCGTCAACTATAATTCGGGCCGCGAGAGGGCCGAGGCCATCGCCACCCAGATTCGCCAGGATCACGGTGTTGACGTCTTCGTCATCGGCGCCGACCTGTCTCAGCGGGACGAGCCCTTCCGCCTGGTCGACGCGGCTGTCGCCCACTTCGGTCGTCTGGACGTGGCTATCAGCAACTCGGGTGTGACCAATTACATTCGCGGCGATGACGGTGAACTCATCCGCCACCGCTTCCACGAGACGCCGCCGGACCACCTCGACAAAGAGATGGCCCGCGTCCTCGACCTCAACTTGATGGGCGCCTACCGCTTTGGCCAGCGGGCGCTCAAACACATGATCGACGCCGCCAACGCCGACGCGGCCGCTGGCGCGGCGCCCGACCACCGCAGCCTGCTGTTCATCACCTCCATTTCTGACGTCGCCCCGGAGACGACGCGAATCCCCTATGGCGTCAGCAAGGCGGGGCTCAATCACGCCGTCATCGGCGCCGCGCTCGAGGGCGGCCGGCACAATATCACCGTCAACGCCCTGCGCCCCGGAGTCGTCGACACGCCGCTCACGGCCCGCCCTTCGGGCCTCACAGACGAGGTCACGGGCCGCGAGTACACCGTCGCCGACACCTATGCGTTGATGGCCGAGGGCGGCTCCCAGGCTCTGCCGAGAATCGGCGATCCCGAGGATATCGCCGTTGCCGCCTGGGCCTTCACGCACATTCCCTACATGACGGGACAGTTCGTTGCCGTCGACGGCGGCTTTACTCTGGCCGGCGGCTTCCCGAACCGCGAACTCTTCCTGCAGGAGGGCATCAGAAAGCGCCGCGACCGCGGCTGATTGCTCCCCTCACGCAGGAAGGAACACAGAAACGGCCGGCTCCCGCAGGGGGACCGGCCGTTCTTTCTCGCGTCGGTGCGCCGAGAGAATTCCCCTCAGTGCTCCTTGATCGACCCCATGCGGATATCGATATCGGCTCGATTGGCGACCCGCTCCAGGGCGCCGTCGCGAATCCAGGCCATGCGGTCGCAGGCAGCGAGCATCTTGTCATCGTGAGTCACGGCGATGATCGTCGAGCCCATCTCGTCCTGCAGCGTCTTCATGAAATCGATGATCGACTGCCCGGTATTGCTGTCGAGGTTTCCCGTGGGCTCGTCGGCGAGGATGATCCGGGGCTGATTGACGAAAGCCCTAGCGATGGCGACCCGCTGTTGCTGACCACCCGACAACTCCGAGGGCAAGTGGTGGGCACGATCCTTGAGACCGACGATGTCGAGGCACTCCATCGCCCGCTTCTCGCCATCCGCCGTCGACATGCCGGCGAAGATCGTGGGTAGCGCCACGTTCATCAACGCGCTCATCACTGGCAGCAGATTGTAGGTCTGGAAGATGAAGCCCAGTTCGAAGCAGCGGACGGCGGCCATCTTCGCAGGCGACAGGCTCGCCAGATTCACACCGTCTATCAGTACCTCACCCGAGGTTGGCGACTGCAGGGCACCTATCTGATTGAATAGAGTGCTCTTGCCGGATCCGGAGGGCCCCATGATGGCGAAGAACTCGTTCTCATAGACCTGAACCGACAGGCCGCGCAGGGCGTGGATGTGTGTGGACGTATCCCGATTCTTGGCGTTGTAGACCATCGTTACATCGCGCACATCGACGATGACCTTACCGTTGGCCTGGGTCATAACCACCTTACTTACAATATTTTACGGAGTTTTTTCTCAAGCCTGACTCGCGTCCGTCCCACCCGACGTGATAGGGCGGATCGAGCCCTTTGGCGGCACCAATGTAACGCTCACTGTGACAGGGGTCAATCACCGGTCCGTCCCTTCACGAGCGAAAAACTGAACAACCACCGAAACCTGCCGATAATATCAACGAGCAATGACTTGACGCCAAAAGCTACTATTTAGTATAATCCCTACTAACCACTACACAAGATACTGTAGGCGCTGTTTAGACACCCTTTGTGAATACGACCGCATGGCGATCCGCCTTCGGTCCGCAGTGCCTTCTGGAGATTGAGAGTGCATGATGCTCGAGAGTGAGCAATTGATAGACATCCGGCAGGTTGCCGAAACACTGGGCAAGTCCGTCGAATCCATCCGCAAATACAAAAACTTCGGGATTATTCGCGTTACCGACAAACGGGGCAACAAGGACCTGTTTGATCGGGAAGAAATACTTAAGATCCGCGACCGGTTACGGGAGTTGCGGCTGCAGGGGCTGTCCCTGTCGCAGATCGCCGACCAATTGGCCTCGGCGCGAACTGACACGCCTGGAATGGGACTCGTCCGTGGCATGGGTTTTGGCGGCATGCCGCAGCCGGAACGCGATCCGAGTCGACCGACGAAGGTGCTGGTAGTCGACGACGAGGAGGATGTTCGGTCAACTTTGTGCGAGTTTCTCGAAGAGCACGGATTTGCCCCCGTAGAAGCCGCCGATGGCGAGGAGGCTCTCGCCAAATCCTTTACTGAGAAGCCCGACTTGATCCTGCTGGACCTGCGGTTGCCGAAGGTCGATGGCTTCCAGGTCTGCCAGACCCTGAAGGGCAACCCCATCACGTCGGTGATCCCCATCATCATGGTGACGGCGCTGAACGCCACGCCACAGAAGGTGAAGGGAATGGAGTACGGCGCCGACGACTACATCGAGAAACCCTTTGATCTCGAAGAGCTGCTGGCCCGCATCCGCATGGTCATGCGCCGGGCAAAGGTTCTTTCCAACTAGTTTGACGTAGCGACTACGAAGGCGGGCTGTTCGTCAGCTCGCCTTCTTCTCGTCCTGCGCCCGTAGCCGACCGATCTCGTCGCGTAGGTTCGCCGCCTTTTCGAACTCCAGCCTCGCCGCCGCCTCGTTCATCTGCTTTTCCATCTCTGCGATCATGTCCTGCATCGCCTCTGCGGAGGCGGCCGCACCGTAGTCCACCGCTGGGCGTTCCGCCACCTTGTCGCCGCGCTTGACGCTCTCCAGCACCGATGTGGCCTGGATGATGTCTTCGCGGCTGCGCAGAATCGTCTGTGGGGTGATGCCGTGCTCCTCGTTGTAGGCGGTCTGGATCAGACGACGACGCGTGGTCTCATCGATGGTCCGCCGCATCGATTTCGTCATCTTGTCGGCGTAGAGTATGACGAGGCCCGCCGCGTTGCGTGCCGCCCGGCCCACGGTTTGAATAAGGGCCTGCTCCGATCGCAGGAATCCCTCCTTGTCGGCGTCCAAAATGGCCACCAATGACACCTCGGGCAGGTCGAGTCCCTCGCGCAGCAGGTTGATACCGACGAGGACATCGAATTCGCCGAGCCGCAGATCGCGCAGGATGGAGACGCGTTCCAGCGTATCGATCTCGGAGTGCAGATAACGAACGCGGAATCCGAGTTGAGACAGATAGTCGGTCAGCTTCTCCGCCATCCGTTTGGTGAGCACGGTGACGAGGACACGCTGATGTCTTTCGGTGCGCTGCTTGATCTCGTCCATCAGGTCGTCAACCTGGTTGCCCAGAGGACGGACCTCGATGAGTGGGTCGATGAGTCCCGTGGGACGGATTACCTGCTCGACGACGACTCCCCCCGACTTCTCGAACTCGTAGGCTGCCGGCGTCGCCGATAGAAACACGGTCTGTCCCATGTGTTCTTCGAACTCTTCGAAATAAAGCGGTCGATTGTCGTAGGCCGATGGCAGGCGAAAGCCGTGCTCGACGAGCATGTCCTTGCGCGAGCGGTCACCCCGCCACATGCCACGCACCTGGGGCACCGTCATGTGCGACTCGTCGACGAACAGCAGGTAGTCTTCGGGGAAATAGTCCATCAGCACCCACGGGGGCGCGCCGGGCTCGCGGTTGTCCATATACCGTGAGTAATTCTCGATACCCGAGCAGTAGCCGATCTCCTTCATCATCTCCACATCGTACTTGGTACGCGTTTCCAGCCGGTGAGCTTCGACGAGTTTGTCCAGCTCCTGCAGTTCGAGGAGACGACCCTCCAGCTCTAGCAGGATGCCCTCGGTGGCGCGCTCCAGCTTGTCGTCGTCGGTGACGTAGGCCTTGGCCGGATAGAGCGTGACACCGTCACGTTCGTCCACCTGTTTGCCGGAGATCGAGTCGAGGATGGTGATGGCCTCAACTTCGTCGCCGAACAACTCGATGCGGACCGCCAGGTCCTCGGCGGCAGGTACCACCTCGATGACGTCGCCGCGGACCCGGAAGCAGCCGCGCTTCAGTTCCAGATCGTTGCGGGAGTAAAAGATGTCGATGAGGCTGCGCAGGATGTCGTCACGCTCGATGTGTTCCCCCACCTTGACGGTGAGCCGCTGGTTTTGAAACAGTTTCGGTGAGCCGATTCCATAGATGCAGGACACGGTGGCGACGATGATCGTGTCACGGCGTTCGAGGAGAGAGCCCATCGCCTTGAGTCGCAGGCGATCGATCTCCTCGTTGATGTCGATCTCCTTCTCGATGTAGGTGTCCGTCGACGGGCGGTAGGCCTCCGGCTGATAGTAGTCGTAGTAGCTGACGAAGTATTCGACGGCGTTGTTCGGGAAGTAGCCTTTCAGCTCACCATAGAGCTGCGCTGCCAGCGTCTTGTTGTGCGACATGACCAGTGTGGGCCGGTCCATCTTGGCGATGATGTTGGCCATGGTGAAGGTCTTGCCGCTGCCCGTGACGCCCAGCAGGGTCTGGAATTTATCCCCCCGCTCAACACCCTCCAGCAACTCCCGGATGGCCTGTGGCTGGTCGCCTTGCGGTTCGTAAGGGGACACCAGTTCAAACGACATTTGCGACACAACTCCTTGTGCTCCAAATGGATACGTAGAGGACGAGTCAAGTCTACCGGCCCGATGGAACCCTGTCAATCGAAGCGTCGACGACCCGTCGTGATGAGCGTAGATTCCGGCAGTCCATTCGTGCCATTTTGGCAGACTCGATTTGGAAGTTTGTCTTCCGCGGTCAATACTATTGACTTGTGAGAATCTTCAAGTAATTGTTTATATGTTACTTACAATATCTTTCTATCTCTTGGGTACAACCCTTGCTATATGCACCTCGATTGATTGTCGCGGTGACACTTCGATCCGAAATGATAGACTCCTAGAATCAGGAAGGTAGAACGACGATGGGCAAGGTAATTGGGATCGATCTTGGTACGACGAATTCGTGTGTGGCAGTGATGGAGGGCGGTGAGCCGGAGGTGATCTCCAACTCGGAGGGCGGTCGTACGACGCCGTCGATGGTGGGTTTCGC
>JAYZCA010000102.1:0-7828 GCA_036339235.1 Candidatus Latescibacterota bacterium | reverse complement strand
GCTTGACAATCCCCCGGGGGCTAGATAACTTACACCCTACCGCACAACGATATTCTTCGCGATATCACAGAGCATCCCGATCAACGCAGTTTGTCGCGCCGCTCCGGGATGCACTGGCGATCCGCAACAATACCCAAGCATAGCGCCTACCACCAAGACCTTCCGCCGGCAGCCCTTGGCTGGCCCTGCGACGCAGCAACAGCCATTTAGTCTGAGCTTGCGGGGCTGCCCTCCGCGAATGCTACTACGGCGATTCGCGGTCGCTCGAGTCCGGCAAGTTCCCCACAGCATACCACAACAGGTCGGCCGCCCGCCGTCGCTTCCAAGGCAGCGCCCGGCTCGACTTCCGCCACCCACCCAACTGAGGTACCGAAAGGCCATCGCCTCTCAGTTCCCCGGAACGCCGGCGGCTGCCGTCGCTTCCACCTCAGTCAGCCCCTCTCGAAAAGGTTCTCAGTAGATGCCCCCCGAGCGCACGAACAGCGAGCGCAGTGGTAACCGCTCCCGTGGATCCCGCAACCGAAACTCCCGAACCGTCGATCGTGAACGCGGCAACGAGCGAGCTCGTATGCACGAAGCCGCCGAACGGCTCGAGGCAGAGAGCGCCAACGGCGGTACCCGTCAACAGACCGGTCCCGCGGTAAACATCATCGAGCTGCAGTCCATGGGCATCGTTGACCAGCAGAAGCTGGCCGGGGAGCTCGGCATCGGCGATCACCACTCGCTGCGCAAGCAGGAACTGATCTTCTCGATCCTGAAGGCACAGACCGAGCGCAGCGGCCTGCTGTTTGCCCAAGGTGTGCTCGAGGTGCTGGATGAGGGCTTCGGATTCCTGCGTTCGCCGAGTTACAACTATGTGCCCGGCCCGGACGACATCTACGTGTCCCACTCGCAGATCAAGCGTTTCGCCCTGCGCACGGGGGACACGATCAGCGGCCAGATTCGACCGCCGCGGAACGACGAGAAGTACTTCGCCCTGCTACGGGTGGAGACGATCAACTTCGAGGATCCGGAGGTCACCAAGAGCAAGACGATCTTCGAAAACCTCACCGCTCTGCACCCGCGTGAGCGGCTTCAGCTGGAGCACGATCCAAAGGATCCGACGACGCGGGTCCTCGACCTGCTGTCGCCCATCGGTAAGGGACAGCGCGGCCTGATCGTAGCGCCGCCCTTCACCGGTAAGACCATGCTGTTGCAGAAGCTGGCCAATGCGATCACGAGCAACCATCCCGAGTGCGTCGTCATCGTCCTGCTCATCGATGAGCGCCCCGAAGAGGTGACCGAGATGTCGCGCTCTGTCAACGGCGAGGTCGTCAGTTCCACCTTCGACGAGCCGGCGACGCGGCACGTGCAGGTGGCGGAGATGGTTATCGAGAAAGCCAAACGACTGACCGAGCACAAGCGCGATGTGGTCATCCTTCTCGACAGCATCACGCGTCTGGCGCGCGCCTACAACGTGGTCACGCCACACTCCGGACGGATCCTCACAGGTGGCGTGGACTCGACGGCCCTCCAGCACCCGAGGCGGTTTTTCGCCGCGGCGCGCAACGTCGAAGAGGGCGGCAGCCTGACCATCATCGGTACCGCCCTGGTCGATACGGGCAGCCGCATGGACGAGGTGATCTTCGAAGAGTTCAAGGGCACCGGCAATATGCAGGTCACCCTCGACCGCCGTCTGAGTCAGCGGCGCACATGGCCCGCCATCGACGTGACGCAGACGAGTACGCGCAAGGAAGAACTCCTGCTGTCCGAGTTCGAACTGTCCCGTTCCCACATCCTGCGTCGCATCCTCAATCAGATGGGCGTCGTGGAAGGCATGGAGTTCCTGCTGGAGCGCATGACCGGCACGAAGAGCAACGAGGAGTTTCTCAAGGCCATGAACGACTAAGCCGCACATGGAGCCGGCTCGCTGACGCGAAGCGGCTCATGTGCGGGCGGCGTTGGAGCTCGACTCCGGCCTGCGGCCTTCGCGGCTCAACGCCTTGGTGCAGGGTCGGTGTGGGAGATTGTGCAAGGTGGGAGTCGCCTTGCGCACGCGCTCTTGCTGCCCTGTCGTGGTACCTTATCTTATTCGCCTCCAGTCATTTGCAGAGTTTACGAGGAAGTACGATGAAAAAAGGCATACATCCCGAGTATCGGCCGGTCGTGTTCCACGACCTGAGTTCCGACTTCAAGGTGCTCACCCGGTCGACGGCGTCGTCGAGTGAGACGATCAAGTGGGAAGACGGGACCGAATATCCCGTCATCAAGTTCGACCTCAGTTCGGCGTCGCACGCGTTTTACACCGGCAAGGACCAGATGCTGGCCGACCGCGGTGGGCGCATCGAGCAGTTTCGCCAGCGCTATGGCAAGCAGAAGGCCGAAGCCGAAGCTGCCGCCAAAGAGGCCGCCGAGGCAGCACCTGCCGAAGAGACATCTGCAGAAGCCACGGCTGCCGAGAGCGTCGAGACCGCAGACAGCTAGTACACAGAATTTTCCGAGACCGGGTGATGGGGTAGTGACGCCGCCGGCGTCGCCACAATCCATCACCCTTTTTCGTGCCTGCCGGCGCGTCTGACGCCCGGCGAACAACCCTGCAGGAGATCATGGCAGTCAGCGAAGCGAGACAGACCGAAGACCTGCCCATCGGTGGTCAGGCCGTTATCGAGGGCGTGATGATGCGTGCTGAGAACCGCATCGTCACGGCAGTACGTACGCCCGATGGTCAGATCGTCGTACACGAGGAGGTCCACGAGCCGTGGAACCGGCGCCTTGGTGTGCACCGGGTACCGGTGCTGCGCGGCGCCATCGCTTTCCTGGAGATGATGATCATCGGACTGCGTACGCTGAACCTCTCGGCCGACGTGGCCATGCAGTGCGAGCGCTACGAGCGCGGTCTGGCCCCCACGGTCGAATCGCCCTCCCAGTGGAAGGATCGCGCCGCGCTGGCAGCGACGCTGGTCTTCTCCCTGTGTCTCGGTGTCGGTGTGTTCTTCTTTCTACCCCTGGCGGCGGCGCAGGCGACAGGCGCCACCAAAGGCGCGCTGCAGTTCAACCTCGTCGCCGGCGCCGTACGCATGACCATCCTCATCGGCTACATGTGGGGTATCGGTCACTGGAATGACATTCGCCGTGTCTTCGAGTATCACGGTGCCGAGCACAAAAGCATTTTTTCGATGGAGGCCGGCGTCGATCTGACGGTGGACGAGGCGAGAGGCTTCGGTCGGCTCCATCCCCGTTGCGGCACGAGCTTCCTGCTCATCGTCGTCCTCCTTTCGATCTTCGTCTTCGCAGTCGTCGACACCGCCTTTGTCGATGTCTTCGGTCACGCGCAGAGTCTGCTCGAGCGCTTTGCGACCCATATGAGTGTCCTGCCTCTCATCTCCGGGATCAGCTTCGAATTGCTGAAGCTCTCGGGGCGCAAGCGCAACCACCCGGTAACGCGGTTTCTGATCAAGCCGGGTCTGTGGCTGCAGCGGATCACGACCAAGGAACCCGCCGATGATCAGATCGAGGTGGCCCTCGTCGCGCTGCGTGTCGCCCTCGGCCAGGAGACGGCGGTGAAGTACGCACCGTGGGACCAATGGCGTCGGTCATTGGCATCCGAGACGACTCTGCCCGCCGCTGGAAATCTGTCGTAAGGCCATGCTCGACAGACTCGCCGCGATCGAGGCCCGCTACACCGAGTTGAGCGAGCACCTGTCCTCCCCCGAGATCGCCAGGCGGCCGAACGAACTACAACGGCTGGCGCGCGAGGCGGGCGACCTGAAGCAGACCGTCGAGGTGTCAGGGCGCTATCGCCAGGCTCTGGCGCGGCGCGAGGAGGCGCAGCAGATCATCGACACCGGAGAGGATGAGGAGCTGGTCGAACTGGCCACGGCTGAACTCGAGGAGCTGACACCCGAGGTCGAAAGCCTCGAAGCGGAATTGCGCCTGCTGTTGATCCCCAAAGACCCTAGTGACAGTCGCAACGCCATCGTCGAGGTACGCGCCGGTGCCGGTGGCGACGAGGCGGGCCTGTTCGCTCTGGACCTGTACCGCCTCTACGAGCGCTACGCCGAACGCAACCGCTGGACCATGGAGCCCCTGTCGTCGAGTCTGAACCCCTCAGGAGGGTTCAAGGAGGTGATCTTCATGGTCTCCGGCGATGGCGCCTTCGGTCGTCTGAAGTTCGAGAGCGGCGTACACCGGGTGCAGCGCGTGCCCAAGACGGAGGCGAGCGGCAGAATCCACACGTCGGCGGCGTCGGTGGCCGTGCTGCCCGAAGCGGAAGAGGTCGATATCCAGGTCGATCCAGAGGATCTCGTGATCGATGTCTACCGGTCGAGCGGTCCGGGTGGACAGAGCGTCAACACGACGGACTCCGCCGTGAGGATTACGCACAAACCGTCCGGCCTCGTCGTCAGCTGTCAGGACGAGAAGTCGCAGTTGAAGAACAAGGCCAAGGCGCTCAAGGTGCTTCGTGCGCGTCTGTTCGACAAGAAGAAGGCGGAACAGGAGGCGAAGATGTCTCAGGAGCGGCGCTCGCAGATCGGTTCCGGCGACCGCAGCGCCAAGATCCGCACCTACAACTTTCCCCAGGGACGGGTGACCGATCACCGCGTGGGTGTCAATCTGTTCCAGCTCGAGGATGTACTCGACGGCGGCATCGATCCCTTCATCGACGAACTCACCGCGGCCGACCAGGAGCGGCGCCTCGGGCAAAGCGAGTCAGACGCGTCGGTGTGAGCGACGAACGAACGTGGAAGCTGCTCGAGCTGCTGCGCGAGGCGACGCAGTTCCTGTCGTCCAAGGGTCTGGAGAGCAGCCGCCTCGAAGCGGAATCGATGCTGGCCGCCGCCCTCGAGGTCAGACGCATCGACCTCTACCTGCAATTCGAGAAGGTCCTGACGGGAAGCGAAGTCGAAGGGTTCCGCAGCCTCGTTCGCCAGCGCCTGACGGGCCGCCCCCTGCAATACATCACCGGCGACGCCGGCTTCCGCCTGCTGGATCTGCAGGTCGACGAGCGCGTCCTCGTACCCCGTCCCGAAACAGAGATCCTCGTCGAGGAAGCCCTCGGCTTTCTCGGAGACAGCCCGGCGGGGGAGATCCTCGACGTGGGCTGTGGTTCCGGTGCCATTGCCGTGTCCGTTGCCCGTGAGTGCGAAGCCGCCCGAGTCCTGGCAACGGATGTGTCGAGGGACGCCATCGCCGTCGCCCGCGACAACGCCCAGCGCCACGACGTGGCAGACCGCATCCGTTTCCTCTGTGCAGACCTGTTGACGCCGTTGGCCGGCGCCGCCCGTTTCGCCGCCATCCTCAGCAATCCGCCGTACATCGCCAGCGGCGAAATCCCCACCCTGCAGCCCGAAGTGCGCGACTACGAGCCCCATCTGGCGCTGGACGGCGGCGCCGACGGACTCGCGGTGATCCGCCGCCTCGTGCCACTCGCCGCGCAGCACCTGCTGCCAGGAGGTCGGCTGCTCATCGAGGTCGGTGCCGGGCAGTCCGGGGCCGTGGAGAATGTCCTGGAGCAGGCCGGGTTCGACGCTTCGACGGTGCACACGCGGGCCGATCTGGCGGGGACTCCCCGCGTCGTCACGGGTGCAGTGATCTAGCTAGTCAATCGCCCAATGCCACCACCAGCACCTGGTGTCGCCTCCGCAACACACTCGAGGCTCCGTCCGAGCCACGCAGATCTTCCTGTTATTGCCTGTTAATACATCAGTTATATCGCATTCTGCGACCCTGGACCGGGCCTTGCAGTCCCGTGTCTGAACGTATGAGACTTTTCGCTTGACACCTGCACACAAGATCCCTACTATTTTGTGCAGCACCGCATCACTACCCTCAAGGAGCAACCCATGGTGTCTGCCAAACTTAAGTCCGGCCGTGCCGCCGTCAGTGGCCTCCCGAAGGACCGCCAGAAGGCCATGGACGAGGCCCTGTCACAGGTGGAAAAGCAGTTTGGCAAGGGTGCCATCATGCGTCTGGGCGAAAACCATGTGGTCGACATCGACGTCATCCCCACGGGTTGTCTCTCTCTCGACGCCGCCCTGGGCATCGGCGGACTGCCTCGCGGTCGTGTCATCGAGATGTTCGGTCCCGAATCGGCGGGCAAGACCATGTGTGCCCTGCACGCCGTGGCCCAGGCGCAGAAACAAGGCGGTACGGCGGCCTTCATCGATGCCGAGCACGCCCTCGACGTCACCTTCGCCCGGCGCCTCGGCGTCGATGTCGACAATCTGCTGGTGTCGCAGCCCGACTGCGGCGAGGAGGCGCTGGAGATCACCGACACCCTGGTGCGCTCCGGGGCCATCGACATCATCGTCATCGACTCCGTGGCGGCCCTCGTACCCAGAGCCGAACTCGAAGGGGAGATGGGCGACTCGCAGATGGGACTGCAGGCACGGCTCATGTCACAGGCACTGCGCAAGCTCACTGGCTCCATCCAGAAGTCGCGCACCACGGTCGTTTTCATCAACCAGCTGCGCATGAAGATCGGCGTCATGTTCGGCAGTCCCGAGACGACGACGGGTGGCCGGGCGCTCAACTTCTACGCTTCGGTGCGCCTCGACATCCGCGGCATCGGCAGTATCAAGGACGGCGACCAGATCATCGGTCGGCGCACGCGCATCAAGGTGGTAAAAAACAAAGTGGCGCCACCGTTCCGTGAGGCCGAGTTCGACATCATGTTCCGCGGCGACGACGTCGGTATCTCCCGCGAGGGTGACCTCATCGATCTCGGCGTGACGCACCGCGTCGTCGACAAGAGCGGCACCTGGTTCTCCTACGGGGGCGAGCGTCTGGGGCAGGGCAAGGAGAACGCCCGTCTCTACCTGCGCGAGAACCCCTCGCTGGCGGGGCAGATCGAAGACGAGGTTCGCAAGATCCTCGACATCCAGGTCCCCGGCGACGGCCCCGACAACCCCGTTCCCTCTCCCGCCGATGGCGCTGAGGATGGCGCCAAGTCTTCAGCAAGTCAGAAGGTGGCCGCCTGAACAGACAACAGGATCAACTCTTCCCCCTGGAGCGGCCCGCGGTAGCCTTCACCCGCGGCCGCCAGCCCTGCCGCGGGCCGCTCCGCCTCTCTCTCCCCTCGTCCCCAACTCCCTTACCCCACTCCTCCCTTTCCCTATACCCCGACTTCGTCCTCGACGAAAGGGCTGTCCTCGCCTCAGGACAGCCCTTTTCGTTGTTTCCACCAGATGACGAAGGTCGAGCCATTCGAGGGCGCTCTGCGCGTGCTGATCTCCGCCGCCGATGTGTGCCGACGGGTGGAGGAACTGGCCGCCGAGGTTGCCGCCGACCTCAGTGGCAGTGCACCAGTGATCGTCGGCATCCTGAACGGCGCGGCACCTTTCATGATGGACTTGCTGCGGTTCCTGCCGGCATCCCTGGCGCAGGACGTCCTCTACGACTTCGTCGATGCCACGTCGTACAGCGGCACCGAATCGACAGGTGCCGTAAAGTCGTCGCGCGATCTCAGCATCGAAGTCGGGGGCCGGCCGGTACTTGTCGTCGACGGCATCGTCGACACGGGTCAGACGCTGGCGGTAGTGCTCGACAACCTGCGTGACCAGCAGCCCGCATGGTTGCGCACCTGCGTCCTGCTTGACAAGCCGAGCCGGCGGCGGTTCGAGGTACCGGTCGATTATCGCGGTTTCGAGATCGAGGATCTGTTTGTCGTGGGCTATGGAATGGATCTTGACGGACGGTTTCGCGGTCTGCGCCACATCGCGGTCATCGACGACGCGTCATAGAGAATCGCCCAGACTACGCCAGAAGGTCCTCGATGTGGGTCGCCAGAAGATCGACGTCGTATTCGCTGTTGTAGATGTGCGTCGAGAAGCGCAGGCAGTTGTAGTCC
>JAYZCA010000101.1:0-46161 GCA_036339235.1 Candidatus Latescibacterota bacterium | reverse complement strand
GCCAAAGCCCTGTGAGCTGCCTGGGAAGAATCCCCCCCGGTTGAGAAACGATATCTCCATCAACTCCATCTGGAAGCGCTTGATGGTGAAGGGCCCAAAGGAGATCCCAATCGCCGAGGACCGTCCAGCACGGCCTCCACCGGACAGCCCGAAACGCAGTGGGAACCAGTCCACCAGGCGATACTCGGTGGCCAGGGAGATGCGTGGCGTGCTGTCGATACCCATGCCGGAACTGAAGGCCTGGTCGTAGTTGGCCGCCACCGTCAACCTTGGAATCGGCTTGTGGGCTACGCCGAGGCGCAGCATGGCCGGAAGGGACCGACTGAAACTGCCGATGTCCCGCTCCGTATGGAATACGGGGACGCCGCTGTCCCAGATCGCCTCGGCGACCTCGTTCTCCAACACGGTATCGAGCCGGCCATCGACCAACACTTCGCGGGGATTGTCGAAGATCTCGTCAAAACCGTCAGCGCCGGTAAAGCTGGTTACGCTGACGCCTTCGGCGGTGACGAAGACCGAGTCCTGACGCGTCTCGATGCTCCAGTTCATGACGTCGAGCAGATTCACCAGGGACAGGCCCACGGTGGTTCTGCCGTCCTTGGTGACACCCACGGCGCCCAGGTCCAGGCCGAACCCGATACCTCCCGCGCTACGAGTGACGCCACTCGCGTTCATCTGCATACCGCTGATACGGGTGATGAAACCGCCTTCCGAGTCGGTCACCTCGGCCAAGGCACCTCCCATTCCCTTCAGGGTGATGCCTACGGCAAACTGACTCACGTAGGGCTCCAACTGCGCCGGAATCCAGGGTTTCGCGAAACCCCAACTGAACACGGCGAGGCCCCAGCTCTCGCCGTCCCATTCGGCGATGTCGTAGTTCGGGTTGCGCTCGTCTTCGATGCGCTCGCTTTCGAATTGATTGCCGCGCAGCATGAATTCGATCATGTCGCGTGGCACCTGCCCTTCGACGCCTACGCGGAAATCGAAGGCCATGGCGCTGCTCAGTCCCCAGGGCAGAAGAAATGCGGCCCCGCCCACCAGGGGAATGAACACACCTAAATCGGAACCAAACTTTAGCCCTTCCTTGTCCAGGTCGGCGAGCATGTCATCCTTCATGCCGTCGTCGATGAAGTTGCCGTTGAAATCGTTATACGTCGAAACGGACCAGCTGTTGTTTTCGAGGACAAAGCTGCCCCCCCCAAGCCCCGGAATCGAGACCTTCGGGCCGTCCTTCAAAGCGAGATTGGCGGGGTTCCAGTAGAGGGACTCCACACCCCGGGCCATGGCCGTGTACGTGCCTGCCAACCCCATGGCTCGCGGCCGGGTGTCGCCATAACCGATGGCCTGGGCGGGTTGCGTGGTCAACATGCCGGTCACGATGCCGGCGGCGAGAGCGAAGCGGATCGTTCGTGTTGTCATGTCAGTTCTCCTCCTCTCCTCACCTATTTGACCAGGTCTTCGTTGAGCTCGAGCTCAACCCGAAGACCGGCGATGACGTTGATAAAGTCCGTAGCGCGCACCTCGACCTCTCCCCCCGTCGCCGGCATCGTCACACGCACGCCGGAGAACAAGGACTTGGTGGGATCGTCCTCGAGAATGAATTTGAGCACCTCTTCTTTGACGATTACCAGATCCCGGTCCGCGGTGATCGGGCCACTCGACAGTCCGTTTGCGTCGACCGGCGCCGCCGGTACCTGGAACGGCGGCTGCGAAAGTTCCGGGATCGTGATGACGGGGTCGGTATAGACCAGATCCGGGTCGGAAGCGACATACAGCCGCACGCCGATGCCGATAGGGATACTGCTTTCGATTTCAGTAAGCACAGTGGCTGAGACGAAATTGCTCTCGATTTTGCCACGCGTCTCGGAGTCGCGAAAGCTGATATCTTCAGGGTCGGGATCGACACGCGTCTCCGACAGCACCGTCAGCCGCGGCTCTGTGAGGAATACGACACTGTCGACGGAGACGAAGTGATCCGCCTCGATGAGCTCCTCTTCCAGGCCGTCCCCGATGATGACCACCGGGTGAACTTTGATATTGGTAGGCAGATGGTTGAGAAACCGCGTCAGGTCGTCTCCGCCGACGGTCAGGACCTGGCTCCTGGGATTGTCGGGATTGCCGCGCTGGAAGGTCTGAAGCACCACCAGGGTTTCGGTGCCCTTGGTATTGGTCCCGGTAAAAGTGATGTCCAGATCGGCCAGGAAACCAACGCCACTGGTGATGTGCACCGCCAGGTTCGCCGTGGCGATGTTGATGTTGTCGAGACCTTCGGGAAATTCGACGTCGCGCTCCTGAGAAGGGATGGTGAGACTGATCTCGTTCAGGCGGCCCTGGACACGGCTGAAGACCATCTGCTCGGTCAGGGCCTGGATGTCGATCTCGCCGCCGGAACTGATCGTGACTTCCGTATCCGAAGCGAAGGTGCGGGCCCGGTAGGCAATCCGCATCTGCAGCGGATTGGCTGGGGCGAACGTGTTGTTGGTCAGGTCGAATGTGATCTCACGGGGTTGCCCGGCGATCAGCGAATCGAGCAACAGGGTCTGCGCGTTGCCGTTGGCATCCCGCAGATCTGGCAGAGACAATTCCACTTCCATGATGATGGGGATATTGTTGGTCACTATCAGAGTGATGCCTCCTTCACTCATGACGGCTTCCGTGACCTGGATCCGGTCATCGGGGAAGTCGAGGGTCTGGTTGTCCTCGAATTCCTGTTGCGGAATCAGCGCCGTCGCCTCCGTTACCAGCAGCGTCTCGAGTTCGGAATTGATGATGAGGCTGGGATCCTCGTCGACGGTCAGGTCCTCCCCGTCGGCGGTGCCTCCGGCGACGGCCAGGGCCAGATCACCGCTGATTGTGCGCCCCGCCAGAGAGAACCGGCCGGCGGCGCTGCCGCCGTTGGCGGCGACCGTCCCCAGGTCGATCTGATCGATTATGGCCCCGCCGGCGCCGTTGTCCCGCAGGATGAGGGACAGGCCGACGATGTCCACCGGGAAGCCGTTGTCCACCGATATTGTCATACCGCCGGTGGCGATCTCCAGGGACGTGACATTGGCCAGCGGCAGAGATACCTCGAGGTCGAAGCTCGACCCCGGCAGCAGCGGGATGATGGTCCCTGTGGGGATCTCGCGACCCAGAAGTGTGCTCATGCGGACCTCGACCTCAGGGATCGTCTGCCCGGGGATCGACAGGTCGCCGATGGCCGTGGAGAAGCTGTTGGACTGAGGTGTGACGCGCAGGTTTTGGCCCACCTCGGCACTGCCTATGATCTGGGGCGCGGTGACGGCGGCGGACTGCAGTGGCATCGTAACCTTCAGCTTCATGCCACCCGTGACGTCGTCGATCTCGAGAAAGTCGTCACGATCACCGACCAGCTCAGAGACCCTCGTACTGTCGTTGGCCACCGGTATGGAGATGATAAAGTTCGTGCTCGGCGCGGCAGGGGGCTCCACCGAGCACCCGACCACAAGGGCGGTAGCCAGCGCGCCCGCCAGAGCGTTACCGCTGTACCGCCGAAGTAGGCGGTATCGGACTCCCGAAAGCAGCTTCATCTGGGAGAACTCCTGTTAGCGAATTTGGAAGTAGTCCGCGCCCGTCTTCGACGAACACGGCGAACCGTCCCCGGTTCGCTTGGCAATATAGGTCAATTGGAGTGGGGTTGGGAACCGTATTGATCAGGGGCCGGGCGTCACCCGGCCCCCGTTCATCGTCAGCTGCCTGCGACCTGCTTCAGGGCCCGGATCTTGTCCGTCTTCTCCCAGGTGAAATCGACATCGTTGCGGCCGAAGTGGCCGTAGTTTGTCGTCTTCTGGTAGATGGGGCGCAGCAGTCTCAGCTTCTTGATGATCCCCTTCGGCGTCAGGTCGAAGACCTCGGCCAGGAGTCCGGCCAGAGCCTCGTCAGCCAGGGACCCGGTGCCGTAGGTATCCACCAGCACCGAAACCGGCTCGGGCACGCCGATGGCGTAGGCCAGCTGCACCTGACAACGATCGGCGAGACGGGCCGCCACCAGGTTCTTGGCCACGTAGCGGGCCATGTAGTGTGCGCTGCGGTCGACCTTGGAGGGATCCTTGCCCGAGAAGGCACCACCACCATGCGGGCAGTAGCCGCCATAGGTGTCGACGATGATCTTGCGCCCCGTCAGCCCGCAGTCGCCCTGCGGCCCCCCGACGACGAACCGGCCTGTGGGGTTGATATGGTACTCCGTGTTCTTCGTCAGCAGCTTCTTCGGGATCACCTTCTTCACCTCTGCGATCATATCCCGTTCGATGCGGGCGTGGCTGGCGTCGGGGTCGTGCTGCGTCGACACAACCACCGTCTCCACCGACCTCGGCCTGCCGTCGACGTACTCCACCGTCACCTGCGACTTGGCATCCGGGCGCAGATACTTGATCGCGCCCTTCTTGCGCACCCGCGCCAGGTGCTGGAGGATCTTGTGTGACAGCGTGATGGGCAGGGGCATCAGCGACGACGTCTCGCGGCAGGCGTAGCCGAACATCATGCCTTGGTCGCCGGCACCCATTTCGGTGTGCAGGCCCTCGGCTTCGGTCACTCCCTGAGAGATGTCGGGGGATTGCTGGTCGAGCATCACCGCGATACCGCAGGACCGGTAGTCAAACCCGTAATCGGGGTTCGTGTAGCCGATGTCCTTTATGACATTACGCACCGTATTCTGGATATCGACATGCGATTTCGACGTGATCTCGCCGGCGACGATAACCTGACCCGTTGTCACCATGGTCTCGCAGGCGACTCGCGAGTTCTTGTCCCCGGCGAGCATAGCGTCGAGGATGGCGTCGGAAATCTGATCGGCGACCTTGTCGGGATGTCCCTCGGAAACGGATTCGGATGTGAACAGGTAGTGACTCACCTGTGGTGCCTCCCTCTGGTGGTTCATGGATTGGCGCACAAACGGTACGCCCTGGACGTCTGGGCTGCGACTCAACTCGTGATCTGCGACAGGTCCCCCACGTTGAGATGACTCGGGCGGCTTGTGACCACTGCCTGGAATCCGATGATGGAATCCTCGAGCACGATACTCTCCACCACCGCTTCCTCCCCGACAATACTGTTACGGACCACGGACTGCTGCACCCGGGCGCCGGCCCCGATGGAGGCGTGTGGCCCGATGACGGACTGGCTGACCCTTGCCGTGGGGTCGATATGCGCGGGCGGCACGATGACGACATCGTCGCCGGCGTCGGGGACGCTCCGGCCCTCGAGCAGGACCCGATTGGTTACCAGCAGGGCCTCGCGCGTGCCGCAGTCGAACCAGTCTTCCACTGGAAACGTGCCCAGTTCGGCGCCCTCGTCGATCATGGCCTGGAAGGCATCGGTCACCTGGAACTCGTCTCTGGTACGCCGTTCCTCACGGATGAGCCTCCCCAGGCAGGCATAGAGACGCCGGCTGTCGCGTATGCAGTTGACACCGACGATGGCCAGGTCGGAGACAAAGGTGTCCGGCTTCTCCACCAGCCCGGTGACGCGATCATCCTGCTGTATGACGACGCCGAACCGACCCGGGTCGTCGACGCGGTGGACACCGATATAGCCGTCTCCGGATCGGCTCAGCACGTCGGTCAGATCGGCCCGGAAGATGGTGTCGCCGTAGACCATCAATTGAGGATCGTCGCCGACGATGTCGCGGGTAAGCCAGATGGCGTGTCCCAGGCCGAGCATCTCTTTCTGCTCGACGAACTCGACCTGGCGGAAGTCCCCCCGGTCCTTCACGTAGTCGATGATGCGATCCCCCAGATAACCGACGACGAGCACGATGCGCTCGATACCCAGCGGCACCAGCTGGTCGAGGATGTGGCCGATGATCGGCTTGCCGGCGACGTGCAGCAGCGGCTTGGGCCGCGTGTGCGTGTGCGGCCGCAGGCGGGCACCGAAACCGGCGACGGGGACGACTGCCCAAGGGAGGTTGGTATCGCTCATGGCGCCTCGTGGGGACGCGGGGGCTTGGCGGCCAGGAATACATCCTTCAGGGTCGTCTCGACATGGGCCCGGACCTCTTTGCCCGAAGCCAGTCCGAGGCTGTGGCGCGCAACCTCCCGCGCCGCGGCCAGGTCGGCGGCGCGCACCACTTCCTTTAGTTCCGGAATCTCGCCGGGACTGACACTCAGCAGGTGTACGCCCAACCCCATCAGAATGACGGCAGCCACCGGATCGGCCGCCATCTCGCCGCAGATACTGGTGGGGATCCCCGCGGCAGCGCCGTTGTCTGTGACCTGCTGGATGAGACGCAACACCGCCGGGTGTAATGGATCATAGAGGCCGGAGACCCGGGTGTTGCCGCGATCTACAGCCAGGGTGTACTGGACGAGATCGTTTGTCCCCAGGCTGAAGAAGTCGACCTCCCGCGCCAGCTGCTCGGAGATGATGGCTGCGGAGGGCACCTCGATCATGACACCCACCTGGCAGTCCGCCTGGTGCTCGATTCCTTGCCGCTGCAGATCACCTTGAACCTGTGCGATCATCTCGCGGGCGCGACGGACGTCGTCGAGGCCGCTGATCATCGGCAACAGGATCCGCGCGTCGCCGAGAGCGCCGGCGCGCAGGATGGCTCGCAGCTGCGTCTTGAACAACTCCGGCGTATCCAGGCAGATACGGATACCACGCCAGCCGAGAAAAGGGTTGGCCTCGGGCAGGGAGTCCACGGCGTGGGTCAGCTTGTCACCCCCCAGGTCGAAGGTGCGAATGACGACGGGAAAAGGCGCCATGGCACGCACAACCCGGGCGTAGGCATCCACCTGTTCCGTCTCCGACGGCAGGCGGTGCCCGACGTAGAGAAACTCGGTGCGCACCATGCCGACACCGTGGGCGCCGTTGGCGACGGCCTGTTCGATCTCCTGCGGCAGATCGATGTTGGCCAGCAGGGTGACCTCGGTGCCGTCGTGAGTGACGGAGGGCAGGTCGCTGCGCAGGCTCAGTTCGCGCTCGCGACGCAACTGGCGTCGCAACTGCGAGCGGTAATAGCGCAGGGTCGCCGCGTCGGGGCGGATGTGGACGGTGCCCTGGTCTCCATCGACGATGACGCGGTCCCCCGTCGACACCAGACGCGACGCCGTCTCGGTTGCGACCACGGTGGGCAGGCCGAGGGAGCGGGCGATGATGCTGGTGTGCGAGGTGGCGCCACCGCCGTCGGTGACCAGCCCCTTCACCAGTCGCTGACCCAGCTGGGCGGCCTCTGAGGGCAGCAGATCGCGGGCGAAGATGACCGTGTTCGATCGCGTGTTCTGCAGCCCTAGACCACCGCCTGCCAATTGCACGAGGACCTGCTGCTCGATGTCTATGAGGTCGCCGACGCGGGCGCGCAGATACTCGTTCTCGATCTGCTCGAATCCCTGGCGCAATTGGGTCATCGTCTCGGCGAAGGCGCGCTCTGCCGACCAGTTGCGGGAACGGATGCTCGCGACGGTGCCGTCCTTCACCTGCACATCGTCGAGCATGGCCAGTTGCGCGTCGAAGATCATCGCCAGATCGGCGCCCTGCTCGTATTCGACGCGCTGCCGTGTACGCCGCACATCTTCACACACCTCAGAGAGGGCTGTATGAAAGCGCTCGATCTCGGACTCGATGCGATAGTCCGGTACCCGCCGCAGGGAAACGGCTGGCCGTTCCGCCCTGTGGGCGAAGGCTTTGCCGATAGCGATACCTGGCGCCGCGGCGATGCCTGAAACCTTGAGGTGTTCTCGGTTCATGCGAACTCGATCAAATCTGGCCTTCGAAATCGCTGGCCAGCAGTTCGCCCAACGCTTCCAGGGCGGCCTCCGCGTCTGACCCCTCTGCTTCCAGCAGCACCTGGGCGCCCTTTTCCGCGGCCAGCATCATGACACCCATGATGCTCTTGCCGTTGATCCGGCTCACGTCTCCCTTGCTCAGGAAGATGTCGGACTCGAAGCGCGACGCTGCCTGCACCAGCAACGTGGCAGGACGTGCGTGAATACCCAGCACATTGGTGACGGTGATTTTTTTCTCGACCATACTCGTTTCCGTGTCGTTCACTGCTCTGATCTAACCGAGCCGCTGACGCAGCCAGGACCACATACCGGGACGTTCCCTGGCCACATTGCGAGGCCCCGTTTCTACCTGTTTCCCGTCAATACACAGCAGCGGGTTGCGTGCGAACAGCCGTTGTGCCTCCTCAGCCCCGGTCAGCCCGACCATCTGCTCGTAGGCGGAGCGCAGGGACAGAGGCCGTTTCTCCAGGTCGTGCCCGTCGCTGCCGACGAAGTCAGCCTGCCCGGACTCGGCAAGACAGATGGCAGCGGCCTGGGCGCGGCGACCGAAGCGGCGGCCAGCTCACGGTGCCGCTCCGGATGGGCCAGCACCGGCCGGTAGCCCGCCGTGCGGATTTCGAAGAACGCCTGTTCCAGCCCGGGTGACAGCGGTCCGGGGGGCAGGTCGACGAGCACATACGGCCCGCCAGCCAGTCGCGCCATCGTGAGACTGTGCCAGATGAGCCAGGCCGAAGCGAAACCCCAATTCAGCGCCGAGATGGACTCTCACGCCGATACCGGCGTCGGCGACGTCGACAGCGAACCCCTCGAAATAATCCTGCAACTGCTGCGCCCGCTCCGGTCCGTCCTCGGGCCTGTAGTGCGGCGTGAGCACCACGTCATCGACGCCCTCGTCGGCGGGCGCGGCGTAACATGTCGAGGCCCATGGCGACGCTGGCAGCGCCGTCGTCGACGCCCGGCAGGGCGTGACAGTGAATGTCGACGAGACCGTCACCTCCGGCGAACTCACCCGGAGACATGGACGGCGGCACTGAGTTCCCGCAGCCTGCCCGGGTCGTCTTCCACTACACTTCCAGTGACGACGAAGGCGGCGCCGGCGTCGACCTTTTCGCGCGCCACCTCGGGATCGCGTATGCCGCCGCCGACGATGACGGGCAGATCGACGTAGCGGGATACGGAGCGGACCATCGACACCGGTACGGAGGCGGCTGCACCGCTGCCCGTCTCCAGATAGACCAGCTTCATGCCCAGGTACTGCGCCGCCAGCGCATGCGCCATGGCGATGTCGTCCTTGGCGCGCGGTATGGGCTTGGTATTACTCATGTATTCGACGGAGGTGAGGGTACCCGATTCGACCAGCATGTAGGCCGTTGGAATCACCTCGACGCCGTATTCCTTCAGCAGGGGCGCCGCTCGTACGTGCTGACCGATGAGCAGCTCCGCGTTGCGACCGCTCACCATGCTCAGGAACAGGATCGCATCCGCCGTGCTCACCACCTGGCCGGCATCCCCCGGGAAGGAGATCACGGGGATGTCGACGGCGACGCGGAGCCGTTCGAAGAGTCGCGTATTGCCGGGCGCGGACAACATCAGGCTCGTACCGACCAAGATGCCGTCGGCGCCGGCGTCGGCGCACGCCTGCGCCCGGCTTTCGAGTTCGTCGAGGGACAGCCGATCCGGATCGAGCAGGGTCAGGTACCCTGCCCCCCGCCGCGCGCGTACCTCCAGGAGTCTTTCGAGCGTGCTTTTCATCAGGCGCTATTCTCAGCCCGCCAAGCGCCGCCTGATGATCTCAGGCGCGGCGGCGATGGCCGCGTCGATTTTTCCGGGATCCTTGCCGCCGGCCTGGGCCATGTGCGACTTGCCACCCCCGGATCCACCGGCGATCTGCGCCACCTCCTTGACCACGTCTCCCGCCTTGAGGCCACGCTTCTCGATCAGATCCTGGGTGACAACAGCGATGAAGGAGACCTTACCCGCCACGTCAGCTCCAAGCACTCCGACACCTGAACTCAACCCCTCGCGGATACCGTCAGCCATCGAGCGCAAGGCGCCGATGTCGTCGACCTGCACACGGCTGGCCACAACGTGGACCCCATCGATGTCGACGGCCCCCGCCGTCAGGTCTGCGGCGCTGTCATCGGCGGCCTTGCGTCGCGCCTCGGCCAGAGCCTTCTCCAGTTCCCGCATGCGCTCCTGCAGGGCCCGCACCTGTTCGGGCAACGCCCCGGAGGGCGCATTCAGCAACTGGCCGATCTCGCCGAGCCACTGGCGGTGTTGCCGGGCGGCCTGCTCGGCGCCGGCGCCGGTGAGAGCCTCGATTCGCCGCGTGCCAGCGGCGATACCGCTCTCCAGGCTCAGATCGAAGGCGCCGATCTGTCCCGTGTGTCTTACGTGCGTCCCGCCGCACAGCTCGAGGCTGAAATTCTCGATCTTCACAACGCGCACACGGTCGCCGTACTTCTCGCCGAACAGGGCCCGGGCCCCGAGCGTCTTGGCGCGATCAAGATCCTCTTCGAAGGTGGAGATCTCCAGGTCGTCGCGGATCCGCTCGTTGACGATCTGATCCACCTGCAGCAGCTGCTCCGGCTCCATGGCGTGAAAGTGGGAGAAGTCGAAGCGCAGACGATCGGGAGACACGAGGGAGCCCATCTGCCCGACATGGTCACCAAGGGTGCGGCGCAGGGCCTCGTGCAGCAGGTGTGTCGATGTGTGATTGCGGGCCACGGCGTCGCGCGCCGACCTGTCGACGGCGGCGTGCATGGCGGCACCGGCGACGGGCAGTTCACCGCTGACAAGAGTACCGGCATGGACGATACCGCCACGGGCTTTCAACGTGTCTTCGACCTCGATGCGGAAGCCGTCCCCCTGCAACATGCCGCGGTCACCCACCTGGCCACCCGACTCGGCGTAGAACGGTGTCTTGTCGAGCACGACGCGCACCGTGTCCTCCACTGACTCGACGTGGACGGCGATGGCATCGGCCTCGAGTTCGTCGTAGCCGATGAACTCCGAGTGTTCGCCGGCGACCGCGTCCTCCACACCCTCGGTAGCACGAAAGCACCCCTTCGTAGCCGCCCGGCCCCGCTGGCGCTGATGCTCGAGTTCGCGCTCGAACCCGTCCGTGTCGACGCTGAGGCCGCGCTCGCGTGCCATCAGCTCCGTCAGGTCAAGGGGAAAGCCGTACGTGTCGTAGAGCTGAAATGCGTCAGCGCCGGAAATATCCCCCTTGTCGCCGAGGCGTGCGAAGATCTCGAGACCACGATCGAGAGTGTTGCCGAAGGATTCCTCCTCGGCCTCGATCACCATGGCGATGTGCGTCGCCTGGGCGGCGGCCTCCGGGAACACGTGCGCCACCGAGGCGGCCAGGGGCTCCACCAGCTTGTGGATGAAGGGCTCGTGCTGGTCGAGTTGGCGACCGAAGCGTGACGCCCTACGCAGGATGCGGCGCAGCACGTAGCCACGGCCGTCATTGGCGGGCAACGCCCCGTCGGCGATGGCGAAGGTCAGGGAACGAACGTGATCGGCGATGACGCGCATGGGGACCCGGCCGGCGTCGCTGTCGGGGTCACCGCCCGTGACGTCGGCGATGTGCTCGATGAGCGGCCGGAAGACGTCGGTGTCGTAGTTGTTGTCCTTGTTCTGCAACAGGCCACACAGACGCTCGAAGCCGGTGCCTGTGTCGACGTGCTGGGCGGGCAGAGGCTGCAGGGAACCTTCCTGGTCCCGGTTGAACTGGATGAAGACGAGATTGCCGATCTCGACGAACTCGGGCCCGTCCTGCAGGAACAGATCCAGGTTCTGGGCCTGCAGATCATCGCCGAGGTAATAGTGCAGTTCGGAGCACGGCCCGCAGGGGCCGGTCTCCCCCATCTCCCAGAAGTTGTCCTTCGCCGGCAGCCTGACGACGCGGTCCGACGGCAAATCGGTGACCTTCGTCCACAGGGCTTCGGCATCGTCGTCAGCGGGTACGCCCTCGCCTCCCTCGAAAACCGTCGCCCACAGGCGCTCCTTGTCCATACCGAAGCGTTCGGTCACCAGTTCCCAATGCCACTGGATGGCCTCTTCCTTGAAATAGTCGCCGAAGGACCAGTTGCCGAGCATCTCGAAGAACGTGTGATGCCACGGGCTGACGCCGACCTCTTCGAGGTCGTTGTGCTTGCCGGAGACGCGGATGCACTTCTGCGTGTCCACGGCTCGGGAGTACGGCCGGCTGCCCAGCCCGAGGAACACGTCCTTGAACTGGTTCATCCCGGCGTTGGTGAAATACAGGGTGGGGTCGTCCGTGGGGGCGACGGAGGCGCTGGGCACGCGCGTGTGGCCCTTGCCCTCGAAGAAGGACAGGAAGGTCTCGCGGATCTCTCTGGACTTCATCACTCGTCACCTTCGAATTCGGACCAGGCGGTCTCCACCGCCTTGCGGGTCGTCTCCGGATCAAACCCGCGCCGCGCCAGCAAACCCATCATACGCCGCCGCGCTTTCAACGCATCGAGACCCGCGTAGCGGCCGCTGTTGCGACGCAGCAGTTGCAGAGCCTCCTCCCCTGACGCCAGGTCGACATCGAGTTCGGCCAGCACCTGCTCGATAGCGGCCTTGTCGATGCCCCGACGCAACAGGTCGCGCGTGACCTTGGGCACGCCCTCGGGTCGGCGCTCGCGCCGAGTCTCGATCCAGCGGCGCACGTACTTGAAGTCGTCGAGCAGACCCAAAGCCTCCAGGTCGGCCACCACAGTGTCAATGTCACTAGTTGCGCAGCCCCGCTTGGCCAGACGCTCCCGCATCTGCTTCACGGAACGGTCCCGTACTCCCAGCAGATCGAAGGCGATGCGGCGCGTTTTTTCGCGTCCTTTGATGTCGTTCACAGCGATCGACTACTCTGCGGCGCTGTCGTCGGCAGGCACGGGAGGCTTCTGCGCCTTTTCGGGGGCAGTGGCGAGGCCCAGTGCGACGCGCAGGCGGGTCTCGATCGCCTGTGCCACCGCAGGGTTCTCGGCGAGATACTGGCGAGCATTCTCCCGCCCCTGGCCGAGGCGCTCGCCCTCGTATGAAAACCAGGTCCCCGCCTTGTCCACCAGCTCGTGCTCCACGCCGATGTCGAGCAGATCCGCCTCGCGCGACACGCCGATCTTCTCGCCGGAGAAGTAGATGTCGAACTCCGCCTGCCGGTACGGAGGCGCCAGCTTGTTCTTCACGATCTTGACGCGGGCTCGGATGCCGATGTTCGTGTCGCCATTCTTGATGTGGCCGATACGACGGATATCGACACGGACCGAGGCGTAGAAACCCATGGCTCGACCGCCCGTCGTCGTCTCTGGATTGCCGAACATGACGCCGATCTTCATGCGCAACTGGTTGATGAAGATCACGCATGTGCGCGAGCGGCTGATGCTGCCCGTCAGCTTGCGCAGAGCCTGCGACATCAGCCGCGCGTGCAGCCCCATGTGCGAGTCTCCCATGTCACCCTCGAGTTCTGCCTGCGGCACCAGAGCTGCCACCGAGTCGAGAACGATGATGTCGAAGGCGCCCGAACGCACCAGGGTCTCGACGATCTCCAGAGCCTGCTCACCGGAGTCGGGCTGCGAGATGATCAGGTTCTCGACGTCGACGCCGATACGCCGCGCGAAGGTGATATCGAGGGCGTGCTCCGCATCGATGAAGGCCGCCGTGCCGCCGGCACGCTGTGCCTCGCGGATTGCGTGCAGCGACACCATCGTCTTGCCGGCCCCTTCCGGGCCATAGATCTCGACGATCCGGCCGCGGGGGAACCCGCCGATACCCAGCGCCAGATCGATGGACAGCGCCCCCGATGAGATGGCTTCGGCTTCGACGATGCCACCCTCCGCCCCCATGCGCATGATAGATCCCTTGCCGTACTGCTTCTCGATCTGCGCCAGCGCCAGATCGAGGGACTGCTGCTTGCCCTTGTCGTCGGGTGCCTTGCCGTTGTTGTCCTTCTTGGCCATGGTCGTCGTCTCAACTCCCCTCGGGTCGGTTTCGTGCCAGCGATGCCACAGCGGCAAAGCTGTTACAGCAGGGCCAGGCCGGCGCGCAGCAGCAGATTGCCCATGATGCCGGCAGCCACGTCGTCCAGGACGATCCCCCAGCCACCGTGCAGGGCTTCCAGCTGGCGGGCAGGAGGCGGCTTGATGATATCGAGGATGCGGAACAGCACAAACGCCGCCAGGGTCGTCCACAGGCCGTGGGGGAGGAAGGCCACGGTGAACAGGAACCCCGCCGCCTCGTCGATCACCACCGGTCCCGGATCCTGGCGGCCGAGGGCCCGCGCTTCGGCACCAGCCGTGACGACGGCGACTGCCGTGACCCCCACCAGCAGCAGAACCCACACCAATGGCGTCAGAGAACTGCCGAAGACGAACCAGGCGACGGCTGTGACCGCCGAGCCCGTCGTGCCCGGAGCAATCGGTGCTCGCCCCGAGAACAGCACGGTGGCGATAACGGTCCGCAGGAAGGCGATCAGGCCGATCCGGTACGAAAAAAGTAGTGAAAACCGGACATCAGGGTAAGCACGAGGACCGCCGCCATCAGGCCATTGCTCAGCAGGGGCAGCCAGGCCCACGCCGCCTGCACACCCCACTCGTAGTAGCCGGCGACTTCCTGCAGGCCGACAAGTGTCAGGATGACGATGACGGTGACCAGCTGCACCGTCGTCTTCCACTTGGCCAGTCGCGAGGTCTCCATCATGCGGCCCTGATAGAGACCATACATCCGCATGCCGGTGATGACCACGTCGCGGATGACGATGGGCACCACGATCCAGGCGTTGACGATCCGTCCCAGGGCGAAGGCGACGAGCGCCGAGGTGACCAGGATCTTGTCGGCCAGGGGGTCCATGAAGCGGCCGAACTCGGTGACACAATCGCGCGCCCTCGCCAGCCGGCCGTCGTAGAGATCGGTGAGGGACGCCAGCAGGAACACGATGACAGCGGCGCCCCGCCAGTGGGCGCCCTCGGAGAACAGCATCGCCAGAAACAGAGGCGTGGCGAGAATGCGCGAAACCGTGAGAATATTGGGCAGGTTGACGATCGTCCGGCGCCCGCTTGCTGTGTCCGTCATTTGAAGGTCGTGCGTCCCTGCAGGGCGTGAGCCAGGGTCGTGCGGTCCGCCAGGTCCAGATCGGAGCCAGCGGGCAGGCCGCGAGCCAGCCGGGTGACAGTGGTGAGCCCGTCCAGCCGCTGATGGATGTACTCCGCCGTCGCCTCGCCTTCGGCGCTGGCGTTGTGTGCCAGGATGACCTCGCGCACGCCGTCGCGACGCACTCTCTCGACCAGCTCGTCGATGCGCAGGTCGGCTGGGCCGATGCCGTCGAGGGGACTCAGGGCTCCGCCAAGGACGTGGTAGGTGCCTCGCATCAGATCGCTACGTTCCAGAGCCAGAGCGTCGCTGGCCTCTTCGACCACACAGATCACCGCCTGATCGCGATTCGTATCGCTGCACACATGGCACAACTCGTTGCCGCGCTCGGTCAGGTGAAAACATCGCGAGCAGTGACCGATGTTCTCGCGCGCCCCGCGGATGGCTTCGGCCAGTGCTTGCGCCTCCTGGGGCGGCGACTTGAGCAGGTAGATCGCCAGTCGCTGCGCCGTCTTGCGTCCGATTCCGGGAAGGCGAGACAGAGCCGTGACCAGGTCCTCCAGCGGCTGCGGCCCAAGTGAGGCCATTAGACTAGTTCACCGTCGAAGGCGTCGAGCACGGCTCGCACCTTGGGATCCACATCGTTGCTGCCGCGGGTCTGCTGTCGCTGGGGCTGCGGGGTCGTCCCCTGTGCCGGATCATCCACTGCAGGTGGCGGGGGCGACGTGGCCTGGCCACCGGAACCGCCACCGCCGTCCTCGTCGAGAGCGCAGCGGATGTGCAGCTGGTGACCGGTGATCTTGGCGATGGCTGCGGACACGGATTCGTTGGCCTTGCCCACCAACCCCATGCCAAAGCGGTTCTGCGGCGCGAAGAAGAGGGTGAGGACGGCCCCCTCCAGCTCCATGCGGGTCACCTCCTGCAGGAAGTTGCCCGCCGATGGCTGGGTCTCAAGCACCAGGTTCGTCACTCGCGACCATTGCGTTTGCAGTTCGTTTGTATCCACCGCGCCGGATGGCGGGCCCTCTTCCTGCTGTGGCGGAGGCACCGGAGGTGGCGGGGCCGCCGGCGCCTGCTCACGGGCCGGGGCGATCTCCGGACCGGGGCCGTCTTCCTGTTGTGGCGGAGGAACCGCAGGCGGTGGTGCCGTCTCCTGCTTGCGGCGGTTGGGGCGCAGCGATGGCCGCCCCCCTCCCGACGCCACGGCGGCTTCGACGGCGGCGAGTCGGTTCAACAGGCGCCCTACATCTACGGCGCGTCCCATATGCGCGAGGCGCACGAGGGCCAGTTCAGTGCGGAATCGAGGCTGCATCGAGCGCCGCAGGTCGGCTTCGAGTTCCATCAGCGCCTGCACGATGCGCAACAGATCCTCTTCTGCGACGTCGGCCACCGACTTCTCGTAGCGCTCCCGTTCGCTGTCGGCCACCTCGAGCTTGGCCGCCGCCCCCTGAACCTTGGTGAACAGCATGTGGCTGGCGTGTTCGACGAAACCGCGTACGAACTCCTCGATGTCGCCTCCCCCGTCGATGACGGCGGCCACCAGGTCGAGCAGGCGTGCGCCGTCGCCGTCATCGATGGCGCGAGCGGTGTCGAAGAATACGGCGCGGTCCACCAGACCCAGCACATCACCGACGCTCTGCGCCGATACGTTATCGCCGAAGGAAACGACCTGGTCGAGCAGGCTCTCGGCGTCGCGCAGGGCGCCATCAGCGCGGTGCGCCAGCAGGTAGAGGGCCTCCTGGTCGGCGCCGATGCCCTCTTCGGTGGTGATCTTTTCTAGGTGCGAGGCGATCAGCGATGTCGGTATGCGGCGAAAGTTGAACCGCTGACAGCGCGACAGGATCGTCTCCGGGACCTCCTGAACTTCCGTAGTGGCAAAGACGAAAACGACGCGCTCAGGCGGCTCCTCCAGCGTCTTGAGCAGGGCGTTGAAGGCTGCCGTAGACAGCATGTGGACTTCGTCGATGATGTAGATCTTGTGGGCGCCCTCGGTGGGAATGTAGCGCACGATCTCGCGCAACTCGCGCACGTCGTCGACGCTGTTGTTCGAGGCGCCGTCGATCTCGAGGACGTCCATACTCGTACCATCGGTGATGGCACGGCAGGAAGGGCATTGGCCACACGGATCCGGAGTCTGGCCGCGGTTCGCGCAATTGAGCGCCTTGGCGAGAATACGCGCCGTCGTCGTCTTGCCGACGCCGCGTGGACCGGTGAACAGGTAGCACTGTGCCAGACGGCCGGAGTGCAGCGCGTTCGTCAGCGTCGTCGTGATATGCTCCTGGCCGACGACCTCTTGAAAGCGCTGTGGGCGCCACTTGCGGGCGGTTACCTGGTAGGCCATGGGGACTTTGGCAGGAAGCGGTGGATACGACGTCTGACCGAAGTCAGTTCACCATCGGTTCATACAATAAAAAAGTGGGCCGTGCACCCATCTTCGATCCGATGCCCAACGCCGTTCGGTTCCCTCGGGCTCCAGCCAGATATTTCCACGGCACACGCATCAGCATTCTTACCGCTGCTACCTTCCGGTCCTGACGGAGTTCAGAAGCCTCGCGTTGCGTGGAATCCGGCCTTCAGCGCCCTCGGGGCCGGCCGGTAAGAAGGCAAACGGACCTCTGGACGGGAATTCGATCCCGCTAGAGCGGATTGCGGGTACAGGGCACCGCTAACTCCCCATCTAGCACGACCCAGTAGAAACGCGGGAACCCGTCGATGCAGCCAAGGTCCTGGCCTCTTGCCAACGGGCTCCTGCGGAGAAAAATGGTGGAGCAGATGGGGATCGAACCCACGACCTCCAGATTGCGAACCTAGCGCTCTCCCAACTGAGCTACTGCCCCACAGAACTTGTAGAAAATGGCGGAGAGAGTGGGATTCGAACCCACGGTAGCGCTATAAACGCTACACACGATTTCCAGTCGTGCACCTTCGACCACTCGGTCACCTCTCCACCTCGACCGTGTGCGAGGTGAATGGCGGAGAGGGTGGGATTCGAACCCACGGTGACTTTGCAGCCACAACGGTTTTCGAGACCGCCCCGATCGACCACTCTGGCACCTCTCCGAACTTACTTCGTCCTCGGCCGCCGGCCTCGCAGGCCACCGAAGAAGCTCTGGAGCAAGCCGGCACATTCCCTGTGCAGCACACCGCCGGTGACCTGGCAGGTGTGATTGAGGCGCGGATCCTGGACCACGTTCCGCAACGTGCCGCAGGCTCCGGCCTTTGGGTCGTACGCCCCGAACACGAGCCGCGGGATCCGTGCCAGCACGATAGCGCCAGCGCACATGGCGCATGGTTCGAGGGTGACGTAGAGAACGCTGTCCTCGAGCCGCCGCGACCCCAAGGCCCGCGCCGCCTGGCGCAGGGCGACCAGCTCGGCATGCGCCGTGGCATCCTGACCGCGTTCGGTGATGTTCCAACCAGCACCGACGATGGCTCCAGCGCGCACAATGAGGGCGCCGATCGGCACCTCGTCCTGCTCGGCGGCGATGTGCGCCCGCTGCAGGGCGCGACCCATCCAGAAGCGATCGGAATCGACACCCTCAACTTGACCTTGCTCGAACATAGGAATATAACGGTGGGTCTCTACCTGATCAAACCTGAAATCGGATCATCAGAACTGCCGCTCGTAGTGATGGAGAGACAGTTGTGCCTTCTCACGGCGCTGCCACAGGCTACCGCCGTCGGCGGCGATTTGCCGGGCGCGGCCAAAATCCCTGTCCCCCAGCGGGTCACGGCCGAGCAGCCGCATGACCAGCCCGATGGGCGTGAACATCAGGTAGAAGACGACGGCCAGTAGCAGGTGGCTGTTGACGAAACCCAGGACGCGGGCCACGACCATCCAGGGCCACCACACCGGCTTCAGCAGCGACGGCAGGCCCAAGCTCAGCAACAGCAGGGCAGCGCTGATCGCCCCCGGAACGGTGGCGGCGTCGACGCCACGACTCCAGACCAGATATCCAGCCAGAGCGGCGCTCAGGACGCAGAACAGCAGACCGAACTTGCGCAGGTCGCGCGGACCTGGCGACGGGGGTCTCCAGAAGGGCAGGTCAGTCGCAGTCATCAGGGCTCGCGTAGAGATCGCGCACGGGGGCAGCGGGGTCGGGTGCCGGCGCGATCTCGGTCTGGCGGCGTGGAGCCACCCTCCTGGTCCTGGAATCTTCGTTCACGCCGCCGTCAGTCGAGCTCGAATTCTTCCTGCCAGCTGACTTCTTCCAGCCATTCGGGCTGGTCGCGCTTGTCGAGCAGGAAGTTGCCGAGTACGAGGTAATCCATCTCGGTGCGCATGAAGCAGCGGTAAGCGTCCTCCGGCGTGCACACGATCGGTTCGCCGCGGACGTTGAAGGAGGTATTGACCAGCAGGGGGCATCCGGTGAGGCTGTAGAAAGCCTGGATCAGATCGTGGTAGGCTGTGTTGACCTCGCGGCGTACCGTCTGCACCCTGGCCGAGTAGTCAACATGGGTGACGGCGGGAATCTCCGAGCGTGGCACCTTCAGCTTGTCGATCCCGAACAGGGCATCCTGTTCGTCCGTCATCTGGATCTGCTTCTCCTGCTTCACGAGGGCTACCAGCAGCATGTAGGGCGAATCGCAGTCCATCTCGAACCAGTCTGCCACGTGCTCGCGCAGGACGCTGGGAGCGAAGGGGCGGAAGCTCTCGCGGTACTTGATCTTGAGATTCATCTGCGACTGCATCGCCGACGATCTCGGATCCCCGAGGATGCTGCGCGCCCCCAGCGCCCGCGGTCCGAACTCCATACGCCCCTGAAACCAGCCCACGACCTTCTCCTCGGCGAGGATCTCGGCCACACGCACGGATAGCTCATCGGCGCCCAGGCTCGCTGCCGGCGCCGATTGTGTCTCGAGGAAGGACTCGATCTCGTCGGCTGCGAAAGCCGGGCCCAGGTAGGCACCCGACATCGAGTCGCCATCCGGGTCTGCGCTGCGCGGCTGCTCGAAGTGGCGGTGCCAGAGAGCCAGGGCCACACCTACGGCGCCCCCGGCATCGCCAGCAGCGGGCTGGATCCACAGGTTTTCGAAGGGGCTCTCGCGCAGGAGCCGACCATTGCCGACGCAGTTGAGTGCCACACCACCTGCCAGGCACAGGTTTTTCATCCCCGTCTCGCGATGCGCGGCGCGCGCCATGCGCAACAGGACCTCCTCGGTCACCTTCTGGCAGGAGGCGGCGATATCCATCTCGCGCTGAGTCAGCGGCGTCTCCGGCCTCCTGGCAGGGCCGTCGAACAGGGCGTCCATGGCGCTGGAGGTCATCGTCAGGCCGGCGACGTAGTTGAAGTAGTCGAGGTTGAGGCGGAAGGAACCGTCCTCGGCGAGCGCCACGATCTCATCGAGGATACGCTGGGCGTACTTCGGCTCTCCGTAGGGTGCCAGGCCCATCAGCTTGTACTCGCCGGAATTCGGCTTGAACCCCGTAAAGTAGGTGAACGCCGTGTAGAGCAACCCGAGGGAGTGAGGGAACTTGATCTCTGCCAGGGTGTGCAGTTCGGTCCCTCGTCCAAACCCGAAACTCGTCGTCGTCCACTCGCCGACGCCGTCCGTCGTCAGGATGGCGGCTTCCTCGAAGGGAGACGGATAGAAGGCTGACGCCGCGTGGGACTCGTGGTGTTCGCCGAACAGCACCTTTACATCGGCGCCGAGACCCCGGCAAACCTCCTGTGGAATCCACAGCTTCTGGTTGAGCCAGACCGACATGGATTTCCAGTAGAGGCGCAGTCCCTTCGGTGCCGTTCCGAGATGGGTTTCCAGCAGGCGTTCGAAGGTGAGCAGCGGCTTGTCGTAGAACCCCACGCACTCCAGGTCGTCCACACCGATTCCGGCCTCCTGGAGGCAGTACTTCGCCGCCAGAGTCGGGAAGCGGGCGTCATGCTTGCGGCGTGAGAATCTCTCCTCCTGCGCCGCCGCCACGATGCGCCCGTCGCTGACCAGACAGGCGGCGGAGTCGTGGTAGTAGGCGGAGATGCCGAGAATGTGGCGCGGCAAGGGCTCTGTCTTGACGATGTGCGGGGCGAGGGCGATAATCTGAAGCGTCGAGAAGCTACCAAGTCCCAATAAAAATAGCAAGATAGAGACATTAGGCAGGCATGGAAAATTTCCGCTTTCTCTCCGAGGATCAGGTGCGCCGGCTACAGGCCGAGTTCGGCACCCCCCTCTTCGTCTACGACCAGGCGTCGCTGGAGCGCCAGGCTGCCGTCGCCCTCGGCTTTCCAGCGCCCTTCGGCCTCACCGTGCGCTACGCGATGAAGGCATGCCCCTCCGCCGCCGTGTTGAGAGTGCTCACCGAGGCGGGCCTGCACATCGATGCCAGTTCGGGGTGGGAAGTGCACCGGGCCATCGCCGCTGGGGTGCCGGCCAAACGTATCCTGCTCACAGCCCAGCAGCTCCCCGAGGATCTGGCCGAACTGATCGGCCTGGGAACCGGTTTCAACGCCTGCTCCCTGGCGCAGCTGGTAGCCTTCGGACAGGCGTGTCCGGGCCAGGAGGTTAGCGTCCGCCTCAATCCCGGTCTGGGCTCCGGCCACAGCAACCGCACCAACGTGGGCGGCCCGTCGGCGAGTTTCGGCATCTGGCACACCCACCTCGAGCGCGTTGTCCGGACGGCGCGTGAATACGACCTGAAGATCACCCGGTTGCACACCCATATCGGTTCGGGCAGCGACCCGGAGGTGTGGCAGCGCTGTTCGGGCTTGACGATGAATCTCGTCCGCCATCTGCCGGAAGTGACGAGGGTGAACCTGGGTGGCGGCTACAAGGTGGGGCGCATGAGCACGGAGGTCTCGACGGACCTGCAGCGCGCCGGTGAGCCCATCGCTGCGGAACTGCGCAGATTTGCCGACCAAGACGGCCGTCAGATACACCTGGAGATCGAGCCTGGAACATTCTTTGTCGCCAATGCAGGCGCCGTTGTGGCCAGTGTCATCGACATCGTCGACACCGGCAAGGAGGGATACTCCTTTATCAAGGCGGACACGGGAATGACGGAGATCGTCCGGCCCAGTATGTACGGCGCCCAGCATCCGATCATCCTACTGCCCCTGGAACCGGAGAAGCGATCGACGAAGGAGTATCTGGTCGTTGGGCACTGTTGTGAGAGCGGTGACATCCTCACCCCCGAGCCCGGCAATCCAGAAGGACTGTTGCCGCGCACGCTCACAGTGGCACAGATCGGTGACCCCATCGTCATCGATGGAGCAGGCGCCTATTGTGCCGCCATGTCCACGAAGAACTATAACTCCTTTCCCGAGGCACCCGAGGTCCTGCTGGGCTGTGACGGCACATTCCATCTCGTCCGTCGCCGGCAGACACTGGAGCAGGTCCTGCAGAACGAGGTGGTCCCGGAGTTTCTGCGCTGACGCGCATGCGTGCAACGCCCGCGTGTTCTATACTGTAGCTGTTCGGTCGCGTGACACTGACCTCAGCTATAGATCTGCCTCCCGAAACAATGGACGACGCGCCACCCCAGGAGCATCCGGAACCCGCCGATGGCGGTCCGCAGCAGTGTGTGTGGACCTGTCACCCACTGCGGGAGGAGCCACCTATCAAGTCGATCGCCCTGATCGCGGCGATCGTCGGATCGGCCGCCGTGATGACGGTCAGCCTCGGCAATCCGGTGTACGGCGCGATTTCTGTCGTTGTGCTGGTCCTGGCGACGATGGACTACTTTCTGCCGACCCGGTATGTCATAGATGCCGATGGCGCCGCCTGGAAGCAGCTGGTGTGGCGACGGCGGCGGTGGACGACGTTCCGGCGTTTCGTGCGGCACGCGGACGGGATCTTCCTGAGCCCCTTCCGTCATCAGAGCCGTCTCGACTCCTTCCGCGGCGTCTTTCTGCGTTTCGGCGACGGCGTCTATGCCGACGACGTCGACGCTATGGTCAGGCTCCATGTCGCGGATTGAGCGCCTGCGTGCCACCTTCGCCTACGCCTTCGCCGTGGACTCGGGGGTGGACTTCACCGATCAGGAGCGCGCCTTAGTCGAGCGCCTCTCCAGAATCGTCGTACGCCGCCGCCTCGCGGCGCCGGCCCTGATGGCCCTGGAGAGCGCCCGGCCCCTCAGCTTCATCGGCAGCCAGTTTCTGGCCTTCTTCGGCCCGCTGCTGAACATGGCATTCTCCAAGTCCGAAACCGATCTGCTCATCCGTCTGCTCGAAAGACGTCACAGCCTGGACCTGGTTATCGACACCATCAACCGACAGGAAGACGAACGTATTGGGTAAACTGGATGTCGTCATCGCCACCGACTGCGGCAGCACGACGACAAAAGCCATCCTCATCGAACGCCAGGGTGACATCTACCGACAGACCTGTCGCGGCGAAGCCCCTACCACGGTGGAGGCACCCTTCGAAGATGTGACGCGCGGTGTGCTCAACGCCATCCAGGAGATCGAGGAATTGTCGGGTCGACAGATCCTCGACGGCGAACGAATTATCACCCCCGCAGATGGAATGCGCGGCGTCGACATCTACATTTCGACATCGAGTGCCGGCGGAGGGCTGCAGATGATGGTCGCCGGTGTCGTCGAATCGATGACGGGCGAGAGTGCTCAGCGCTGCGCGCTGGGTGCCGGGGCGATCGTGATGGACGTGCTGGCCGCCAACGACGGCCGCCTGCCCCATGAAAAGATCGAGCGCATCCGTAACCTGAGGCCCGACATGGTCCTGCTCTCCGGCGGTACCGACGGGGGCACGATTTCACATGTCGTCGAACTGGCGGAATACGTCGCCGCCGCCGACCCGCGCCCGCGGTTCGGCACCGGCTTCCAGTTGCCCGTCATCTTCGCCGGTAACCGGGATGCAAGGTCTGAGGTCGAGCGCGTTCTCGGTGACCGGACGACGCTGCACCAGTCGGAAAACATTCGCCCCGTTCTCGAGCGCGAAAACCTCGCACCGGCGCGCCACGTCATCCATGATCTGTTCCTCGAACACGTCATGGCCCAGGCACCGGGGTATCGCGAACTCATGTCCTGGACCGGCGCGCCCATCATGCCGACGCCGGCGGCGGTGGGACAGATCATGCAGACCATTGCCCGCCGGCAGAATATCAACGTCCTCGGTGTCGACATCGGCGGCGCCACGACCGACGTGTTCAGTGTATTTTCTACCACCGGCGACGACGGCCTCTCCGCCGAACCCGTGTTCAACCGCACCGTGAGCGCCAACCTCGGGATGTCCTACAGCATATCTAACGTGCTCGCCGAGGCGACGATGGCCAACGTCATGCGCTGGATCGCCATCGACATCGAGGAAGCCGACCTGCGCGACCGTATCAAAAACAAGATGATCCGGCCCACGACGATCCCGCAGATGCTCGAGGAGCTGCAGATCGAGCAGGGCGTCGCCCGTGAGGCGCTGCGGCTTGCCCTCATCCAGCACCGTGCGCTAGCCGTCGGGCTCAAGGGGGTGCAGACCGAGCGCACCCTGTCCGACGTGTTCGAGCAAGCCGCCTCAGGCGACAGCCTCATCGACATGATGGCTCTCGATCTGCTGGTTGGCAGCGGCGGTGTCCTGTCGCACGCGCCGCGGCGGTCGCAGACGACAGCGATGCTCATCGATGCCTTCCAGCCCGAGGGCGTCACACAGCTGGCGGTGGACAGCATCTTCATGATGCCCCACCTGGGCGTGCTTGCCTCGGTCGATGAGAAGGCTGCCACCGACGTGTTCGAGCGCGACTGCATCGTGTACCTGGGCACCTGCGTCGCCCCCGTGGGCGGATCCGGCAAGACCGGCGAGGCATGTGTCACCTACGACCTCGAGGTCGATGGTGCCCCCGGAATACAGGGCAGTCTGCGATATGGAGACCTCGAAGTGATCCCACTGGCCGATGGTGTCGAAGGCGAGATGGTCCTGCGACCCGCCCGCGGCTGGGATGTGGGAGCCGGAGCCGGTCAGGAACTGCGGACACGAGTGCGCAGCGGCGTCGTCGGGCTCATCCTCGACGGCCGGGGACGACCGGTCCACCTGCCCGATGACGACGACGCCAGGCGCGAGTGCGTGACCCGCTGGAACCAGGCCCTGGGGCTTTACGCTGACACCGGGGAGGAAGCCTGACATGGCCCACGCCTACACACCGGGCCTGCGGGTTACGCGCGATGCCGTCCTGCGGCGGACCCGGCGACTGCCCATGCAGGGTAAGGTGCTGGGACAGGTGGGCGACACCGTGCAGCGTCAGCAGGTCGTGGCCCGCACCGAGCTGCCTGGCAACGTGCGCACCATGAACGTCATCAATCGCCTTGGGATCTCTGCCGATGAGCTACCCACCTTCATGCTCAAGAGTGAGGGCGACGCGGTGCGCAAGGGGGACGTGATCGCCGCCACGCGGCCCTTGATCAAGTGGTTCAAGACCGTCGTCGAGGCCGAGATCGAGGGCACGCTGGAGAGCATCTCCAGCGTCACCGGCCAGGTGCTGCTGCGCGAGCCGCCTCTCCCAGTCGAAGTGCTGGCTTACGTCGATGGTAACATCGTCGAAGTCATCGCCGATGAAGGCGTCGTCGTCGAGACGCGCGGCGCCTTCGTGCAGGGGATCTTCGGCGTCGGCGACGAGACGTGCGGTCCGCTGCACATGATCAGCGACGGTCCCGGTCAGGACCTCAACCCCGATGCGATCGACGCACAGTGCGCCGGGCACATCGTCGTCGGTAGCGGGCTGGCGAGCTACGCCGCCATCGACAAGGCGCGACAGGTAGGCGCCAGCGGCGTGATCGGCGCCGGCATCCATGACAGCGATCTGCGCCAGCTGCTCGGCTACGACCTCGGCGTCGCCATCACCGGCGCCGAAGACATCGGCCTTACGGTCATCCTCACCGAGGGCTTCGGCCGCATCGCCATGGCCCGCCGCACGTTCGACATCCTCGCACACTGCCACGGCCAACAGGCCTCCCTGTCGGGGGCGACGCAGATTCGCGCCGGTGTCATGCGCCCCGAAATCATCGTACCTGACCTCGACCGCGAGTCACCGGCAGATGACGTTAAGGCCGGACACAGCGGCGGCATGGGCGAGGGCGACGCGTTGCGCGTGATCCGCGCGCCTTACTTCGGCCGCATCGGCACGGTGGGGCGGCTGATCGCCGACCTGCAGCAGGTCGAATCCGGCGCCTCCGTGCGCGTTCTCGAAGTGGAGTTCGAGGATGGCACGCGGGCGGTAGTACCCAGAGCCAACGTCGAGTTGATCGAGGAGTGAGTGTCCATTCAAGGAGAGACGGTTTGAGCAAGATCGCGTCTTGGATCGCAGTCGCCGGCGTGGCGCTCCATGTCGCCGCCGGAGCCCAGGTTCCCGTCGACATCGTGGCCTTCGATACACCGAACGACGCCGGGGCCAGCCTGACGATCACCTGGCCACGAGCCGAGACAGCGGTGGTGTCCGGCTACCGCGTCTATGTGGCGACGGCCGCCGACGGGCCTTTCCGACTGGCGGTGGAATCGGCGACTCCCGGGTTGAAGTCGGGTGAGCCGGCCCTGTTCGGCTACGACGACGACAACGAACGCTTTCACGTCGTCCATATCACCGACTATGCCGTGGGAGAGACCGACGAGCCCGCTCCCTTGCAGGACGGCACCCTCTATTTCGTCCGCCTCGGCGCGCAGACCTCCACGGGTGAGGTGCTCGGCGAGGTGGCGTCGGCCGTACCGGGTGGCAACTGGTTCAACACGGCCAAGTGGAACAACATCGTCCTCACCATCGGCCTGTCCGTCTGTATCCTGTTCTTCATCTCCATAGCCCGCCGCAAGGACCTGTTCATCCGGCGCATCGCCGGGCTGGAGGCGCTCGACGAGGCCCTCGGGCGGGCGACGGAGATGGGCAAGTCGGTGTTGTTCGTTCACGGCCTGAAGGGCATGGACCAGATCCCGACGATCGCCGCCGTCAACATCCTCGGGCGCGTGGCCCAGCGCACGGCGCGCTTCGACACCGACCTGCGCGTCGCCAACGTCGATCCTGTGGTCATGTCGGTGAGCCAGGAGGTGGTGAAGGAGGCCTACTTGAAGGAGGGACGTCCTGACGCCTATCGCCCGGACAGCGTCTTCATGGCCGCCACCGAACAGTTTTCCTACGCCGCTGCCGTGGCGGGCATGATGGTCCGCGAGAGGCCGGCGGCGCATGTCATGATGGGTTACTTCTACGCCGAGTCGCTGTTGCTGGCCGAGACGGGTAGTACCACCGGCGCCATCCAGATCGCCGGCACAGACGCCTATACCCAATTGCCTTTTTTCGTCACGACCTGCGACTACACGCTCATGGGTGAGGAGCTTTACGCGGCCAGCGCCTACCTCTCCAAGGAGCCGAAGTTGCTCGGCAGCTTGAAGGGCCAGGACGTCGGCAAGGCGCTGCTCATCGGACTCCTCTTCGTCGGCACGGTGGTAGCATCGTTCGGCGTCGACTTTCTGACTCACCTGTTCGCCGCCCTGTAGAGGAGAGACCGATGCTGTTCATGACACGCACCCTGCCCTTCCTCTTCTGCTTCGCCTTCGGCATGACTGGATTCGCCATCTACTATGTCCCGCACGAGTGGGCTCAGTCGGTGGAGCGCGAGTTCGCTCTGTGGCTGCGTCTGGTCTACGCTTTCGCCTATATCCTCGGCCTTGTCAGCCTTCTCAGTCTTCACTGGTCGAAGATCCGGCAACGACAGGCAGGGTGGGCCTACAGCCTCATCGTTTACATCAGCTTCGGCGTGATGTTTCTCTTCGTCGTCTACAACGACGGCAATGGACCTTTCACTTCGCAGGCCACGACCGGGCCCTATCAGTGGATGTTCACCAGCATCCACGTGGCCAGTTCGGCGACGATGTTCTCCATGCTCGCCTTCTACATCTCGTCGGCCGCCTACCGGACCTTTCGAGCCCGGACACCGGAGGCGGCGATCCTGCTGGTATCGGCGATCATAGTCATGCTCGGTCGCGTGCCCATCGGCGCCTATATCTCTGACGTCATCCCCGATACGATGCAATGGCTCATGTCGGTGCCCAACATGGCTGCCAAGCGTGGCATCCTGATGGGTGTCAGCCTCGGCGCCATCGCCACGTCGCTGCGTATCATCTTCGGTATCGAGCGCTCGTATTTGGGCGGAGGAGGTGACTGATGGACCGCCTGATCAACATCGACCGCCGCATCATCTTCATCTTCATCTTCCTGGGTATCGCCATCCCCTTGCTGGTCGACATTCCCCTGCCGATCAAGCCGACGCCGACGGTGCGCTCGGTGTACGACGAGATCGAACGCATCAGCGTCGAAGATGCCGACCGACCGGTCCTCGTCAGCTTCTCCTACGGAGCCAGCACCGTGCCCGAAATGGTGCCGATGACGCGGGCCATCCTGCGGCACCTGTTCAGTCGCGGTCGAAAGGTCGTCGGCATCTGTCTTTGGCCCGAAGCCGTCGGCATCGCTCAGCCGATCATGGACGAGTTGGCAGTTGAGTTTGGCATGGAGTACGGCGCCGACTATGCCTTCCTTGGATACAAGCCGGGCAACCTGGCAGTGGTCCTGAATCTGGGTCAGAGCCTGGCCGGTACCTTCCCCTTCGACGCGGCAGGTACGCCGGTGGGGGAATTGGCCGTGCTGAAGGGCGTAAGGAACCTGAAGGACTTCTCCTTCGTCTTCGACTTCGCCGCCGGCGACTCGATGGAGTTCTGGTGGATCCCCTTCGGCCAGGAGAAGCACCGGTTTCCGTTTGCCGGTGGCTGTACCGCCGTGATGGCGCCCGACCTGTATCCCTTTCTGCAGTCGAAACAGCTCGTCGGTCTGCTGGGCGGGCTCGCCGGCGCCGCCGAATACGAGACCCTCATCGAGGCTCCGGGCAGTGCCACGGCCGGTATGGAACCGCAGTCGGTGAGCCACCTCATCATCATCCTTTTCATCGTGCTCGGCAACGGGGTCTACTTCACGACCCGTCGTCGCGGTGGAAAAGCCTAAGGGGAGCGCCGTTATGACCAAAGACAGCTATGTATTGATCGGCTTCCTCGGGCTGTTCGCCGTCGCCAACGCCAGCCTCGTGGCCAGCGGCGTGCTGGCCCTCGACTGGGACGGCATCGGCGTCATCGTCGCAGCCGGCTGCACCCTGGCGCTCTACAGCTTCCTGTACAAGGACAACCCGCTGTTCAAGTTTGCCGAGCACGTCTACGTCGGCGTCGCAGCGGCCTATATCTTCGGCATCACCTGGTACAACTCGCTCTACGGTGAGATCCTCGTCAGCTACTTCGACATCGGCGCCGAGGGTGCCAGCGGCGGCGGCCACAACCCGTGGGTCTTGCTCTTTCCCACCCTTCTCGGCCTGCTGATGCTGACCCGCTTCTCGAGCAAGTTCGGCTGGCTGAGCCGGATCTCCTTCGCCTTCGTCGTCGGCGTGGGCGCCGGCCTTACCATTCCTCGTTACATGTCATCCTTTCTGCTGGGTCAGGTCGAACCAAGTCTGGCGCCCCTGAGCATGAGTTGGGCAGGTCTCAACCTGCTCCTCGTCCTCATCGGCGTGATTACGGTCCTCGTCTACTTCTTCTTCTCGGTAGAACACACGGGGACAGTGGGACACGCGGCGCGACTGGGTATCTGGTTCCTGATGGTCTCTTTCGGGGCGTCCTTCGGCTACACGATCATGGCCCGCCTGTCGTTGCTGATCGGCCGCATCAGCTTTCTACTCGACGACTGGCTGCATGTGATGTAAAAAAACGCTGCGGCGAATCCTATGGACCCGCCGCAGCAAATGACGTCTTGCCTGTTTTCTAGTTTACTGGCCGAGGGCCTCGGCTCTTTCGTATGCCGCCTCGCTCTCGGGGATTCGCGCCTGCAGGGCGTAGATGCGGCCCAGTTCGCGCCACACGATTCCATTGTCCGGGTCGTCGACGGACAGCGTTTCCAGTAGAGGCTGGGCGGCGTCGAGGTCTTCCATGACCAGGTGGGTGATGGCGAGGTTGAACCGGGCATCCACGTCATCCGCCCTTAGCTCGACAGCACTGCGGAAACTCTCGAGCGCCTGCGGATGGGCCTCGGTGGACCAGTACAGGTTGCCCAGGTTGTAGTGACAGACAAAACAGGCGGGATCCAGGACCAGGGCGCGCTGCAGACTCGCCACGGCCGCATCGTTCTGCCCCCACTGCATCTGCGTGCTGGCAAGGTTGACCAACGCCCCGCGGTGCTCGCCGTACTGTAGGACATGCTCGAAGCTGGCCACCGCCTCATCGTAGCGCTCTTCACCCAGGTAGATGACGCCCATGACACGCGCCGTCGTCGTGTCCTCCGGAGCCAGCTCAAGGACGTGCCCGTAGCCAGCGAGGGCCGCGTCCATATCGCCGAGTTGGTAGTCGACGGAGGCGCGGTTGCGCCAGGCCTTGAGCCGTTCGGGAAGGATCCGGATGGCCGTATCGAAGTGTCTGCGAGCCGTGACCAAGTCCGCCCCCCGTCCGGCGGCGGCGCGCACTCCATCGTTGTAACTCCTCGACCAGTAGTGCAGTCGCTCGCCGGTGATCTCCTCGTCGAAATCGGGACTCAGTTCCTGGGAACGGTCGAAAGCAACGGCCAGCTCCACGTAATCTCCCTGCAACCCGCAGATTCGTCCCAGGTTGTAGTGGGCTTCTGCGTTCCCAGGCTCCACCTCCACGGCGAGTTCGAGCTGTACGCGGGCCTTGTCATACTTCTTCTGCTTCATGTAGAGCTTGCCCGATGCCAGGGCAGAACTCTGGCAACCGAAAGCGAAGAGGCCACCCCCCAGAAGGAGGGTGGCCCCAAACACTGCTACTGCCTGTTTCAGCCGCATACTCTCAGAAGCCCACCTGGAAGGTAAACGTGTTGAGAGCATCGAACAGGTCGACTGAAGTGTAGGCGTAGTCCACACGCACGTCCTTGAAGCTGCCCAAGTCGCTCTGAATGCCGAAGCCGAAACTGGTGCCGAAGAGATAATCGTCTCCGGAACCGTCAGCCACGTCAAAGCCGCCACGAAGCGTGAACATGTCGTTGAGCACGTACTCGACACCGCTGCGGTACTGGTCGTAGGTGTAGTTGTTGTGCCGGAACACCGTTGAGAGGTTGACCTGACCGAGTCCGGCCGGATTGTAGCGGTAACCGAGGCCGATCTCGAAAATCGACGGCAGGTCTGACGACGAAGACTGCACCTTGTAGTCCGACGGCGGCCGGCGCAGGTCGTCGAGGGAACCACGACGCAGCAGGCCGGCACCGTCGTACTGCATGCGCTGACCGATGTGCTTCACCGCCACACCGAGGTTGAGCCCTTCGATTTCGGCCAGGTCACTGTATTGCAGACCGGCGCTGAAGGACAGGGCGGTGCCGTCGACACGCTCGATCTTGTTGACGACGTAGTGCGATGTTCCACCCACCGAAATGCGATCGGTCAACGCCCGGGAGTAGTGCAGCCCCACGGTGAAGAAGGTGGGTGTGTAGGTACCACCCGTTCCGTCCGGTCGCTCTTCGGTGGTAATGGGAATGTCCCCGAAGTCCAGGGACTTGATGTCGAGCGCGAAGGACCCGATGGAAGTGAAGCGACTGCCCAAGGCGACGTAGTTTACCCGGACGTCCGCCAGGTACGACATGGATGACACCATCACATCGGTGTTATTGGCGGACCGGGACAATCCAGCCGGGTTCCAGAACAGGGCGGAGAGTCCGGTTGTGGTGGCTACCGAAGAACCTCCCATGGCCATGTCCCGAGCCCCGACGGGGATCAACAGTTCCGTAGCGCTGGCTGTGCCGGCTCGATTCTGGCCGGCAGCGTGCGCCATGTCCGCGGCACACACCACCAGGACCAGAGCCAGCGCCGCGGAGGCGATCTTGAAATTACGTGTCATTCGTTTGATCTCCTTCTGACTTGGTGCTGGCTTAGAAATTCTCGAGGAACTGCTGCTCGCCGACGACGGCCAGCTTCAGGATTCTCGTCTTGTTGATATCGGGCATGTCGATGTGCACGAAATACATGCCGCTGGCCACGGGCAAACCGTTCTCATTGTCCAGATCCCAGCGCAGGAACTGATCGTTGTCGTCCTTGTCGAGCCGCTGCACCAACGTGCCGGACAGGTCGAACACTCGAATCGAGACCTTGTTCGGCAGATGGCTGAAGGTGACGAAGTGGTTGTAGCGGCTGACTTCGGCCGAGTTCACCCCGAAGTACGGATTCGGGAAGGCGGTGATCTTTTTGATGTCCTCCGCAAGGAACGCGTCCGACGTCTCAACCCCTGCGACGCTGATGTTGAACACGTCGCTGGCTGTGTTGACGTGGTTGGCCATCAGCAAAAACTGGAAGCCGTCCTGAGGGAACCGATCGGGAATACGCCGACCCGCGAAGATCGCCCACATGATCGGAATGATCGGCTCGGTGGCATCGCCGGTGGCATTCGGCAGCAAGCCGAAATCGGTCAGCAACGAGTTGTTGTTACCCAACTCGGTGTAGTCCGCATCGAAGATGAACAGCCACTCACGAGGACCGTCTCCCGCGACGTTGCCTACTGTGTTGTAGAATGCCGGGCCATAGGCGCCGTTCACCAGCCCGCCGGGCGCGTTGTTTTCGAGGAACCCGACGGCCAGCCGGCGCGGTGGATCAGCCTCGATGTCCCACGCCGACAGGGCGATGGGCACCCGTTCTTGGTAAACGTAGGCCCCCGGACCCTCAGCGTTGATGATGTATTTGCTCACGTCCCATGGGGCTTCGGTGGAGGTCATGTCAGCCTGTGCCGGCGGGTCGTTCCCGGCTCCTCGCAGGTATCGGTAAGCGTAGGAGACGTTTTCGTTGGCCAGATCCAGAGGTTTGTACTGGTCCTCTCCCTCCGCCTCGTTCACCGCGGTAAAGCGCAGTTCCACGGTGCGCAGATCCGCCGGGGTCACAGGAGATGGCTCGAACCAATTGCCATTGATGTCGCCAGTCATGGCGCCCGAGAAACCCTCGGTACCGAAGTCGGCGTTGGCCCACGTAAACCATCGAGTGGCACTGCTGCCGGTGGACTGAGCGCTGAATTCTGCGAGGCTGAGGCCGCTGGCCGCGAAGGTCGTCTCGGGAGCCCCCCAGGCCTTCATACCGTTGGGCGGGCCATTGACTGCGATCTCGAAGCCGTCCGCACCGATATACACTGCCTGACCCGTCTGATTGGTCTGGTCCGTGACAAGCGACGCATTCATGGTCAGGTCGCTCAATGACCACGTGACGTTGCCGTCGGCGTCGGTGTCGAAGGTTACCTGGTAGTCATGACCCGTTGTCTGGGTCGGGTCGACTACCGTGGCTGTCGCCGAGCCGTCGCTGGCGCCAGCTGTGTGAGTGCCGGCAATGACCTGCGCCGCATCCGACGAATACCGGGAGCCGACGGGCGGATCTTGCGGCTTGCTGATCTGCAACAGACCGGGGCTCTCCAGAGTCGTAACCGCCGACGCCTCTCCGGTGGCGCGGTTGTAGGCCGTCACGGCAAAGTAGTAGTCCTGGCCGTTGACGAGCGGCCCGCCGCGGACAGCGTCCTTCGTAATCGTCAGGTTCCGACGGATGCCGAAGTCGGTGCCCACCTGTTTTGGTACGTTGAGAACGATTCCCGAGACCGGATCCAGATCGATACCGAGAAGCGTGGTAACCCCGTTCTCCTTATCGAACGTGCCCAGAAGGACGCTGTTATCGAGGCTGGATTCAGCTGCGGGCTTCTGATATACGTTGTAGCCTTCGAACTCGAACCCGGGTGAAGCCACGTTCTCGGTCTCGGCCACCGAGATCGGGTTCCAGCCCCAATCCAGCACGATGGCCTGATCCAGCTGCGCCACGCGCACATTCGGCGACGCCGGCGGCGACGCAACCTGGAAGAAGCTGTTGTAGGCGTCCTGCACAAACTGATCGGTGAACTTCAGCTTGGCCACGCTGCGCAGCCGGTCCGTAGAGATGGCGCCAAGAAGGGCAACCACGACCTCTTGAGTGTCACCCAGGGCCATGGTAAATGGGCCCGTGTCGAGAACGATGCGGCGGTCGCCCGCGGGCAGCGGGATGCCGTCGTTCCAGCCGGCGGCGGTCGTGGGATCGCCGTCGAGGGTGAACTTGGTCTCCTCACCGGTGAGCGGGTTGACGAAGGGTACGGGGTTGTTGATGTCCGGTTGCGGCTGGAATCCGCGCAGCAGGTTGTACCACTCTTCGGTGCCCACGTATTCGCCCAGTTCCGGATCGCCGATGGCGCTGCCGGCAGCGAAGAATACGTAGGACGTCATCGGCAGGTTCTTGTAGCCCGGGCGCCTCCCGAAGTTATAAATGGCCTCGGCGCTCAGGTCGAGAATCGGGTTGCCGTCGTCGTCGAGCTGGTTGGCGCCCGCATCGTCCTTCAGGTAGACGGGAACGATCGGGCCCTGCAGAAAATCATACCCCGCCGCCGGCGGCGCCAGGCCAAAACCGACGTAGTGCGAGTCGTCTGCCTGCCCGTTGTATACGTAGCCGAGACTCAACTCGACATCGCCGCCGGCGAAGTCGTCACCGTAGTCGCCGAGGTCGGGATCCGACCATTGCGCGAAATACATGTCGTTGATGACGGCGTCGTCCGGCGTGGTGGCCGTGCCTTCGTAGGTGACCTGGTACTTCTTGAAGATGACGTCACCCAGCTCATCGGTGCGGGCGTAGCCCCAGATCGTGATCTGGATCTCCAGGCCGATCGGCTTGGAACCGTAGAGGCTGGTGGCGGCGCCGACGTCGAGGTCGTTGATGGCGAACCAGGCCACCATGTCGGCGTTGGCCACACCCGGCTGATCGGCGGTGCCGTCCAAGATGGGATCGCCGTTGCCGTCAAAGGCGGGCGTGTAGACGCCGTCCCCGTCGTTGTCGTAGAAAGGCGCGCCCTTGGCCGCGGGCCACTCGCGCCAGTCCTTGTCGTACTGAGCGCGCAAGGCCGCCACATCGGCGTCGGTCACCTCGCTGAGTCCCAAGTTGAACAATTCCGAGTAATCCAGCTTGAGGTCTGCAAAGCGATAGTCTTTGCGGATGCGGTAGATGCGGACACTGGGATCGGCCGGGTCCTCACCCACGCCATTCCCCACGATGAGGCCAGGTACGGTGCCCACGGCGTAGGTCTGACCGCCGACGCGCAGCGTCTGCGCATCACCGTCGTTGACGATACCACCCCAGATCATGCCATCCTGGTAGATGACCTGATCCGTCGACCTCGGAAAGGTTACGCCCGAGTTGCCGTTGGCGGGGTTGTTGGCCGAGTTGCCGTCCCGCACAAACCAGTAGGACATATTGTTGATGTTCACCAGCGAGCTCTGACCGAAGGCACGCTCGTCCTGAGCCACCTTTGCAGCCGGCGCCGGACTTGCGTCGCGAGCGAAGGCCGGTGCCGCCAGGGCCATAACCCCGACGGCAATCGCAGCCACCGCAGCAGGTATCATCCTCATGGTCCTCTTCCTTCCATCGTGCAGTGTCATTTCTGAATCTTGGGATTTGGTCTGACTCATGACCTCAGATCCCCAGTTCGATGCCGAAACGGATCTGCCTCGGCGCGCGCAGAAGATCACCGCCCTCGTTGAACCAGTAGTGCTGACGGTTGGCTATGTTGATGGCCTGGTAGAGACGAGTGTAGGACAGCCCACCGGTGGCCGAGATAATCTCGCTGCTCAGGTCACTGTTGGTCAGGAAGCCGTCATCGGTGGAGTTACCGGTGCGCTGGTAAACATTGGCTTCGTTTCTGCGGTTGAAGAGATTCTCCACGTAGCTGTAGACCTTGGCGTCCATACCCATCAAGTCGAAGCCTTTGTCGATCTTCAGGTCGACCTGGAAGGTCCACGGCGTCGTCGAGTGATTGATCGACTCCAGAGGCTTGCGGTTGCGTGCGTCGACGCTGTTCAGGATGCCGCCGTCTTCAGCGCCGCCCTGTCCGAGCGAACCGGTGGAGAAGGTGAAGTTATGACCGCTGGTGAAGGTGAACAGGGTGTTGATGCCCAGTTGGCTCAGGATCGCGCCACCGTCATTCTTGCCAAAGCGGTAGTCGAAATACATCGACCCTCGATGCGTCTCGTTGAAATCCAGAGGCGAGATGACCGTCGGCAGGTCCGTGTCGTTTTCGACGCCCGAAATCCCGGATCCCGTCGTCGAACCGGTGCCCCGCGCGTCGGACAGTGTGTAGTGCAACTCTGTCCGCAGACGATTCGTACGGCGCACCTTGAAGACGAACTCGAGTCCCTTCGTCGTCGCGAAGTCTCCGTTCTGCAGGTAGTTGAAGGACTCGGCGTTGACTGCCGTGGAGGCGATGTCCTGCCTGGCGACCTGGATCTGACCCTTCACATCGCGGTAGAAGCCCGTGATGTCGAAGGAAGCCACGTCGTTGAACTGGCGGTCAAACCCGATTTCGTACTGCGTGGTGCGCATGGGCTCGATGTCGAAGGCCGTCGGGTAACGGATGTAATTCTGTCCACCCAACTCCTGGGCCAACTGCGCCCCGCCGGTGAACATGTTGCGCATGGCCGGCATCTGGTTGAAGCGGCCGTACTGAACATGGAACACGCTACGATCCGACACCGGGAAGGAGAAACCCAGGCGCGGGCTGATCTCGGTAAAGGTCTCCGTTTTCTCCATTGAGTCGAGGTCGAGCGTGTAGCCTGTGGCATCACGCACCGGGGAGGACGGGTCCTTGAAACGCCAGCTGTCGACGTCGTAGTAATCGATCCGCAGGCCGATGTTCACGATCAGATCGTTGTACTCGATCTTGTCCTGGATAAAGGCGGTACCGAGAACCGGCTCGCGCGGCGCCTCCAGACCGGATGCATCCGACTCGTTGCCGTAGACGTCGTAGCCGAAATGGTCGTGACGCATGGTGTTGCGCAGCAGCGACTGGAACTCCGCCTCGTTGCCCTGGCCTGCAGCATTTCCCTGCGAGACCCGGATCATCTCGTCGAGGATATCGCCCTGGGCGATCTCGCCGGCATAGTAGCGGTCGTACACCGCGTCGAGGCTCGGGTAGGTACCGGAAATGGCGGATCTTACAGAGTTGAGCACCGCCTGGTAACGGCGCGATGTCCACTTCTGGTAATCGAACCCGAGCTTGATCTCGTGGTTCGCGGTCTGCTTGGTCAGATTGCTGCCCAGTCCCCAGTAGACATCCTTTTCGTTCACGTATACACTGCCGCGATCGGAGCCGCCCAAGGACGTGGGCGTACCGGGCCGGTTGAAGGGGAATCCGGAAAAATCGAGAGGCGCCTGGTTCGTCCCCGTGTTGCTATAGGGAACCCACTCAGCGTTGGCGTTGGCCACGGAGAAGCTGTCGTTGTAGACCCACCAGTTGCCCTTGAAAACCGGATCAAAAATCTCGCGGGTCTGCGTATAGCGGCTGATGTTGACCTCGTAGAACATGCTCGGATCGAGCAGGTGCGTCGCCTTGAGGTTGATCAGGCTGGTTCCATGCTCTCCCTCGGGCAGCCGCGCCGTGTTCAGCATGTTGCGGATCGGCGCGCCGTTGTATTCCCGCGACTCGTCCGACCACAGTCCCGTGATCTGCAGCTTGACCGGCTGATAATCGAACACCAGCGTGCCGTTGAAGTCGTAGGCATCACGACCCGAGTGCGCGATGTTGCCTGGCGTCAGCGTCAAATTGTCGCGGGTGTCCGGAATCTTGTTTCCGTCCTCATCCGTTTTCCAGTGGACGCGACCGCCGCGATCACCTGTGTCGGTCAGGTCGATGCCGTCGACGCCGTTTTCGAAGTTGAAACCGTCCCAGACCACACGTCTTGAATCGAACACCCGGCGCTGACTGGCGACGAAGGCGCGGATCTTGTCGTTACCCAGCACAGGGCCCTGAATGGTGAGGACCTGGTTGCTGTAACCGTAGGAGTACGTGTCGAGAAACTTCTCACCATCGGAGGCGAAGTTGTCCGTCTCCGACAGAAGGCTAATGTGCAGGTCGTTAGAGCCGGTCTTGAGCTCCTGCAGGACGATTCCGGCGGTGGCGCCGCCGTACTCCGCGCTGAAGCCGCCGGCCTGCAGCTGGATTTCGGCCAGCGCCTCGTCGATCAAGTTTACCGCCGTATTGCCGGTGACGACGTTGCGCACGCTGGCGCCCTCGACGTAGTAGGCGATCTCGTCACTGCGGGAACCGCGGATGTGGAGGGCCCCTTCGTCCTCGACCACTCCCGCCTGCAGGGCGAGCACGTTCTGCACGCCGCGGAAAGGCAGAATCTCCAGATCCTCGGCACCGATGATCCGCACCGCGTTGGTCGCGTTCGGGTCGATGATGGGGCGCTCGGCGCGAATCACGACCTCTTCCGTCGTGATCGCTTCCGTCGACGGACGCACCTTTAGATCGGTCGTCAGGTCGGCTGAAACCCGGACCTCTTCGATGACGTAGGCGGCGTAGCCGATGTATGTGGCGCGGAGTGTGTACGTGCCGGGCGGCACGTTGAGTATGAAAAATTGGCCTTCATCGTCGGTCACCGTGCCCAGCCTCGTCCCGTCGAGGGCGATGCTTGCACTGGCGAGCGGTGCGCCGCTCGCATTGTCCGTGACTGTGCCGGTAATCTTGCCATTGCCTGCCCAGGCGGCCGTGCTGGCCAGGGCGAGGAGGCACGTCGCAACGAAGGCGTCGCGCCAGTGGGTCTTCCGGTCCATCGACAGCTCCTCCCTGTAGAGAGCGATCAACTCGGTGAGATCAACTAGACGGGTTGTGTGCTATTGCTTCCTTTATTCTCTACTGCAATCCTCTCAGGTAAACATGCGTTTACATATGCCGGATCCACGAAACAGTCGGGAATTTTGCGGCAAAAAGCAACCAAATACTGTAGGTGCTGCAGGCGTGACCGTTCCAGTTTGCCCAGGAGAGTCCACCTGTCAGAAGTGGATCATGGCACTGTTTGCAGTATAATTATCTGTTTTGTTGTGATTGCACGAGTTCGCCAGGGAGGTTTCAATCACCGGCGGAGAGCTTGGCAGGGGCTCTTCGGAAGGCTGGGAATGTTGGTACCGAAGAGCCGTCATAGCCGGCAGCCAGCGGGGTAGGCCTCTGTGCGGGCGTTTTTGGGCAATTGGGATACGACGGGTTGGCGGACGACGCTGCTTGATGCGAAGCGTGGAAACCGATCAGACGAATGTGAGCCAGCCGTGTCGATCCTCGACCTCGGCGTTGATCGTCTGGAAGAACAGGGTCTGGATCTTCTCGGTGACAGGGCCACGCGCGCCGTCGCCGATCTGAATCTGGTCGATGGCGCGGATCGGTGATATCTCCGCCGCTGTGCCTGTGAAGAACACCTCGTCCGCGATGTAGAGAAACTCGCGCGGCATGGGCTGCTCCACGACCTCGATACCCAGGTCAGCGGCAAGCATGATCGCCGTGTTTCGCGTCAGTCCGGGCAGGATCGACTGGTACGACATGGGTGTGATGATCCTGCCCGCCTTCACGGCGAAGATGTTCTCGCCACTACCCTCGCTGACCAGTCCATCGGTACTGAGTACGACGCCTTCATCGTAGCCGTTGAGATTGGCCTCCATGCGCACCAGCTGGGAGTTGAGGTAGTTGCCACCGGCCTTGGCCAGGTTCGGCAAGGTATTGGGCGCCGAACGGTTCCACGACGATGTGCACACCGACACACCCTTCTTCAGGGCGTCGTCGCCCAGGTACTCGCCCCAGTGCCACACGGCGATCGCCGCGTCTACGGGACACGTCGTCGGGTCGACCCCCAGAGAATCGTAGCCACGAAAGCAGATGGGGCGGACGTAACAGGCGTCCAGCTTGTTGACCCTGATCGTGTCGAGCACCGCCTCGCGGATCTGATCACGGCTGTACGGAATCTCCATGCGGTAGATCTTGGCCGAATCGAAGAGACGGTCGATGTGCTCCGCCAGGCGGAATACCGCGGGCCCTTTCTGCGTGTGGTAGCAGCGAATCCCCTCGAATACCGACGACCCGTAGTGCACGACGTGGGCAAGGACATGAATCCGGGCCTCGTCCCAGGGAACGAGTTCGCCGTTGAACCAGATTTTGTCGGACTTGGGCATCGGGGGCATGGACGTGCTCCTGGGCGGCGGCCCGCAGGCGGGCGCTGGAATGGGGAGTCAGAACGTACGGCTGATGGTCAGGGACAGGTCGTCGAAGGTTCCGCTGCGCTGGTGCGAGCGGCTGGCGCGAGCTGTCAGCCCGGTGTACCCGGTGGGCTTGTACGACATACTGACAGCGAGGTTTCGGTGCGCGTTGCGGAACGACAGCTCGCGGTCGATCGTGTCACGTGCGTAGAAAAACGCCCACTGCCGGTCCAGCCGGTAGCTGTAGCTGACACCGAAATTCGTGGCAACGCTCGGACGGTAATTCATCGACACACTGATGCGATGGTCGTTGTTGTCCTGCTCGACGATCTGCGACCCGTTCCCCACCAGTAGAGTGCCCAGATCGTCGGCGCTGTAGGAGTAGGTCGTGTTCAGCTGCAGCGTCTCGAAGAGGGAGTGGCGGAGGGTGTGACGCATCGACCAGCCGCGGCGAATATTGCTGCGCCGGTTGACGATCTTGGTGTTTACCCGACGGTCAAAATCGAAGATACTCCGGCGTGCGGATATTTCAAAGTTGTGAGAGAACTGCGCCGCCATGCGGCTGTAGCTGGTATTGGTCGACAGCCGCAGCTCACTGGAACGCTGATTGTCGGCAGACCGCGCCGCATCCAGGTTGACGCGGTGGGACCGGGTCGAGGACAGGGAGACATCGTAGCGCATGCCGCCGTCACGCCGGCCCCGGTAGGTGAGGGACGCCACCTGGTTGTGGCTGTCGCGATCCTGCTCGGGAGCTCCCGGATTCTCGATCCGATTCATCCGCACCGACGCCGAAACCTGCATTTGATGTCCCTCTGCGGGTTGCCAGTTCAGGCTGCCTCCAACCTGCAGGTCACGATCCTCGCGATCATCCGTGGGATCGCGATACACACCACCCGTCGGCAGCGGCACCGGCAGACGCCTCTCGTCCGTCGCCGCCCACGATAGTCGCACCGAACCTGTCAGCTCCTCGGCGATACGTCCGTCGACGTTGCCGGACAGGTTCCAGCGCTCGCTCTCGCGGTCACGGGCATAGAACCGATTGCGCGGATCGGCGGCGGCGTTAGCCGTGTTCGTGTTGAGGCCCTCCGACCACGACTGTGACGACCGTACGTTGAAGCCGTGAATCTTGGTCGTCAGCGAGGCACTGACGGTCCGGTTGCGGCGCTTTGACAGCTCTGCCACTACCGCCGTGTCGGCGCTGTCGATGACGGAGCGCGTCACCCCTGTCTCCGACCGCGACTCGGAGAACGAGAGATTCGTGCGCACATCCCCCGGCAGCGTATAGGCCGAGCTGCCACGGAGGTTTTCACTGCGGCTCTTGTTGTTTTCGAGGGTATTGTCCGTCTTGCCGAGGGACAGGCTCGTCGTCAGACGCTCGCCGAAAAGAACGAAATCTGGGGACGTTCTCATCGACCCTGTGTACTGCAGCCCTGTCTCTTCGATAACGCTGTCGGGGTTCACGGGGCTGGCGCGTCGCGCCGTGATCACCCCGGGCACGACATCGAAGCGAAGGTCCTCGAAAATGCCGTCTGTGCCGCTGAGCGGCTGATACTGGAAGCGAAAATTGATTGTCTGGTTGCGCGTCCTCTGGTTCAGCAGGGTGGCGTTCCGGCTCGACATGCTCGCAGTGATGCCCACCGAGGCGCGCGGTCCCAGGATCGGGTACAGCACGGACGTGCGGATACTGGCCGTCTCGGTCCAGTTGTTGCGTCCGTCCCGCTCGTCGAGGATCGCGCTCAGCGACATCGATGCGTTGAGGCGCAGCATGGACGTCGAGTCCCCGGCTGTCGACAGTGTGACGGGAGTGGAGTAATTCCAGCTGGGAAAGGTCGGTCGCCAGGTGAGCCGGTCGGACCGCTTGCTGAAATTCAAAGAGTAGCTCTGACCCCACGCCGTCGCCGCAGCGAGCAGCACAAGGATAGCGATCCTGAGGGTCATCCCGACGATCCCGACGCCCCCACGACCGACGCGAAGCGGGCGAACTGACCGATGGACAGAACCTCGGCGCGTTGCGTCAGGTCGACGTCGGCTGCAGCCGCCATGTTCTCCAGGTCCGGCGCAGGGATGGTCCCACCCCCGTCTGGGGCAGAAAGCGACTTCCACGCGTTGCGCAGCATTTTTCGGCGCTGGCTGAAGGCCGCCTTGACCACGAGTTCGAAGACGCGCATGTCATCGACCGGAATGCGGCCAGGCTGGAATTCCACATCGATGACGGCGGAGTCCACCTTGGGTCGCGGTCGGAATGCCGTGCTCGGGATCAGCCGGGCAAGGCTGATGCGGGCGCACTGCCCGAGAAACACGGTGAGCTGACTGTAGGTACGGGTTCCCGCCGGGGCCACCAACCGCTCCGCGACCTCCTTCTGCAGGGTCAAAACGGCGCGGCGCACGAGATCTGCGTGCTCCCGCAGCCTGAAGAGCACGGGAGCCGTGATGTTGTACGGCAGGTTGGAGACGACGAACAGCGTCGATCGTCCCTCCTCCTCGAGCAACTGTCGCAGGTCCAGTCGCAGAAAATCACCCTCGATTACTCGGAGACCGGGCTCGAGGAAACGCTCACGGAGATGAGCGCACAGGTCACGGTCGATCTCGACGGCCACCAGGCGTTCGACCCGCGCCCGCAGCGGCGCCGTCAATGCGCCTCGACCGGGGCCGATCTCGAGGACCAGATCCTCGGGTGTGGGCTGCACGCGGGCCGCAATGTCCTGCAGTACGCCGCCGTCCACGAGAAAGTGCTGACCGAAACGCCGGCGCGGTCGTGACAGGTTGCCGGGCGGTCGTCGTTCGTTCAACCGCCCACGATCCCGGACCGGCGCAACTGATGCCAGATGTCGGCCAGCAGCAGCTGGGGGCTGACGTTGTGTCTCTGACTGTCGAAGGCCGCGTCGAGACTCTCTGCCACTCCCGCCAGGCGGCGCCGATCGACGCGGCCCGACCATCCCGCAAGCTGAGGCGTGCGGTCCACATTCGCCACCTTCGACTCGCGGCTCGTGTCGATCAGAAAGAGGTCGCGCAGATACGCCGAACACAATCCAAGAAACCCTTCCATCTTCTGCTTGTCGGGACGTCCACCCAGATCCTCAAGCAGGGACCAGTATTCGTCTTCGCGGCCGGACAAGGCCGAGTCGATAAAACGCTCCACGAGTTGGCGCAGTCTGTCGAAGTCGTCTCCTGCCACGCTTGCCGGGAGGAACCGGTTGCCCTCAGCTAGGCGAGAACCCAGCTCAGCCTGCTCCTGCGACATCCCTACGCTCACGAGCTGATCGCGTGTTTCGTCTGCAGTCAACGGGCGTAGGGGCAACCGCTGGCAGCGCGACACGACCGTCGGCAGCAGACGGTCGGGGGCAGCCGATACCAGTAGGAAGACTGCGTGGCGTGGTGGTTCCTCGAGGATCTTCAACAGCGAGTTGGCGCCGGCCTTCTGCATGCAGTCGGCCTCGAAGATGATGGCCACGCGCTTCGGGGCTTCCGTAGGTGCGAAGGACATCTCGCGCTGCAGCAGCAGGATATGATCCTTGGGCAGGTTGCTGCCGCTGCGCGACATGGATCCGCCCGCGAGGTACTCCAGCGCAGTCTCTCGTATCGTCGCGAACTGCTCGGCATCGGTGCCGCTGCGCGAAACCCCCGTCGGCAGGGGCAACAGAACGTGGACGTTCGGGTGCGAGAGACTCTCCGCCTTGGTGCACGAAGAACAGCTGTCACAGCCAACTCCGGGCATTTGACGACAATTGATGGCCTTGGCCAGCTCCAGGGCCAAGCGGCGCTTACCGACACCCTCCTGACCTGTTATCAGGACCGCATGCGGCAGCCGCCCGGAGGCAAACCAGGCGCTGATCTGCGCCTTTGCCCGTTGTTGGCCGGTGATTCGATCTAGCGACAAGGAAGCAGATAGCTACTTTCGAGCCAGGAGACTGATCTCGGTCTCGCGATCGAAAAAGTGGGCCTTGTCGATCTCGGCGGCCAGACGGACACGCTGCTTGACGGTGGGGATGTGGACGGGATCGACGCGGGCCACGAAGGAGGACTTCCCCGTGGTCAGGTAGAGGAAGACCTCGTTGCCCATGGGTTCGACGACCTCGACGAGGGCTTCGATCTCGACGGCCTCGACACTGCGCCCCATGCTGTCGGGATCGTGAATGTCCTCGGGGCGGATGCCAAGAGTGACCTCCTTGCCGACGTGATCCTTCAGTGCGTCGTGGTGTTCCTTCGGCAGCGGCAGTCTGAGATTCCCCTCGTCGAACACCAGCCCACCCCCCTCGGCGACCAGTGTGCCCTGCACGAAGTTCATCGATGGACTGCCGATGAACCCGGCTACGAACTGGTTGACGGGCTTGTTGTACAGGTTCAGGGGCGTGTCGTTTTGCTGAATGCGGCCATCCTTCATCACGACGATGCGGTCACCCATGGTCATCGCCTCGACCTGGTCGTGGGTGACATAGATCATCGTCGCCTCGAGGCTCGTGTGCAGCTTGCTGATTTCGGTACGCATCTGCACACGCAGTTTGGCATCGAGGTTGGAAAGAGGCTCGTCGAAGAGGAAGACCTTCGGCTTGCGCACGATGGCGCGCCCCACAGCCACACGCTGCCGCTGTCCTCCGGACAGCGCCTTTGGTTTGCGCTCGAGCAGATCCTGAATGCCGAGGATTTCCGCCGCGTCCCGCACCCGGGTCTCGATCTCCTCCTTCGGGTACTTACGCAACTTCAGTCCGAAGGCCATGTTCTGGTAGACGGTCATGTGTGGGTAGAGCGCGTAGTTCTGGAACACCATGGCGATATCACGGTCCTTCGGCGGGATATCGTTGACCAGCTTGCCGTCGATGTAAATCTCGCCGCTCGTCATCTCCTCGAGACCGGCCACCATGCGCAGAGTCGTCGACTTGCCGCAGCCCGACGGTCCGACGAGGACGACGAACTCGCGATCATGGATCTCGATATTGGCGTCATCGACAGCGACAACGTCCTTGTCGAAAACTTTTCTCACGTCTTTGAGAGTAACCTGGGCCATCATCTTCTCCTGTTACATTATTCCGTCGGTCACTGGGCCCCCGGTGCCGCCGGAAGCGATCGGCTGAGGAGCCAGGCGTCTTCCACCGGTTTGCTGTAGAACCGCCCCCGGACCCCGTCCACGGCGAATCCGAATTTCCCGTACATATTAAGTGCCACCTCGTTGGAGCGGCGCACCTCGAGTCGGCACGATCGACAACCGCGACGTGCAGCTCGCTCCAGCGAACCGCTCAATAATCTACTGCCCCATCCCTGACGCTGACAGGTCGAGTCAACAGCGAGGCTCGCAAGGTGGAACACCGCGCCTTCGACGGCGCCGATGGCGTAGCCCACGAGGGCCTCCCCCTTCCACACTCCCAGGTTCAGGCTGCGCTCATCCTGCGACAGCCACTCGAAATCAGCCACTGTCCACGGGTGGCTGAAGGCGCTTTCCTCGATCTCCAGCACGCGCCTGATCTCGTCCGGCGTGAGGCACAGGGTCGCTGCGGTCACGACGGCTTCTGCCCTGCGGGGACGAAAGTCGGCGTGCGCAGGTAAACTGGCTGCACCAGGTTCGGATCTTGCCCGGTCGACCCCGGCTGCCGGCTGGCCAGCCAGGCTACGGCATCGGCACAGGGTCGCCGAACGGACGGCGGCGCCAGGTTTGCACCGGGCACGGTGGACAGCAGGTCGGACCACCTGTCCACACCATCACCGGTGAACAGTACGTCCTCGAACCCCCAGCGCGCCAGCAGACGCTCGAGTTCGTCCGCACAGGGCGGATGCACTTCGCGGGGTGCGCCAGCAGTTGTATCATACGCGGCGCCATAGACCTCGCCGCGCCGGGCGTCGAGCAGGGTGCACACAGGCATCCGGCAAAACGGCAGGCGCGCCGCCAGCGACTCCAGGGTCGACACCGGGATCAGGCGGACTCCCAGGCCCATGCACAACCCTTTGGCAGCGCTCAGTCCGATGCGCAGACCGGTAAACGAACCGGGGCCGGTGGTAACCGCCACGCCATCGATCTGTGACCGCTCGCGTCCGGCATCGGCCAGGGCCGCGTCGATCTCGACGAAGAGCCTGCGGGAGTGCCCGCGCGCCGCGTCAAAGGTTCGCAGCGACAGGATCCGTCCCGATTCCTCGACAGCCACGCTGCCGGCAGGGGTCGCCGTGTCGAGAGCGAGCAACATCACCTACAGCAGTCCCAACTGGTCTCCCTGATCCCCACCGTCCTGCGGCAGTGGCCGTCCCAGGTGCTCGTACGCCCGGGGCATCACCTGGCGCCCGCGCGGCGTCCGTTTGAGGAAGCCCTGTTGAATCAGGTAAGGCTCGTACACCTCGGTGATCGTGTCTTCCTCCTCGCCGATGACGGCGGCCAGGTTGTTAACCCCCAC
>JAYZCA010000100.1:0-6050 GCA_036339235.1 Candidatus Latescibacterota bacterium | reverse complement strand
GCCCCGGCCGTAGCGCTATTTCAGTGGATGAACAGGAGACTTAGATCCAGGGCGGGGGCGGAATGTGTCAGGGCGCCTACGGAGATGAGGTTGACGCCGCTTTCGGCGGCGGCGCGCACCGTGGACAGATCGATGTTTCCCGTCGCCTCGAGTTCAACATCGGGGGTGGTGGCGCGAACGATTTCCACGCACTGTCGCATCAACTCAGGGGACATGTTGTCGAGTAGGATCCGGTCGGGGGCCAGCTGGGGTCCCTTGGCGACGAGAGCGCGTACCTGGTCGAGATCCTCCGCCTCGCACATGATACGTGTATCGGGGCGGCCCGCCCCCTGGGCGCCGAGGCGGGCGCGGCGGACGGCCTCGCTCACACCGCCGGCGGCAGTAACGTGGTTTTCCTTGATCAACACCGCGTCGTGGAGGCCGCTGCGGTGGCTGACGCCGCCGCCGCAGCGCACGGCGTGTTTCTGCGGGTCGCGCAACCCGGGAACGGTCTTGCGCGTGTCCGTGATCTGCGCGCCAGTACCGATCACGGTGTCGACGAAGGCGCGGGTGAGGGTGGCCACGCCTGACAGCTGCTGCAGGAAGTTGAGGGCCGTACGCTCACCGGTGAGGATCGCCGCCGCAGATCCGGCGATCTCCAGAACCGAGTCGTCCACGTCGACGGTGTCGCCGTCGACGCCACGCCGCCGCAGCGTCAAGGCTGGGTCGACGCGTGTGAAGACAGCGCAGGCGATGTCGATACCGGCCAGGACGCCGCGACTACGGGCCAGGATTCGGGCTCGCGCCGGCGTCTCGCCATCCAACGTCCACCGTGTGGTGATGTCCGCCTCTGGTGACAGGTCACCGCCGAGATCTTCGCGCAGGGTCCTCTCGACGAGGTCAACGATCCCTGGCCCAACAGCGTTCAGAGTCATCGATCTTGTTTGCCTTCGCCACCCAACGCGGCGGCCTGAGTCATCTTGTACTTCTCCTCCAGATCCAACATGCAGCGGGCCTGCTGGTCCCGCAGACGCCGCATGTGCAGGGAGGTAAGGAACTTGATGAGGGCGTAGCTGAAGGCCACCAGGACCGCCAGCATGCCAAGCCACATATCAGTCGACCTGTCGAGCCGTGTCGGCGGCTGCCGCCCGGTGCGCGTCGGCAGGAGCGTAGGCATCCAGCAGGCCCACCCGCTCGAGGAGGGGCATGAAGGCGAACAGATCCTTCAGCATGTATGTAGCTACGCCTCCCTCATCGATGAGCCAGCGGAAGAGCCGATGCCCGGCGTCGAGAATCTCGGCGTCCCCGGTCTCTTCGTATGCCCAGGCCAGCGCCGGCAGACACATGACGGTGGAAGCGTGCGGATCATCGCTGATGGGGGACTCTTTGTAGTAGAAGATTCCCTCCCGCGTGCGCCCCTGTCGCGCCAGGAATGAGGCGCCGGCCAGCACCATACGCCGCGCCCGGCGGTCACCTGTCGCCTTGTGGTAGAGCTGCAGGCCCTGCAGTACACCAGAGATCATGAAGGGCGTGGCGCCCCGATTGTGGCTGCCGATCTGGTCGCGCCAGCGTCCGTCCTCGTCCTGCCATACCTCGAGCAGATCGACGAGAGCCTCCATGGCGGGGAGGAAGCGATCCTCGGGGAAAGCGTCGTAATAAGTCCCCATGCCGGTGAGGGCCCAGCCGACGACACGCGTCGAGAACGGCCAATGGCACTGTTGGAGCGCCTCGGCGGCAACATCGCGTGTCAGCTGCTCCTTCCATGCGTACGGCGCGGCGCGGCGGCAGTAATCGGCGCACATCTCGGCCACCTCGCGGGCACGAGGACAGCCGGTGAGGAAGTGGTAGTCGAGCAGCGAGCCAAGCCAGGTATGACTCGTACGCGGACCCATCAACTCGGTCTCGTCAGTGTTGCTGTAGTGGTGGTTCTGCGACCATTCGAAATACGGGCCACCCACCCAATCCGGGTGCTCGGTGGACAGATGGACGGTATCCACGTCCATCAGGTGACGGACCGATGCCTCGCCCTCCCAGAACAGGCGTTGATCACCGGAGCGCAGGTACTGGCGCAGCAGGGAGCGGGGCAGTTCGTAGGCGAGATTCTCCGTCGTACGCGTGACGGTACGGCCATCGGCGAGTGTCTCGAGACGGACCTCGTCGCCGTCGTTGACGATGCCGCGGCCATTCGGGGCACGGCAGAAACGTCGCAGCTTCAGTTCCAGGGGCCAGCGTTGGTCGCTGAAGGCGGCGAAGGGGCCAAAGACTCCCGTATCTCCCCAGCGCGACGACGGCAACTGCAACAGCAGCGGCATTTCGACGGCCAGGGCAAAAGCGTCGATGTCCTGGCCTGCGTCGACAGGATCACCGAAGCGCAGAAAGATCTCGTGGGTTCGTGCCATGCCCTGGGGCACACGCAGAGGCTGGTCATGCGTGACGCCGCCGGTGTAATCGATCTCCGTCCAGCGACGACCGGGTTCGACGTCGGGGCTCCGAAAGCCTGACAGGTCCGGGAATAACTCGAGACCGAGGCGGTCGCCATCGTAAGTCCACGACTTGGGATAACTCTGCCAGGGCCGTCGCAGCTTCAGAGTGACGGCACCATCAGCGTCTTCCACGTGCAGCCAGCCGAGGGCGTTGGTGCGCCGGTCGAGGCGCAGACGGTCAGCGCCGGTGCCCCAGACGAGTGTGTGACGCTCGAGGTTCCACTGGGTCAGCTCGACGGTGCCGCTGTCGGCTGGCACGGCGGGCGTCAACTGCCAGCCGGCCTCGAAGGAACCGAAGTGAACCCGGCGTCCTGTCGGCGCCAGCGCCAGGGGCAGGTGGAACAGGAGGCGCCGCAGATGGAGGTCGGAGCGTGTCGTCTCGTCATGCACGAAGGTGAACTGCATGCGGAAATCAGAGTGGCCGGCAAAGAACGTGAGCCGCGCGATCCACCCGAAGAGTCGCTCACCGTCGCGGCGAAAGCTGCCGTGGGCGCGGATCACGAGACGGAGGGGGTTCGACTCTTCGACCTCGGCGCCTTCGACGACGCCACCGAAAGGGGCACCGCTGCCTCTCTCCCAGGCCAACAGGTCGGCGCCGTCGTCGGTGGGACGCAGGTACTCGCGTTGGCCGCGCGAGGCAGAACGCACCAGGCGCGGCCCGGAACGCGCCACCCGGACAGCCATCTCACCTGTGAGTACGTCGATGACGTCGTCACGGACCTGGGCGTGCAGGCCCGTGTCGGGAATCGAGCCCTCACCGTCGGTGTCAACGTGCAGGTCGAGTCTGTCTTGGGCGTCGATATCGGTTTGCAGGTCGAGGAGGGCCCATCGGATCGAGCCGTCCGGCCATATGGCGCGAGTGGAGGTGCAGGCTGGAAGAAGCCGGTCCTCGCAATCGAGCACGTGGATGCGCGACGCGTCCCGCAGTTCTCCGGGAGCGAAGGGCAGTCCACATGTGACCGGCCAGGCGCGCCGGGTGACACCTGCGGGTTCGATGATATGGGCTTGAACTGTCGTCACAAGAGTGGCGGGTTCTCGATGGCGTGAAGGGAGTGGAAAGGATACCCAGAAAATCGGGGGTCGGCAAAGGTCTGTGGCGTGACCCAGGACACACCGGTTTTTATACTACCCTCCTGCTCACGAGACTCGAAACGGAACAAATTTCACGAATGTCGCACGACGCGCGCCAGTACTACGGATGGGCGGAGTTGACACCGGATGGGCCGGTGACGGCGGGTACGATCGGTACATGGACCCTAATCTACCACGTCGGTGAGTACGGCATCGACGATGGCGGCACCCTCAAGATCGCCTGGCGTTTCGCCACCGACTGGGGCAAACCGCAGCACGACGATCCGGCGGGGCTCAACTACTATTCGGTGACCCACAGTGGCGATGGTCGTGTCACGCACCGCTGGGACCCGAAGGGTTACGTCCGCCCCTGGCAGAAGTGTCTCGTCATCGACGTTGCCGAGTGGGCGTTGGCGAAAGGCGACACGATCGCCGTCGTCTATGGAGATCCCACTGCGGGCTCACCGGGTACGGTAGCGCAGACGTTCCGCGAGCACACCTTCGAGTTCAAGGTCATCGTCGACGCCTTCGGCACCGGTCAGTTCGTCGAGATCGAGGCGCAGCCCGAGATCGAGATCGTGCCCGATGTGGCAGCCCGACTTGTGCTGCTGGCGCCGACGAGGGTGGCAGTGGATGAGGACTTCGCGCTGGGCGTGAAGCTCGAGGATGAGTGGGGGAACCCCGCCGTCGGCTACCGCGGTCGGGTGGCCCTCGAGGCGCCAGCAGGTGTCACCGGTCTGCCGACGACGGTGGCTTTTGACGGCCACGAGGGGGGAGCCCAGCGCCTCGAAGGCGTTCGCGCTGGCGCTGTGGAGACCTTCACGATCGCTGCGTGCGCCGGTCTTGCCGGAAGGCTCTCGGGGGAGAGCAACCCTATCGAGTGCGTTCGTGCCCACCAACCGTTGAGACCTTTCTGGGGCGACCTGCATGGCCAGAGCGAAGAGACGGTGGGCACCAACAGCGTCGAGGACTACTTCACTTTTGCGCGCGACATCGCCTTTGTCGACTTCGCCGGACATCAAGGTAACGACTTTCAGATCACCACCACCTTCTGGGAGCGCCTCGGTCGCTGCGCACGCGAGTTCCACGAGCCGGGTCGCTTCGTCGTGTTTCCCGGATACGAGTGGTCGGCCACGACGCCGGCCGGCGGTGATCGCAACGTCTACTACCTCGAAGACGGTCAGCCGATCCACCGAACCAGCCATTGGCAGGTGCCCGATCTCCACGACGTGGAGTCGGACCGATACCCGGTGGGCGAGCTGTTCGAACAGCTGAAGACGGGTGGGGGGCCCGCACTTGTGGTACCTCACATCGGGGGGCGACCTGCCAACCTCGAATTTCACGATCCCGAGCTGGAACCCGTCATCGAGATCACCTCGGCCTGGGGGCAGTTCGAGTGGTTTCTGCAGGAGGCCATCGAGCGGGGTTATCGGGTCGGCTTTACCGGTGGCAGCGATGATCACAAGGGACGACCCGGGGCCAGTTATCCGGGCTCCTCCTCCTTCGGTGTGTACGGCGGCATGACGTGCCTGCTGGCCGACGAGCTGACGCGGGAGGGGGTGTGGCGGGCGCTACATGCCAGGCACTGTTACGCCACCAGCGGGCCACGTATCATCCTCGACGTGCAGGCCACCGATGACGACGGGACCAGGCACTGCATCGGCGAGGCGTTCGTCAGCGATGAACTGCATCTCCGGGTGCACGCCGTCGGCACCGACGAGGTGGAGGAGATCCGCGTCATGCGTGGACTCGAGTGCGTCTATCGCTGGCCGGAGACCGTAACCCGTGACCGGAGCCAAGTACGCGTCGTCTGGAGTGGCGCGATGATCAAGGGGCGGGATCGCATCGCCACATGGGACGGCGAGTTGACGCTGTCTGCGGGTGTCATCCGCGCAGCCAGGGGGTATGCCTTCGACAGCGCCAGCGAGGGTATCGTCGAGCAGACCGACACGAGTGTGACATGGCGCTCGGTGACCTCCGGCGACGAGGACGGAGTCATTCTCGACGTCGAAGCTTCTCCAGAGGCCGTCATCGAGTTTCATTCCGCCATCGCCGACTTCCGGGTGCGCCTGGCCGACATCGAGCCCGAGCCGTACGTACACGTCGCCGGCGGTGTCGACCTGCAGATTAAGGTCGAGTACCTGCCACTGGGCAGCGGCCGGGACTGCGGTTTCGACTACCACGAACCGCTGCCGCCGGGTGCGGCTACGCAGCCTTACTACGTGCGCCTCACGCAGTCCGACGGCAATCGCGCCTGGAGCAGTCCGTTCTACCTCACCCGGAGTCGCCCATGACCATCAGTGTTCATGTCACCCACGAGGCGATCTACAAGGTCGGCGGAATCGGCGCCGTCCTGTCGGGACTGGTCACGGCGGTTCCCTACCGGCAGGCGATTGAACGAACGATTCTGGTGGGGCCGCTGGTCGACCGGCATCGCGCTGAACCTCTCGGCCCCGACGGCACCGTACTCTACGACAACTGGAATGGTGTCTGGTCCGAGGCTGTGGGCACACCGCT
>JAYZCA010000099.1:0-5619 GCA_036339235.1 Candidatus Latescibacterota bacterium | reverse complement strand
TGCATCGAATCCCTCCTCTGCGGTCAACCGCAATTGGTACGTCTACCTCTCGACTGCCTCATCCACCAGGTCACGTAATTCCTCGATGTCCAGCGGCTTCTCCATGACTCCGTCGAACGCGTAGTGCCGCATCTCGTCACCGTCGACGACCCCCGAGATGGCCAGCACCGGCAACTGCGGAAACTGCTCCTTGACCTTATCCAACAGCCCATGTCCGTCCATGCGGATATCGGTGATCACCAGGTCGGCCGGCTGCTGCCCGAGTGCCTCCAGCGCCTCCTCTCCGCTGCCTGCCTCCACCGTCGCGTCTGTATTGCTGGCACATATCACCTCCCCGGCTTCGAAGGGCTTCACATGGCACACCTTCAGCATGATGTCCATCTGCGACGGGGACAGTCCCATGAACAGCGGAATCTTGCGGACGATCTGGTTCAGCACCTTGGCACGATCTTTGGCCATGTTCGGCTCCCCTGTCAGCTCGCGGCCCGTGCTCAGCCTTGGGTTATTCGACTCTCTGAAGATAATCAGACCGCCTCCTGGAGCGAAACGCCTTGACATCGTACGAGTGGCCTGTGTTGTCTTTGTACCTGCGACTGGCCTGATCAAAAAACCATAAGGTTCCAGCAGAGCGGACCGTCGACCAGTCCGGGAGTTGAAGGACTCCCCAAGTCGCCCGCCTCGCCCGTAGCCTTTGGGGTTTCCCTCTCCCCGGCTCAGGCTCCGGGTGAGGTGGGTTTTTTTCGTTCTGGGACCTTTTTCAGAGATTGGAGCTGATGAGATCACGATGCGAAAGACACCTCTCGACCAGGTCGAGCGCGTGGCCCACCTGTAACAGGAGTAACAAGGACGCGAGCCACGCCCTCGGGATTACCGTGCAGGCATTCAGCCGTCTGTGCCGCCAGCACGGCATCGAAACCCCCTACAAGCGCCATCTGGCGCTCGCGCCGGCGTTTTGCCGACGCCGCCGGCTGAAGTTATATTGGTGCGCATGAACTGCGATCATCGCCGATACCGAGCTTACTGCGAAATCAGACCCGTCCTCGCTGGGGCGCGACGGAGGTAGGCTGAGAAGCGGTCGGCCGACCGTGCGCGGCACACATTGCGGCCCCCGAGGACGGACGTCGAGACCAACTCGATCACGTCCCTCCTCGGGGGCTTTTTCATGTCCGCTTGAGAAAGATACCAGATGACCCTGCTCGAAGAACTCGAGTTCCGCGGCCAGCTGTACCAGATCACCGACGCCGACGGCCTCGCCGAACGGCTGGCAAGGGGGCCGATCACCCTCTATTGCGGTTTCGACCCCACCGCCGACAGCCTCACCGTAGGCAACCTGGCCACCTTGCTCATCCTCACGCGCTTTCAACGCGCCGGCCACCGGCCCATCGCTCTGGTCGGCGGCGGCACCGGTATGATCGGCGACCCCGGGGGCAAAGCGCAGGAACGGGCACTGAACACGACGGAGGTGGTGGAGGAGTTCACCAGGAAGATCCGCGCCCAGATGGAGCCCTTCCTCGACTTCGACTCGAAGACCAACCCCGCGCAGATGGTCAACAATTACGACTGGCTGGGTTCGATGGGTGCCATCGAGCTGATGCGGGACGTGGGCAAGCACTTCCCCGTGCCCTACATGCTGGCCAAGGAATCGGTGAAATCGCGCCTGGAGACGGGTATCACGTACACCGAGTTCAGCTACATGATCCTGCAGGCCTGCGATTTCCTCGAGCTCTACCGACGCCACGACTGCGAACTGCAGATCGGAGGTTCGGACCAGTGGGGGAACATCACCGCCGGCTCCGACCTGATCCGCCGCGCCGTCGGTGGCAGCGCCTTCGGCCTGACCTGCCCTCTGGTAACCACCGCCGCCGGCACCAAGTTCGGCAAGACCGAGGCGGGCGCCGTCTGGCTCTCTCCGGAGCGCACCACACCCTATGAGTTTTTCCAGTACTGGGTGAATACCGACGACCGCTCCGTCGTCGACTACCTGAAGGTCTTCACCTTCCTCGGTGTCGACGACCTCCGACAGCTGGAAGAGGCGACTACCGCCGACCCGGGCGCCCGCCAGGCGCAGCGAGCCCTCGCCCAGGAGGTGACGGCCCTCGTCCACGGCAAGGAGGCGGCAGCCAGAGCCGAGCGCATCTCGCACGCCCTGTTTTGTGGAGAACTGAAAGAGCTGCAGGAGGACGAATTACAACAGGCTTTCCACGACGTGCCGACACACACCATGGAAGCCGACGAACAGGGCCTCGTCGACCTGCTCGTCGCCGCCGGCGCCTCCTCATCCAAACGCCAGGCCAGACAGGACATCACCCAGGGCGCCATCTCCCTCAACGGCGACCGTTGCAAAGACGAAACCCACACGGTGAAGAAGTCAGAAGGCCTCCACGGCAAGTACACGGTGATTCGGCGCGGCAAGAACAAGTACTTCCTGGTTCAGTAGGGCGAACGGCCACAGCGATCGCTTGCGATCGCGTGGCGAGGCGCCTGGACATCCGCCGGTTAGAGATCAGCCCGAGAGCGCCGCGAGCCAGGCATGATCAACCGGTAGCGAGGCGCTTGAACACTCGTCGATCAATGATCGGGCGTCGAGCGCCGAAAGTCATTCAAATAGGACGGACGTTAGTGGAGGGCTTCGCGGGAGCCGGAGACGCCCTTAGCGTAGGCAGTCCTTCCGAACAGTCAGGCCCCGGAGGGTTGGCGCCAGGATGGCGCCGACGGATCGAGCCGCAGGATGCGGCGTTCGATCCGGCCGTGAGGAAGGGCGCGGCCCGAAGCGATGGGCGTCGCAGGCTCACGCGGAGCCCGACCTACTCCTCGTTCACTCCCATTCCACAGTCCCAGGCGGTTTGTGCGTCACGTCGTAGTAAACAGCCTCCACACCCTCCAGCCCCAGAATCGCCTCCGTCACCTCCCGTAAGAACGCAGTCGGCAACCGGTCGAACCTCGCCGTCATGAAGTCATCCGTCGTGATCGGCCGCAACACGATACTCTCCGCGTTCCCGTCAGACGACAGCGGCACGAGCACCGTCGGCATCTGCGTCACCTGTGCCATCAGGTCATGGCCGTCCAGCGCGTCCATCACGATGGCATCGGCATCACGGAGAAGATCGAGCCTCTCTCGCGTCAGAAATCCTTCGCGCAATCGCTGTCCGATTCGTCTTTGCGGACCCAGTTGGAACAGGACACGGTTGATCCCGGGCGTGCTGTTGGTCAGGTCCGTTGAGATACGCTCCAGGTCGTCCCAGGTGGCCGCGCCATCCTCACCCGGAAAGAAGGCCGCCGTGTCGCCCTGAGTCAGCACCGCGGGATGGGCGTATGTGCGCCCGTCGCCCTGGACGCCGACGCTGCGCAGCGGCAGCACATCGAGGTCAAGACCCGTGCCGCTGAGAGCCGACGCGGCAACCGTTGCCAGTTCCTCCGCATCGATGCTGCCGTTCGTCGACGCGGCCCGAATTGTGGCACCGTCGGCGCACAGGCAGCGCACCGCCAGTCCCGGACCCGGGAAGGGGTGACGCCACACGAGATGGTGCGGTATGCCGAGGGTCTCTCCCAGGGCGCGCACCTCATCCTTGTAGAGCTGTGCCAGTGGCTCGACGACCTTACCCTCGGCGAGCAACTGCTCGATCACACCCACACGGTTGTGATGGGTCTTGATGACCTCGGCGTGGACCGTGCCCCCCGATTCGATCGTGTCCGTGTAGAGCGTACCCTGCCCGAGCAGCCACTCCTCGGGATCGAGGTTCATCCTGGCAAGTTCGCGGTCTCGCACCTCGATGAACTCCTCGCCGATGTGCAGCCGCTTCTGTTCGGGCTCGGCCACACCCTCAACGCGCGCCAGAAACTCGGCGCTGGCGTCGACGACCTCGAGGTTGGTGAACCCGGATTCGTTCAGCAGTCTCATGACCAGCGCCGTCTCGCCCTTGCGCATGAAGCCGTTGTCGATATGCAGCCCCAGCACCCGGTCCTCGCCAAGGGCGCGATTCAGCAGCAGAAAAGCGACGGTGGAATCGACACCGCCGGAGACCAGCAGAAAGACTTTGCGGCCCTCCGTCTGCTTCTGCAGGCGCTTCGTCTCGAGTTCGATGAAATTTTCCATCGTCCAGTCCCGGTCGCAGCCGCACAGATCGATGAAGTTGTCGAGGATCTTCATTCCCGACTCTGTGTGCGTTACCTCGGGATGAAACTGCAGGCCGTAGATGCGTCGCTCGGCGTGACCCATGGCGGCGGCCGGACAGTCATCGGTACGGCCGAGAATCTCGAAGCCTTCGGGAACACCACGCACGAGATCGCGGTGGCTCATCCAGATACGCTCGGTGCGTTGCAGACCGGCGAGCACACCCGTAGCGGCGGTAACTTCCAGTGCTGCGGCGCCGAATTCCATACGATCCCCCGGCTCCACCTGGCCCCCGAGGCTGTGGCACAACAGCTGGTGGCCGTAGCACAGTCCGAGAATGGGAAGTCCCGCGTCGAGGACCGCTGCCTCGAAGGGAGGCCGGTCATCGGCGTATACGCTGGAAGGCCCGCCGGACAGAATGAGACCGTCGGCGTGGCGCAAGTCGTCGAGGGGTGTGTCAGGTGGCCGGATCTCGGCCCACACGTTCAGGCGCCGAAGCCGGTTGGCGATGAGATGGGCGTACTGACCGCCGAAGTCGAGGACGACGATGCCCAACGAAATGCTCCCCCGGGGAGAGGGTGGATGAAGTGGTGGTTTGCTCGGGCCGTAATATACGCGGGGACAGCGACTGCGGCTACTGGAGCCGGGTGTAGAAGCGCTTGCCGTCAGATTCGGTGAACGTCAGGGTGTCTCGGCGGATGCTGATCTCCATGATCTTCTGCGTCGACGGGGCCCGCACCACGTCGTCAGGGTCATTCGACTGGGCCTGGGTGAAGAACATGGCCAGCAGGTTGCCCACGAGCGTGTAGGTGCCGGCGAAGATGCGCACGCGCGTCGTCGGGAAGGTCGCGTTACGATCCACGGTGCCGCCGGTGAGACTGGTGAAGTCGCGCAACTCGACGCGACCGTCGGCTGTGAAGGTATAGATCTCGTTCTTCCCGGCATCGTTGCCGCTCCACGCCCCCAGCAACTGATCGCCCAGATTCTGCCCGCCGTTGACGACCGGGTCGACCGGATTGTCGCGGCTCAGATCACCGCAGGCCGTGGCCAGGGTCAGAGCCATCAGGGCGATAGCCATGTGTGTCATCTTGCGTCTCATGGATCCTCAGAACCGATGTGTGAGACGCAACAGAGGCTGCAAACCGTCGCCTACGCCCACCGTGAGTCTTGATGTGGGCGGCGGCTGGTAGGCCATGCCGGAGGCACCGCCCAGCCATAGGATGTCGACCCAGTTGTAGACGTAAAGCGCCCCGGCGAGCCAGAAAAGTCGGTTGCTCTTCGTGCGCCGGTCCTGGGCCTTGGTGAAGTAGAACGTGTAGTCACTCTCGAGCAGCCCCGCCTGCAGGTTCTGATACTGATCGTACCAGTCGTTCGAGCTGGAGCGGTAGACGAAGGCGCTTGTCAGACTCACCGCCTGTGCCGCCAGCAGAGCCCATCCTTTGCGGGTCTCGCCGATGCGCATCTGATAGACACCTGGAATGACGGCGACCCGGCGCGACACATCCATG
>JAYZCA010000098.1:0-4635 GCA_036339235.1 Candidatus Latescibacterota bacterium | reverse complement strand
GGTCCGAAGGCATCGACGATCTGCCGCACCATCCAGTGGACATCGTCGCAAGGATAGGGCTGCGAGCTGGCGGCGCCGACGAAGGAGAGCTTGGCAAAGACGTTGGGGTGTTCGGTCATTCGCAGCACCGGCTCCACGTGGGGCTCGGATGGGTACAGGTCCGACGACACGTAGCCGCAGTGGTCGAGGACGATCCGCAGGTCGGGGAACTGGCGGGCCCGGTTGGCAACAGCGGAGTACTCCAGCTGAGATGCGTTCACATCGAGGGTAATTCCGAGATCGGATGCCCTCTGCCACAGCGGCGTCGTGGCTGGCTGGTCGAGGGGCTCCATTCTGAGAATGCGCCCCTGGATCCGCAGCCCGCAGACGCCGTATTCGTCGACGTACCGTGTGAGCAGGTCAGGACCATCGGGGCTGAAGGGATCGACGAGCACACCCACGGCAAGCCAGTTCCGGTTCTCGGGCAGGATGTCGAGCACATAGCTCATGTCCCACCGGTACGGCCAGGGTGAGATCGTCAGGGCACGATCGACGCCAGCCTCGTCCATCTGCAGGCGCAGCAGTTCGACCGAACCTTCCACCTCGGGGCGATAGGAGGCCAGCGGATCGACGGGATAACGCTCGGCGTCGGGTGCGAACAGGTGCGTGTGGGCGTCGATGATCACCGTCTTCCCTAGTCCGACTCCGACAGGATCGTGTCGATCTTTTCCAGCTCCTCGGCGCTGAAGGCAGGGCCGCTCACGGCACCCACGTTTTCCTCGATCTGCGCCGGCCGACTGGCGCCGATCAGAGCGGTGGTGACTTCGGGGTGCCTGAGGACCCATGCCAGGGCCATCTGCGCCAGGGTCTGCCCGCGGGCCCGAGCGATGTCGTTGAGGCGTCCCAACTGCGCCACTCGTGACTCGGTGATCTTGTCGCGCTGCAGGGAGCCGTGTTGGCTGGCGGCGCGAGAGTCCTCGGGAATGCCGTCGAGGTAGCGGCTCGTAAGCAGACCCTGGGACAGTGGACAGAAGGCGATACAGCCGATGCCCTCGTCGGCAAGAGTCCCGAGCAGCCCGTTTTCGATTCCACGGTTGAGCATGCTGTAGGAGGGCTGGTGGATCAGGCAGGGCGTACCCAGCTGGCGCAGCAGGGCGGCGACGTTGCGTGTGCGTTCGGGGTCATATGATGAAATGCCGGCGTAGAGGGCCTTGCCGGAACGCACCGCGTAATCGAGGGCGCCCATCGTCTCCTCCAGAGGGGTCTCCGGATCGGGGCGATGGTGGTAGTAGATGTCGACGTAGTCGACGCCCAGCCGCTTCAGGCTCTGGTCGAGACTGGCAATGAGGTACTTTCGGGAGCCGAGGTCCCCGTACGGACCGGGCCACATTTCCCATCCCGCCTTTGTGGAGATGATGAGCTCATCACGGTGGGCAGCCAGGTCCTGGCGCAGGATCCGGCCGAGGCTTTCCTCCGCCGAACCGGGGGGCGGACCGTAGTTGTTGGCCAGGTCGAAGTGCGTGATACCCAGATCGAATGCCCGGCGTACCATGGCTGTTGCTGTGTCGAAATCGGCGACTCTGCCGAAGTTGTGCCACAGACCCAGGGACAATGCTGGCAGCTCTAGGCCACTGCGCCCGCAGCGATTGTAGGTCATGGCCGAATAGCGACCGTCTGCCGGCTGCCACTTGCTCATCGCTTCTTCTCCCTAACAGAGAAAGACTCCCATCCGCGCTGGATGGAGGGCCTTTCTGCAATTGCTTGAGGGGCCCCGGCGGGGCCCACGTGAGCCGTCAGCGGCTCCGCCACCGGCTCGATACTACGGTGGGTGTGGGTTTCGGTGGCCGAAACGGTGTGGTTACGGCCAACCCTACATTCCACGGCTCCATGATCACCTCCTGTGCAGGTAGGCGATCGATGACGCCGTCCGGCGCCGTTCTGGTCCTTGGTGTCAGGCATTCAGATTTACCGTCTGCAGGAAGCGCGGCGCTTGCCGGTGCTGAGTGAGCTGTTCAAAGGCGTAGGCTATGCGAATGAGGGTGGGCTCACTCCAGGCTGTCGACAAAAAAGAGATGTTCACCGGCAGTCCGAAGACGTAGCCCATGGGCACGGTGACGTGCGGATAGCCGGCCACAGCCGCCGGTTGCGAGCAACCACCGAGGAAGTGGTCTCCGATAACCAGATCGGTGAGCCATGCGGGTCCGCCGGTGATGGCGACGATGGCATCCAGGCCGTCCTTCTTCAACGCCGCATCGATCCCCTCGGTACCTGCGAGCCGTTTGCATTTTTCCAATGCCTCCTGATAGGGTGCCTCGGTCAGGTCGCCCTTTTCCTGCGCCTCTTCGAAGACCTCCTGTTGGAAATACGGCATCTCCGCGTCGGCAAGACTACGATTGAAGTCGATGAGGTCGGCCAATGATTTCACCTGAACGCTGGGACGTTGAGCCAGGTAGTTGTTGAGGTCTGCCTTGAACTCGTAGAGCAGGACTTCGTACTCCGCATCGCCATAGTCACCCCTGTGGGGCAGCTCGATCGGATCGATGACCCGGGCCCCGGCGCTGCGCATCGCCGCCAGCGCGTCCTCCAGCAGCGCCTCACACTTCTCGTGAAATCCCGTGTAGTTGCGCGCCACGCCCAGACGAGCACCCTGCAGACCATCCTGCAACAGAAACGCAGCGAAGTCAGCCGGATGCTGTGCGCTCGCCGCCGTAGCGTCGTCCCGCGAGTCTGCCCCGGCAATCGCCGTCAGCATGGCTGTCGCGTCGGCCACGGTACGCCCCATGGTTCCAGCCGTGTCCTGCGAGTGCGCGAGAGGCACGATGCCGGCGCGGCTGACCAGGCCCAGTGTCGGTTTGATACCGACGATGCCGTTGGCGTTGGCCGGACAGACCACCGACCCGTCGGTCTCCGTACCGATGGCGGCTGCACACAGGCTGGCGGCCACCGACGCACCCGAACCCGAGCTCGAACCACAGGGATTGCGGTCCAGGGCGTATGGGTTGCGAGTCTGCCCGCCGACGCCGCTCCAGCCACTGGTAGAGCGCGATGAGCGGAAATTGGCCCATTCACTCAGGTTGGCCTTTCCGAGAAGCACACAACCGGCCCCCCGCAGCCGTTCGGCAACGAAAGAATCTCGCGCCGCTACCGAACCAGCCAGTGCCAGCGACCCGGCGGTTGTGGCCATGCGATCACCTGTCTCGAGGTTGTCCTTGAGGAGCACGGGAATGCCGTGCAGGGCGCCACGGGGACCGCGCTCCTGGCGCTCGCGGTCCAGGGCGGAAGCGATGTCGAGGGCATCTGGGTTGAGGGCCAGCACGCTGTTCAGGGATGGCCCGGCGCTGTCGATTTCCTCGATTCGTTCGAGATACGCCTCCGTCAGAAACCGGGCCGTCCGCTCTCCGGATGCCATGGACTGCTGCAGCTCGAGGATGGTGGTTTCCTTTACACCGTCACCCGTTCTCGCTCCAGCGTCACCGCTGCTCTCCGCGTCGGCTGCGGAGGTCGAAAGCGTGCCAGCCGTCAGCGACGCCGCCACTCCGGCTGCCCCGTAGGTGATAAAATCTCGCCGGCTCAGCTCGATGTGCTCCTGGTCATTCATCTGTTTCTCCTTCCTGGTTCAAGTTCCTGGCGAGAAAATCCAGCGACTTCGCCCAGGCGTCTTCGGATTGCTCCGGGCGATAACGCTCGGCGTTCCCCGAGTCTTGAAAGCTGTGGCCCGCGCCATCGTAGCGGTGGAATTCGCACGTTACACCCGCCAGCCGCAGAGCCGCCTCGTAGTCGTTGACATCATCTGGTGACGGACCCTTGTCCTCGTTGCCGAAAACACCCATCACGGGGCAGGCGATGCGCTCGGCCAGATCGATGGGCGGCGTTTCGCCGTCGGCGAAGGCGACTTTGACGCGGCCGCCGTAACACACGATACACGCCTTGAATCCCCGGTTGCTGCAGGCACCGAGCCAGGCGACGCGACCGCCCCAGCAGTGGCCGAGGATGCCGATGTGGTCTTCGTCCACCGAGTCCATGCCTGCCAGCAACGCTAACGCAGCGTCCAGATCGGCAACCGTCCAGTCGTCGCGGAAGGCCACCCGTTTGACCGCCACATCTTCGTCTTCGTCCCATCAGTGAAAGAGGAACGGAATGGCGCAGACATAACCCGCCTGCGCGTAGCGCTTGCCTACATCGATTGTAAAGGGGTCCTTCTCCAGGCGCTCGGCGACGGGCAGATGCTGGGCGATGACCAGGCCAGGATGCGGGCCTGCGCCTTCGGGCTCGAACACGAGGGTGTGCATGGTCTTGCCTTGGACATCGAGAGTTTCTGGATGGTACACCAAGAGCCTCCTTCGGTGGCTTGACGCGGGTGCTGCGGTTACATTGACACCATGAATTCGCAACCTCTGCAGAACCGGATCGCCGTGGTTACCGGTGCGGCCCAGGGTATCGGCAACGCCATCGCCCGGCGCCTCGCCTCGGAAGGGGCGCACGTCGCTATCGTCGACATCGATGGGGCCGCCGCAACCCGGGCTGCTGCACAGATCGGCTCCGGCACCCTGGCTGTGGAGGCCGACGTGTCCCGCGAGGAAGAGGTGGATCGAGCCTTCTCCAAGGTAATCGAAGAGTTTGGCCGACTCGACATCCTGGTCAACAATGCGGGCATCG
>JAYZCA010000097.1:0-5506 GCA_036339235.1 Candidatus Latescibacterota bacterium | reverse complement strand
CTGGGCGGGGAAATTCGGCGACCGCGATTTCACCATCCTGCTGCCGCGGCCACGTGCTATCTGGCATTCTTGAGGCGATGGCACCCACCAATAGTTGGCCGTCTAGCGCCGCTCTCTTTACAATGGTGACGCGCTAGGCTCCTCCCCATCTCCCGCCTGCCTCTATGTCGAACGCTACTTTCCTCCGTAAGGTCACCCTCTTCGACTGTCTCGGAGACCCCGAGATAGAGGCCCTCGCCGCGCTGACATTCTCTCGCACCTTCGACAAGGGACAGCCGATCATCCTCGCCGAGGAAACGGGCGACACCCTGTTTATCATCCGCAGCGGCCAAGTGAAGGTCAGCCTCATCCATGAGGACGGGAAGGAGTTCATCCTGTCCCTGCTGGGCCAGGGTGAGGTCTTTGGTGAGTTGTCCTTGCTCGACGACCGTCCCCGCTCGGCCAACGTCACCGCCATGGTAGAGACCGGGCTGCTCATGCTCAGGCGCTCAGATTTTCTCGATCTTGTCGGACGCGTACCACAGATCGCCGTTTCTCTCCTCGAGGAACTCGCGTCGCGTCTGCGGCGCACCGATGACCAGGTCGAGGGCCTGGCACTGCTCGACGTCCATCATCGGGTCGCGAAGACGCTGTTGCGGATGGCGGAGGACGGCGGACAGACCTCGCCCGAGGGCATCCTCGTCCGGCGGCGCCCCACACACCAGCAGCTGGCCAACATGTCCGGCACCACGCGCGAGACGGTGACGCGCGCCCTCAAACAGCTGCAGGACGAGGGCTACATCCGCATCAGCGGCCGGCAGATCCTCATCCTGGCTGACGTCACGCCCGACGGCCCGACCTCCGACGACGACTGACGTGGGTGCCACTGCCGTCGTCGGCGGCGATGAGTCCGGTGCGCCGATACGTATGGCCTACACCGAGGCAGGTGATCCGCATGCCGAGGTCAACCTGCTGTTGTTGCATGGACTGTTCGATCACCGGGGGACCTGGTCGTACCTGACACCACACCTGGTGGCGGCGGGATTTCATGTGATCGCTCCGGATCTCATCGGTTTCGGTGCTAGCAGCCGGCCGCTGTTGAGGGACCTGCCCGACGACGAGCGCTATAGCGTCGACACCCAGGTCGCCTTTCTGCGCACCTTCATCCGGCAGCTCGACCTCGACGACCTCGTCCTCGTCGGCAGCTCCCTTGGCGGTGGTGCGGCGCTGCGTATGTTGTGCACAGCCTGGCCAGGCGGGCCCCGGATCCGCGGCCTCGTCCTGGAGGCTGCCGCCGGACACGCCCAGACCCTGCCTCCGTACATCCAGTTGCTGGCCGGTGTGCCCGGGCGCTTGTTGCTGCATCCGTGGGTTCAACCGTTGGCCCTCGCTACGGGCGTCGCGCGCTTCCTCACACGCCGGACCTTCCGCCAGGTTTTTTTCGACCCGGAGAAAATCCCGCGGGACCTGCTCGACGATGCCGTGGATCTGCTGCGCATACCGAACACGCTCTACGCCTACAGCGAGTCGGCGCGCAACCTGATCCCGCAGGACATCGCCAGCTTTCCGGACCGCTATCGGGACATCGACGCACCGACGCTGATCCTGTGGGGTCGCGACGACCGCATCGTGCCTCCCCTTTTCGCCCTGCTCTTCGAGGGGGAGATCCCCGACTCGACGCTGCACGTCTTCGACGAGTGCGGTCATGCCCCGCACCTGGAACTTCCCGTCGAGACGGCCGTCGTCATCCGTGACTGGATGCGGCGTCACATCAACCTGACCAAGGACGCCTGCCCGTGAGCGACACTCTGATCGAACCGCCCACCTCCCCTGCAGCCGACGACGCCACCCGGCGCCACTCGCAGTCCATAGATAACTCCGACACGCGGTATCGCGTCCACGTCGGCGGCACCGTCGACGGGCAGTCTTTGCGCGACCCGGTGGGCTACGGCAATTTCAGCCAGTCATGGGAGAACAACCTGTGGACACGACTGGAGAACACGGGGGACGAGGCAGTCGTCAATCCCTGGATCCACGTCGACGGTCGGTGCCGGTGGCATTGTGTCGAGCAGATTCTCGACGACGTTCTGGAAGCCGGCATGAGCGACGCCGACAAAGCCCGCGCCATCTGGGAGTTCGCCAGACGGCACCGCTACCACAGCACGACGGCAGACGACGAAGTCAAGGACACGGTGAAGATGCTCAACGTCTACGGCTACACCCTGTGCTGGGACGAGGCCTACACCCTGTCGAATCTGTGGCAGGCGGCGGGGCTGAGGATCCGTCGCGGCCTGCCCCACGGGCATTGTACGACGGAGGTCTTCTACGACGGCGGCTGGCATCTGCTCGACAGCGACGAGCATCTGCTGGTGCTGGATCGCGACAACGAGACCATCGTCGGCGAGACGGAAATCTCCCGCGATCACGACCTGATGAAGCGCTCCCACGCCTACGGCGTTCTCAGCCACGAGGACCGCACCCGTTCGGAAGCCGCCGCCTCGCTGTTCTGTCACACCGGAGGACGCGCCGGGTCGAGACCCAGAATCGGCGACCATCGTATGGATCTTACCCTGCGCCCGGGCGAAGCTCTGGTCTGGGGCTGGCAGGAGCGCGGTCGCTACCACGGCTACGGCGATCCACCGCCGCGCTTCTGCAACGGCGAACTGGTGTGGTCGCCACCGATCGACCACACCTGCGAGCGCTGGACGGAGGCGGCGGAGGGAGCCCGTTGCGACGCTACAGGACTCATCGCCGACTCACTGACCTGGCGTCTGCTGGCACCCTATGTGATGGTCGGTGGGAGGCTGGAGCTGACTGCCGATGGGTCACCGATCCGGGTGGACCTGTCGCGGGATGGCGGCGCCTGGGCCGTGGTGGCTGACCACCTGCACGGCGGAGTGACCCTCGACCTGGACCGGCACTTCGCCCACGACTCTCCCCCCACCTACGATGTGCGCCTGCGCCTGACGGGCGACGGCTTTACGCTCAGTGGTCTGCGCGTCCAGCTGACGTTGCAGATGGCCCCGCTGTCGCTTCCGGCGCTGCATGTGGGCGACAACGACGTGACGTATGCCGACGAGTCCACGACCCGGCAAGTCGAGGTAACCCACGCCTGGAGCGAGCGCGACGACCTCACCGCCCCGGCGCCGCCGGACCCCGAAACTCCGGCCGACGGCGCCGCGATCGACGGCACGACGCCGACGTTGCGCTGGTCGGATACCTGCGGCCAGGACGGTGACTACCACATCCGCCTCGGCACCGACCCGGATCTGCGGGTGCTGTCGCCGGTGTTCGAGAAACTCGTGTCCCGCACACCCTCGAAGGGGCTGGCGCAGTGGACGGTGCCGGAAGAGGGTCTGCTGAACCCGGATACCCGCTACTACTGGCGGGTGCGGGCGCGCAACGCCGACGGGCTGTGGGGAGCATGGAGCCGCACGGCGAATTTCACGCCCCGATCTCCAGGCGTACCGCTGGATGTGCGCCTCGATATGGACTGGGATTCTCGCCAGGGCGTTCTCCGCTGGCACCTCAATACGGTGGGGACTGCACCGGTGCGCTACGAGGTTTACGGCAGCGACGAGCGTGGCTTCACCGTCAGCCGCGAGGACTATTCCATCGTCGCCGGCCACAGCGAGCCGAAGGGAAAGCGCCACATGTCGGCCAACCTCCAGTTCGACACCGATGATACCTGCGCCGTCGTCGTCGGCAGCGGGATCGCATCCGGCAACCGCGCCTTCTACCGCGTCGTCGCCATCGATGCCCAGGGCCTGCGCAGCGGCCCCTCCGACTACGCCGAGGCGCCACGCCCCTTCGTACATACGTCGCTGCCCGAGCAGATCTCCGCCGGCACCACGACAACCCTCGGTCTCGAGACGATTCGCTCCATCGGCGACCTTCGCTCCGAAAGCGACGGCCCCAAGCGCTATCTCAGTGCGATCCGCGACGGCGACGACATCTCCTTCCTCCTCGACGAAGGGCCGGACTTTATCGAGCTCGACGCTGTCAGCGGCCAGCTCACCTTCCGCCCCGAACCTCATCACGCCAGTACGCACACGGTAACGGTGCGCGTCAGGAATGGGCAGGGCGGCGTCGACGTCGTCGGTTTCGATCTCGTGGTGACGAATTGACCGAGGCTACCATGAAACGCAACATCGGTCCCGACGGCATCCGCATCCGCGCCTTCGTAGGTGTCCTGTTCATCGTCTTCGCCATGGGTTTGACGGCACTGCTCACCGTCGGGGAAGCACCCATCGCCCTGCGCATGGTCGTCTTCGTCCCCGTCTTGATCAGCACCCTGTCGCTGCTGCAGGCGGCTACCGGCGTCTGCGTCCTCCAGGCCATGCGCGGCGTCTACAGCACCCAGATGGACACGGAACCTGTCGAGGACGACCACCGGCGCCGGTTTCTCGTCCGGCGCTCGAGGCACGTCCAGCTGCTGGCCCTGGGCTCAGCCCTGTTGCTGACGCTGGCTCTCGTGGCCCTGTCGGTTCTTATAACCTGGCGCGTCCCCATCAGCGGCTAGCCGGACCGCGGATGCCAAGGTGTTCCACGCCCTGCCGCCATCAGTGTCCTGTCAGGCGCGCGGCCCACAAAGGCGAAGGGATCCTCACGCAGCGCCGCTTCGGCGCGGTCATTGTGGGCGCCTCCAACAGGTGTGCCCTGGCGTCCAGCACCGGGCCTGTCACCAGGCCGTCGTCGCTCAGCAGATCCGCCCCTTTCATAGCGCTGCACCCAGCCGGCAAAGGCGTGGCGTCGGCACGTGACCTCTCGTCGCTCGTCCCCGAGATGCAGCGTGTAGGTGATGTCATCGCCGAACAGGTATGGCGGTTCCACAAGCTCCTCGACACCGTGCATCGACGTGTTGGGCGCAGGCCATCTAGTCGTTGCCGTTGCAACGAGTTGGCGGACGAAACCACGGACAACGTGATCGTCTTTGCGGACGACTTCGGCACGACCATCGCCAATGCCGCCGAGATCCAGGTGCTGCTCGAAAGTAGTTTCCGGGACGACCCGGCCCCGGGGGTGACCTCGGCGATCAGATGGGTCTCGACGTCCTCCAGCCGACGATAGACGCGGTAGCCGTCGACGCCGTTGTCCCGATAGACCGTGGTCGGGCCACCAGCGCCAAGAACTCTCGCTGAACCGACGCCGCGACACCGCGGATGGTCATCCATGACAAGAAGCCTCCGCAAGCCGTTGGCTCACAGAGGCTTCATGCATGGTCGGGGCGGGCGGATTCAAACCGCCGACCCCCTGCTCCCAAATCAGGTGCTCTACCAATTGAGCTAAAGCGGCTTACATCCCAAAGTAAACCAATGACTTGAGAATTCGATACCCCCGAATTGAGCATCTTGCGTTTCCCCAGGCTACAGCAGCACTTAGATTCTGCCAAGCCCTATTGAGGGAAATCTCTCGACCTATCCGTGTCTGCGCTAGCCGGCGCCGAACCGCTCTTCGAAAATGTCACGAGCGTTGCGCAGCATTTCGTCTGACAGTGGTCCGTCCTCGAGGCAGCGTATGTTCGACT
>JAYZCA010000096.1:0-6926 GCA_036339235.1 Candidatus Latescibacterota bacterium | reverse complement strand
CGACCAGGTAACCGATAAAGCATCCTTCGTCGATGACCTGGGTGCCGATTCGCTCGATACGGTCGAACTGGTCATGGCTTTCGAGGAGGAGTTCGGCCTCGACATTCCCGACGAGGATGCCGAGAAGATGATCTCCGTGACGGACACGATTAAGTACCTCGAGGAGCACGCCAAGTCCTGACGGGGCGAGGCCGGGTCGGGTGAGGGAGCAGCCGTGACGAGGAGGCGGGTCCTGATCACCGGACTGGGCGTACTGGCTCCCAACGGCAACGATCCGGCCACGTACTGGGATGCCCCCGTCAACGGGCGCTCCGGGGTCGGCACGATCAGCCGTTTCGACGCCTCCCGGCACAGGGTCGACATCGCCGGCCAGGTCAAGGACTTCGATCCCGGGATGGTGCTCGATCGTAAGGAGGTGCGCCACAGCGACCCCTTCGTCCACTACGCCGTGTACGCCGCCAGCCAGGCTTTCGACAACGCCGGGCTGGACATGGATCGGATCGACGCCGACCGCGTGGGCGTCATCTTCGGGTCCGGCATCGGCGGCATCGGCACGTTCGAAAGGCAGCACTCGGTGCTGCTCGACAGGGGACCCACCAGGGTGAGCCCCTTCTTCGTCCCCATGATGATCTGCGACATGTGCGCCGGCATGATCTCCATCAAGCTCGGCGCCCGGGGACCCAACTACACAACTGTATCGGCCTGTGCGTCGGCGGCTCACGCCATCGGCGAGGCGGCGCGCAAGATCCAGTACGACGAGGCGGACGTGATGGTCACCGGCGGCACCGAAGCCAGCATCACGGAGATGTCGCTTGCCGGGTTCAGCGCCGCCCGCGTGCTGGCGCAGCGCAACGACTCCCCCGAGTCGGCGAGCCGGCCCTTCGACGCCGATCGCAACGGTTTCGTCCTGGGTGAGGGTTCGGGCCCCATCATCCTGGAAGAGTTCGAACACGCTCGGGCTCGCGGCGCTACGGTCCTGGGCGAGTTTCTGGGGCTTGGGTTTACCGCCGACGCCTACCACATCACCGACATGGCGCCAGGTGGCGAGGGCGGCGTCCGAGTCATGAAGATCGCCCTGCGGGATGCCGGTATGCAGCCAGAGAGAGTGGACTACGTCAACGCCCACGGCACTTCCACCGTCGCCGGCGACAGTGCCGAGACGGCGGCTCTCAGGACCGTGTTCGGCGAGCATGCGAGGACACTCGCCGTCAGTTCCACCAAGTCGATGACGGGGCATCTGCTCGGGGTGGCAGGTGCCATCGAGAGCGTCGCCTGCGTGCTGGCGCTGCATCACGGCGTGCTGCCGCCGACGATCAATTACGAAACCCCGGATCCCGCGTGCGATCTCGACTTTGTGCCCAACCAGGCACGAGAAACACACATCGAGGTCGCCCTCAACAACTCCTTCGGCTTTGGTGGCCACAACGTGGCCCTCCTCTTCGGCCGGGCAGCCTGAGACGACACGTGGCCTCGACGATCGCCATTTCCGTCACCAAAAAACCGGCCAGCCGATACGCTGGCTGGCTGCGCCTGGCGCTGGGGTATCTCGCCCTGCGGCCGTCGATCCCGGAACTCGATCGTCGGCAGGTCCGCGCCGCCGAACGTCGTCTGGGCTACCGCTTCCGCGACCCGAGACACCTAGCGCAGGCGCTGAAGCACCGTTCGTGGGTCCATTCCCAGAATGGCCACGGCATCGATTCCAACGAACGCCTCGAATATCTGGGCGACGCCGTACTCGACGTGATCGTGGCGGCTTTCCTCTACCGGCGATACGAGGATCTGCGCGAGGGCGATCTCACGCAGATGAAGTCGGTTGCCGTCAGTCGCGCCGTGCTGGCGCGGCGGGCCCGAACCATCGATCTGGGACGTCACATCCTGCTGAGCCCCGAGGAGCGTGAGGCAGGTGGCGCCGACCAGGACTCCATCCTCAGCGACGTTTTCGAGGCCGTCATCGGCGCGATCTACATCGACGGCGGCCTCGCGCCGGCGCGCCGTTTCATCGAGGCCGAGGTGCTGCACGACATCGATGAGCTGGGGCGACGGGAGGACTTCATCAACTTCAAGAGCAAGCTTCTCGAGCACGTGCAGGGCCTCGGCGCCGGCCATCCGAAGTATCTGGTGCAGGACGAGCAGGGGCCCGACCACGAGAAGGTCTTCAGCGTCGATGTCAGCGTTACCGGCGAGACGCTGGGCAGCGGCCAGGGCAAGTCGAAGAAGGTGGCCCAGCAGATGGCTGCCCGCGACGCCCTGCAGAATCTCGGTCAGATCTAAAGCTCCACCGACATGCCTTCTCTGCGGTTCGTGCATACCGGCGCCATGAGCGCAGTGATGAACATGGCCATCGATGACATCCTACTCGACGCCGCTCGACAGGGCGCCGGCCCGATTCTCCGTACCTACGAATGGCGTCCTCCCGCGGTGAGCATCGGGTATGCGCAGCGCGTCGAGGACGCCATCGATGTCGATCGATGTCGGGCGCTGGGAATTGACCTCGTGCGTCGCACGACCGGGGGGCGTGCCGTGCTGCACTGGAACGAGCTCACCTACAGCTTTCATTGCGCCGACGGCGAGGGGCCGGCGGCACACCCCGTGCAGGAGGCGTCGCGAATCCTGGGGGAGTGCCTGGCCGATGGTCTACGTCGTTTCGGAGTCGACGCCAGTCTCGAGCGCGGCTCGTCGCCCGCCCAGGGCCGCCGTGGCGCCTGCTTTGCGAGCACGGCTCGCTGGGAACTGACCTGCGGTGGACGCAAACTCGTCGGCAGCGCCCAGCGCCGCACCCGTGGGGCGCTGTTGCAGCACGGGTCGATCCTGGCGGGCTCCGAGCATCTGCTGCTCACGGATATGCTCCCGGCTCCGGCACCGGCGGAGACCTCGCTGGCGGAGTCCAGTACTCACCTCGGAGAGTGCATCGATGGTCCCGTCGATACGGAGGCCGTAGCGGCGCAACTGGCACAGGCCTTTGCCGACGGGCTGGGCCTGTCCTGCCGACAGACGACGCTCACCGACACCGAACTGGATCAGGCCGCTCAACAGGCCGAGGAGATCTACGCCAACGACGCCTACACCTTCCGTCTGCGTCCGCGCACTGCAGGCACTGCGTCGGCATGACCGGCGCTGCCTCGCCCATCCTGGAGGTGCGGGACCTGCGCACCTCGTTTCACACCAGAGAGGGGGAGGGCCGCGCCGTCGATGGGGTGTCGTTCCATCTCGACCGCGGCGAAACCCTGGGCCTCGTCGGCGAGAGCGGCTGTGGCAAGAGCGTCACCGCCCTGTCGATCCTGGGCCTCGTGGCACCGCCCGGTCGGATCGGCGGCGGGCAGATCCTGTTGTCCGGTCGCGACCTGCTGACTCTGCCCGAGAAGGACATGCGACAAGTGCGCGGCGACGAGGTCGCCATGGTCTTTCAGGAGCCGATGTCGAGCCTCAACCCCGTGTTGACCTGTGGCCGGCAGATCGAGGAGGCGGTGCGACTGCACCAGGGAGGCTCTCGGCAGGAAGCCAAGGCACGCGCCATCGAGATGATGCATCTCGTCGGCATCCCGGCGCCTGAGCAGCGAGTCGACGATTACCCGCACCAGCTCAGCGGCGGCATGCGCCAACGTGTGATGATCGCCATCGCCCTGTCCTGTAGCCCGGACGTACTGATCGCGGACGAACCGACGACGGCCCTCGACGTGACGATTCAGGCGCAGATCCTCGAACTTCTCGAAAAGCTGCAGGCTGAGTTTCACATGGCAATCCTGTTGATCACCCACGATCTGGGCGTGGTAGCTGAAGTCGCCGATCGGGTGGCCGTGATGTACGCAGGGCAGATCGTCGAAACGGCGACGACGAAGGATTTGTTTGCCTCCCCTCGCCATCCATACACACGCGGGCTGCTGCGTTCGATCCCGCACCTCGATGGCCGCCAGGAGCGCTTGGAGGTCATCCCGGGCCGGGTGCCCGAGGCGACCTCTCTGCCGTTTGGATGCCGCTTTCACCCCCGCTGCTCGCTGGCGGAGTCGGCTTGTGAGGCGACCGATCAGAGCCTGGAGGAGTGTGGAGCGGACCACGAGGTACGTTGTCGGAGATGGTCGGTCGATGTCTGAGGATTCCGTGGAGCCGATCGTCGAGACCAGGAGCCTGACCAAACATTTCCCGGTGCGCCGCGGCGTCTGGGGAAAACCGACAGCGCAGGTGCGGGCTGTGGAGGGGGTCAGCCTGAAGATCCTGCCCGGAGAGACCCTCGGAATCGTCGGGGAGAGCGGCTGTGGCAAGACCACACTGGGGCGCTTGATCCTGCGACTCCTCGACGCAACTTCCGGCGAGGTGTATTTTAAAGGCCGGAATCTCGGGGGGTTGGAGGCGCGCGAACTTCGCAGCCTGCGCCGCAAGATGCAGATCGTGTTCCAGGATCCGTACAGCTCCCTGAATCCCCGGATGAGAGTGGGTACCCTGATCGGCGAGGGGCTCAAGATTCATGGGATGGCCCGTGGACGTCAGGTTGAGGGCAGGGTCGAGGAGCTGCTGGCCATGGTCGGCCTGCCGGCGAGTGCCGTGGCTCGGTTTCCCCACGAATTCAGCGGGGGCCAGCGCCAGCGTATCGGCATCGCCCGAGCCCTGGCCGTGGAGCCGGAGTTCGTCGTCGCTGATGAGCCGGTGTCCGCCCTGGACGTGTCAGTGCAGGCGCAGATCGTCAACCTGCTGCAGGACATTCAGCGGGACCTCGGGCTTACCTATCTGTTCATCGCCCATGACCTCAGCGTGGTACGGCACATCGCCGACCGCGTCGCCGTGATGTACCTGGGAAGGGTCGTGGAACTGGCGACCCGGGATCAGCTGTACGACTCACCCTCCCATCCCTACACACGCGCCCTGCTGTCGGCAGTACCCGTTCCGGATCCTGAGGTTCGGCGCCAGCGGGTCGTGCTCACGGGCGATGTACCGAGTCCTTCACAGGTACCCTCAGGGTGCCCGTTTCACCCGCGGTGTCAGGAGGCGATCGACGCCTGCAGCCGCGTGGTTCCCGAACTGGCCGACCCCGGGGACGGGCGTCGAGTGGCCTGCCTGCTGCGTGTTCCATCAGAGGACGACTCTGTCCAGGGGACCGACGGTTCACCTGGAGAGGACGATCCGAAGGGGAACGACACGACGGCGCCCCGCCAAACGCACCAGGAGAGCTGACGCCTTATGATGACCAAATTGCGCCAGAGCACGGGCATGATCATGTGGTTTGTGATCGCCGCCTTCGTCGGACTCATCGTCGTGGAATGGGGAGCCGATTTCTCGGGCACTTCCGGCGCACGCAGTACCGACGCGGTAGGCTCCATAAACGGCGAGGAGATTCCACTACGCCAGTTCCAGGTGGCCCTGCGCAACAGCGCCCGGCAGCGGCGCGAGGCGGGGCGCGATGACGGTCAGCTGGTGCGTGAGGTGTGGGACTCGATCGTTTCGCAGGTCCTCATCCGGCAGCAGATCGAAAGCATGGGCATCCAGGTCTCCGACGAGGAGCTGGCCTACTTCACCCGTCTGTCGCCTCCACCTGAGGTACAGCAGCTGCCTGCGTTCCAGAATGAAGAGGGCGAATTCGACCAGGCCATCTACCAGCAGTTCCTGAGCAATCCGAATACGCACACGGACGAGAGCAACCGAGCCTTCATCCTCCAGGTGGAGGGAATGATTCACAGCCAGCTTCTCAACCAGCGGCTGCAGAGCCTGTTACTGGAGACGGTGCGGATCACGCCGCAGGAGCTACGCCAATATTATCTCGACCAGAACGAGAAAGTGACCGTCGACTACGTCTACGTGGCGGCGACGACGGTCGACGAATCCGCCGTGAACCTGACCGAGGGCGGGATTCAGGCTCAGTACGACAGGATGGAGCCCGAGTTGCAGCATCCGGAGCAGGTGCGGGTGTCCTACGTGATGTTCCCGAGGTTGCCAAGCGCCGCCGACTCGGCGGCCATCGAAGAGGAGGCGCATCGCCTGCGGCGCGAGATCGTCGATGCGGGCGCCGATTTCGCAGACATGGCGGTTGCCGTATCCGAGGATGAGGTGTCCGCTGCCAACGGGGGCGCGCTCGGAGATTTCGGCCGTGGCTCGATGGTCCCCGAGTTTGAGGCGGCCGCTTTCGCCCTCGTCCCTGGAGAGGTGTCGCAGCCGGTGCGGACCACCTTCGGCTGGCATCTCATCTTGGTCGAAGAGAAACTTTCCCCCGACGACGAATCGCCAGAGGAGCGGGTGCGCGCGCGTCATATCCTGCTGAAATTCCGGCCCTCCCCCGAGACGGAGGAGGAGGCGCTGGAGAAGGCTGAGTCCTACCGACAGCTGGCTGCCGAACGCGGCCTGAGCGCTGCCGCCGCCATCGAGGGCTTCGAGGTGCGCAATCCGAGCTGGATCGGCAAAGGAGGCGATCTCGGCGGCCTCGGTGTGGGTACGCAGTGGATCGCAAGCCGCTTCTTTGAGAGCGAGATCGGCGAGATCAGCCCGGTGGGAAGCACAGACGCCGGGTATTTCGTGGCCAGCCTCGAAGATCGTCGTCCGCAAGGCGTGGTGCCACTGGAGGAGGCGCGACGGCAGGTCGAATATGCGTTGCGCGCGACGACGAGAGCAGAAATTGCCGGTGGGCGGCTGGAGGCGGTCCGTCAGGCCGCGGCCGGCGGCCAGGACTTCTCTGCCGCCGCCAGCGACGCCGAATTGGAGGTCCGTACGGGCGGGCCTTTCTCGCGCACCGACTTCGTCCCCGGAGCCGGTCGGGGCAGCCGTTTCATCGGGGTTGCCTTCGAGCTGTCCGTTGGACAGATCAGTGACGTGGTGGTGCAGAACAACGGCGCCTACCTGCTGCGTCTCACGGAACGCGCACCCATCGACGAGGCCGCCTTCGCCGAGGCTCGTGCCACCGTGGAGAGCCAGTTGCTGCAGGCGCGGCAAACCGAGGGACTGCAGAC
>JAYZCA010000095.1:0-26087 GCA_036339235.1 Candidatus Latescibacterota bacterium | reverse complement strand
CGGAGTGTGTGTGTCATGCGGATCGGTCTCGTGCTGCAGCCCCTTTCCGAACAATCCTTGCGGCTCGCGGCGCAGATCGGCGCCACCGACGTCGTCGCCGGCATGCCGGATGGTGATTTCGACGAGCTCATCCGCCTCAAGAGCCGCGTCGAAGACGCCGGCCTGTCGCTGTCGGTCCTGGAGGGGCTCTTGGGCATCGACGAGGTCGTGCTCGGCAACGAAGGTCGGGATGCGCGCATCGAGGCCTTCCAGGAAGGCTTGCGCAAGATGGGCGCCGCCGGCGTACCAACGCTGTGCTACAATTTCATGGTCTGGCGCCCGGGTGTCGGCGTCGTGCGCACGTCCTACACGACCCGTGAGCGCGGCGGTTCCTGGGTCAGCAGCTTCGACGCGGATCTGCTTGCCGAGGCCCCCGATGTCCCTGGAGCGACCATCGAGGCGGAGCGCGTCTGGGACAATCTCGAATATTTCCTCAAAGCCGTGGTCCCCGTCGCCGAAGATGTGGGCGTCAAGCTGGCCATGCATCCCGACGATCCGCCCATGTCGCTGCGCGGCCAGGCGCGGATCATGAGTACCCCCGACGACTTCGATCGACTCGTCAATCTTGTGAAGAGCCCCTGCAACGGTATCACCTTCTGCCAGGGCTGCTTCTCAGAAATGGGCGCCGACATCCCGGCGACCATCCGCCGGTTTGCGGACAACATTCACTTCGTCCACTTCCGGGACGTTCGGGGGCAGGTGCCGAAATTCAGTGAAAGCTGGCACGACAACGGCAAAACCGACATGCTCGCCGCCATGACGGCTTATGCCGAAAGCGGCTATACCGGCGTCATGCGCCCCGATCACGCTCCTTTCCTGCACGGCGCTGGCGATGATGGGGAGCCGACGGGGTATACGATGACGGGCAAGATCTTCGCAGTCGGCTACATGCTGGGACTGCGGGAAGCCGCAATGAAACGTGCTTCCTGAGAAACTCCTAGTGTCCTGTCTCAGAGATAGGTCGACATGATTAGGGAGTCGTGGCGCCCGACGCGCGAACGTTGCGTATCGGTGGAATACACAGAGCGAGGCAACGCCGCGAGCCGGGATGGCTCGACGGACGAATGGTGACGGATTTCTGAGACAGGACACTAACCGAGAACGAAGATGACGTTGCCCATCTTGCCGGTGAGGTAGTCGATCACCAGCCACAGGCCGTTGCACAGCGCTTCTCCGACGATGAGACCCAGGAAGAAGGTCTGGCTGGCGCGATACGCGGAGGCGCCGCCGAAGCGCAGCATCAGCCGCTTGATGAGCCAGGCGAGGAACACGTTGAACCAGACGCGGTCCATCATGTAGTTGCCGCCGATGGGAAAGCCGATGGGGTTCAGCGGCCACCAGAGGAACCGATGCCTGGCCCACATCATGAGACCCATCATCCCGCCTCCCCCCAGCAGAAACCCGACACCCGGCCAGTAGATCCCCGCCGGCTTCTCCAGGTTGCGCAGCGCCTGGTCGTAGACGACGGCGGGGCTGCCCTTGAAGAACCAGTTGACGACGTTGATGCCTCCGTGTTCGTAGGCCAGGTGGAAGACCGTCCAGCAGGAACCCAGGGCGCCGATGAAGATGGCCAGCACGATCCCCCAGAACACGGCGCGGCGACTGCGCAGATCCATCGTCTCGATCAGCTTCAGGCCGTTGGCGCACATGGCCATGATGAACACGCGGATGTCGGCCGACCAGATGTAGGCCAGCGACAGATCGAGGACACCCGAGTTGCCGACCAGTTGTGAGCCAAGTCCCATCATCGTCAGATCCGGCGCCGTCATCGGCGCGCGCACAGCTGCCAGACCGGCTTCGCAGACGATGCGCGTGATGCCGACGAAGATCAGCATCGCCAGGACCAGAAACAGCAGCGCCACCCAGACCTTGGTCCCCATCAGCCACAGCCATACCGTCATGATGACGAAGCCGACGACGAGCCCCCCCACGGCAGCACGGTAGGACATGGTCTCGTCGCTGTCGTCCACTGTCGGCGACCACCCCAGCGCCTTGCCGACCACACCGATCAGGTGCTCGCGGCCGACCCAGAACCCCACCAGTACCATCACCAGCAGTGCTCCGACCCCCTGGTAGGCCAGGAAGGGCAGATCGCTGACGCCGTAAGTGATTCGCTGGACCGAGGACATATCCGTGAGCAACAGCAGGTTGCGCTCGATCTTCGCCACCAGATAGAACACCCAGATGCCGGCGGCAACCTGGGTGTTGATGAAGTAGGAAAAGCCGATCAGGGCGAAGTTGACGAAGGCCCGTACCAGCGGGAAGGGAAGGATCCAGTTCAGGTTTATGTAGGGAAACGCCGTGTTGTATCGGGAGAGCGCCCGCAGACTCCCGATGACCAGCGGGATGGCGGCTCCCGCCCACATGACCCGGTCGCGGAAGAGGCGGTTTACCAGCCGATCATCTTCCTCACCGTCGATCATCGCCCTTCCCACCTGGGTCAGGGGATAGGGCAGGCGCTCACGCTCCATCCACTGGCGCCGCAGGATGACGGCGGCGCACACCATGCAGGTGTAGAGCGCCAGCAGGAATATCCCCCACCACAGCAGCGGTTCGACCCATGCGTCGTAGGGAATCGTGCCCCCCGTCGACTCGATGCCCTCGTAGAAGGCGCGATTCTCGTTGCCGTCGTCCACCATGATGGCGCGGTCCGGGAGGTGCGGAAACAGCTTCTCCGCCCAGTGGTTCTCCGGCGAGGCGTAATAGAAGAGCGCCGTCAGGATCGGCAGCAGCTGATAGCTCAATCCCATCGTGCACAGGGCGCTGACGATGAGCAGCATGACGAAGACGAGCACGAGCTCCGAACGATTCAGCGCCAGACTCGAGCCTCGCAGGGTCAGCGGCAGGTTGATGATCGCCGAGATGACGAGAAAGGCGTTGAACACGACTCCGGGGGAATGCGGATCGACTTCGCTCAGTGGCCAATACCAGGCCACGAAACCCGCCACCGCACAACCGGCGAGACCTGCAGCCGCCAGCCCTTGTCGCGACACGAGCTTGAAGACGACGTTGAGCCCGCCGATGAGGACCAGGAACAGGAAGATGGCGCCGGGGGTGTTGAAGTCGAAGGCCATGAACGACGCGTGCATGACCATGCTGGCGTAAGGCGCGCCGATGGCGAGGAAGAAACTGAGGAAAGCGCCGGTCCAGAAGCCGCGCCAGGACAGGCCCGGTCGGCGCTCCTCACCCACCGACCGCCCGGACATTCCCTTGTGCAGGAATGCCACATACTGGGGCGGGACCACGCGTCTCATGGGTGCCGGGAGAGGTTCTTAGCGACTGTCTTCGAGTTCGGCGACCCGGCGCAACTGTTCTTTGGATTCGTCGACGCGGCCTAGCTTGAGATACGACACCGCGAGTTTGTGACGTACCTCGCCGTCGTCGGGCCGCGCCGCCACGACATGCTCGAGGGCGATGGCTGCACCGGCGAAGTCGGCGCGTCGGGCGCGCAGGAGTCCGAGGTGGTAGTAGATGTCCGTGTTCTCCCCGTCGCCGGCAAGGGCGCGCTCCAGTGCCGCCTCGGCAGCTTCGAAACGCTGTGCGCGCAGCAGAGCGACGCCAAGATTGTAGGCCGCCTTGGAATACTGGGGATCGACGCTGAGGCCCTGCTGGTAGGCGCCGATGGCGGCATCGACGTCACCCGTACGCACGTAGTAGTTGCCCAGGTTGTTGTGATACCGGGCGCTGTCCGGAGCCAGGCTGACGGCGTAGCGGTAGGCTTCGGCTGCCTCGGCGAAGCGGCCCTGCTTGGCATAGAGCAACCCGAGCATGGCACGCGCCTCGTGATCGTCGGCATCGTTGCCGAGAATGCGAAGATTCTTGCGAATCTCGCTGTCGATCACATCGAGGGCCCGGAACCGCTCGAGTACGCCGCCGGCTTCGGCGCCTCGCCCGAGGCGGCGCAGCGCATTGGCCAGCACGAAGTGCGGATCCTTGGCGTTGGCGTCGAGATCGATGCTGTGCTCGGCGGCGACGACGCTACCCTCGAAATCGCCGGCCTTCAGGCGCGCCTGGGCCAGGTCGGAGAAGGCCACAGCGTCGGAGCTATCGAGGGCGACGGCCTCCTCGAGAGCCATGACCGCATCTTCGTAGCGCAGCTGCTTGTGGCGCATGCGGCCGCGCAGCCTGTGGAAGCGTGGGTCCCGCGGTGCCAGTCTGCCGCCCGTCTGCAACAGCTCTTCGACGCGCTCGTACTCACCGCGGGTGAAGTAGATGAAACCCAGGTCGTAGTAGGTGGCCACATGCCGCGGAGCGAGACGCAGCACCGCATCGTGTTCGGCGATGGCCTGCGCGTAGTTCAGTTGTTTGACATAGAGCGCCGCCAGATTGTGGCGCGCCGAAACGTGGGTTGAATCCAGGCACAGGACCCTCTGGTAGGCCTCGATCGCCTCGGGGATGTTGAGCTGGCGAGCCAGCGCGTTGCCGAGATTGTAGTGAGCTTCCACGTACGACGGCGACTCGGCGACAGCGCGCCGGTAGGCGGCGATGGCCTCCGTGTCGCGACCCTGCGTGGATAAATCGACGCCCACACGGAATGCCTGGGCAGCGGCGATGACATCTCCGGCAGCATCCGCCGCGGGGGGCGACGTGGAGGCCGCCTGTGACGCTGCTACCGTCGGTGGGGTGACCGGCGTGGCAACCTCGTCGTCGGGTGGTCCTGCGCATCCGAGGAGGGTCGCCCCGAGGGCACATCTTAACAACCGTCTCACGGGCCGACCTCCCGAATGACGTGCTGTTGGTCGACGGCGACGTGCGTCAGCACCTGCACGACGCCACTGGGCCAGGAGACGCTGACGCTGTCGACGACGGTGGCGCTGCCAAAGCCGAAATGCAGGCGCAGGTCGCTCTGCGACAGGTAGCTGCCGCCGGTAGCGACCTCGGCGCTGGCTTGTTGTGACCCGGCCTTCAGCGTGACTCGTGCCCCGATGGCGGAGTGGTTGCTGCGCGTGCCCTCGAGCCGCAGGCGCAGCCAGTGGCCGGCGCCGACCGTGTCGTTACGCAACAGCTGGGGGCGCTCCGATACGTTGGCTACCAGGATGTCGATGTCGCCGTCGTCATCGTAGTCACCGAAAGCAGCGCCGCGACTGACTTGGCGCTCATCGAGCGCCGAACCCTGGATCGGTGTGATTTCCTCGAAGCGGCCGCTGCCGTCGTTGAGGAACAGCTGGTTGCGCTGGGCGAAGGTCGTGTTCTCGTAGATCTCGACGTCACTCTCCAGGTGGCCGCTGGCGATGAAGGCGTCTCGGTCCCCATCGTTGTCGACGTCGAAGAATTGCGTGCCCCAGCTGAGATAGGGAATGCTGCTCTTGCCGAAGCCGGCGTTGAAGGTCTCGTCAAGGAAGGTGGCGCCACCCACGTTTCGGTAGAGGGTATTTGTTTCCCATTGGAAATTTGTCACCAGCAGATCGGGAAGCATGTCGCCGTCATAGTCGGCCAGGTGGACGCCCATCCCCGCCTCGACGTCCCCGTCTTCGTTGTAGGCGACACCGGCGAGCAGTCCGGTCTCATCGAAGTGGCCGCCGCCCTTGTTGAGGTAGAGAAAATTGAGGGTCTTGTCATTGGCCAGGTAGAGATCGGGATCACCATCGAGATCGATGTCTCCGAAGACGACGCCCAGTTCCTTGCCGTCGGTGCTGAGAAGCCCACGCGCCTCCGTCTCATCAGTGAAGGTGCCGTCTGCCTGATTGCGGAAGAGATGGTCGCGCACGCCGTTGAATGACTCCGGACCGCAATACAGCTGCAGACCGCTGCCGCCTTCGGCGCACAGCTTGTGGTTGGCGTAGGAGAAATCGTGGTAGTTGGCGACGTAGAGGTCGACGAAGCCGTCGGCGTCGACGTCGGCGAAGGCACAGCCGGTCGAGAAAGCGCTGTCGCCGACGGCGGCTGCCGCCGTGCGGTCGACGAACCGACCCGCCGGCAGGTCGTTCTCGTAGTAGCGATTGGGCCCGAAGTTGGTGACGTAGACGTCGAGGTCGCCATCGTTGTCGACGTCGGCGGCGCAGCTGCCCATACCGTAGCCGTCGTCACCCAGACCACTGCCGGCTGTCCTGTCGACGAAGGTGCCCGCACCGCTGTTGCGGTACATCCGGTTGACTAGCTGTGGGGACGGTACAGCGCCGGGCCCGGTGGGGGCTCCGTTGAGCAGGTAGACATCGAGGTCGCCGTCGGCGTCGACGTCGAGGAAGGCGGCGCCGGGACCTACCGTTTCGATAACGTACTTCCTGCCGGTGGCGCCGTTGGTGTGGACGAAGTCGATTCCGGACTCGACGGTGACGTCGGTGAATACCGGTGTGCCAGCGCCGACACCACTCCAGGAGAGGGAAATTGCCAGGGCCACGAAGCTCCATCTGTTGCGATTCGGGGCATCGACCGACTCTCCCCCAGGATGTAAATTCATGACCGTAAATTTACTCGGTGTCGCCCCTACCCGAAAGCAGGTGTCGATTCCCAAGTTGCGGTCTGTCCGCTTGCCCGTGCGTGCCTCCCTCCTCGCTGTAGCCTTCCTCGGCATCGGCGCCTGTGAGCCGACCCTGCCCGACCCGGTCAACGAGCACTCGGCGGACTTTAACAGCGCCTACCGTCGCGGTCTCGACCTGCTCGAGCGCTACCGCCTGCGGGAAGCCCAACGGGAGTTCGAGCGCTGCATCCTGCTGGATCCGCAAGCCAGCCAGGGCTACTGGCAACTCGGACGGGTCCAATTGGTCCAGGGTCGTATCGCTGACGGCATCGCACGTCTGCACAAAGCCCTCGACCTCGATCCCAGCCTGGGTGCGGCCCGCGAGTTGATCCTCGAAACCTATCTTGGGCGTGGCCGCGAGGCGCTCGAAGAGGGGCACTACGACGAGGCTCGCGAGCATTTTGCCAATGCCCTGGCGACGGACTCCACCGGCTACGAGCCCCTGTACCAGTCGGCCATCACGGCGATCTGGCGTCAGGACGATGGCGCGGCCGAAGCCTTCCTGACTCGTGCAGTCGCCCGGCATCCGGAGGTTCTCGAACTTCGCTGGCATCTGCAACAGGTACGCGCCAGGTTGCACCAGGGCGACGGCGACGGTTTCCCCGACCACATCACCAAACGCGACCGGCTCCCCGGGCACTTCGTGGAGGTCGCCGCAACCCTCGGCGTCGACAAGATGGACGGCGGCCGCAGTTCCGCGTGGGCCGACTTCGACGACGACGGCGATCTCGACCTGGCCGTCCTCGGGCATCCCGAACTGGCCTACTACCGCAACGACGGTGACCGCTTCGTCGAGCGTACCGATGCGGCCGGTCTCCGACTGCCCGAAGGCGGCATCGGCCTGCAGACGGCTGACTACGACAACGACGGGGACGCCGATCTCTACGTGACGCGCGATGGCTGGTTCGGTGGTGGCCGCAACCATCTGTACAACAACCAGGGCGAGGCCACCTTCATCGACGTGACCGACGCCGCCGGCGTCGGTGATCCCGGGTCCGGCTTCTGCGCCGCCTGGGGGGACATCGACCAGGACGGCTGGCTCGACATCTACGTCGCCAACGGCACCGGAGCTACAGGGGACTCGACGAATGTCCTCTACCACAGCGATGGCGACGGCACCTTCACCGACATCGCCGCTGTGGCCGGCGTCGACAGTCGCGCCCAAAGCCTCAGCACAGCCTTCGGTGACCTCGACAACGACGGTGATCCCGATCTCTACGTGTGCAACTTCACCGAGCCCAATCTGCTCTTGCGCAACGACGGTGTTCTGACGTTTACCGACGTGACCCACGACGCTGGTGTCGGTGCTGAAGAGATCGACGGTTTCATCACCTTCCTGCTCGACTACAACAATGACGGCCGCCTGGATATCTTCGTCGCCAACTGGAGCCAGTTTGACGTCGTGCTCGCCGACCGCGTCGCGGGTCAGGCGACGAGTCTCCGGGATCGGCCGATCCTGTACCACAACGATGGTGAGGGTGGTTTCAGCGACGTCACCGAAGAGGCCGGTCTGCTGCGCGCTCTGGGGACCATGAGCGGCGTCGCCGCCGACGTCGACAACGACGGCTGGATCGATCTCTACCTCGGCAACGGCGGCCCGGCGATGGGTCGCCGCGAACCGGACACCTTCTATCTCAATGACGGCGCCGGCGGCTTTGTCGACGCCACCGAAGCGGCGGGCCTGGGGCATCGGGGCAAATCTCACGGCGTCACCTTCGCCGACTACGACCGTGACGGCGACCTGGATCTCTACGTCCCGGTGGGTGGTGCACAACCCGGTGATCGATGGCACAACGCCTTCTATCGGAACGAGGGCTTCGGCAACCACTGGATCGCCATCGACCTGCGCGGCGTGGCCAGCAACCGGGACGGCATCGGCGCCCGCATCCGGGTGACCGCCGGCGATCTCACGCAGTACGCGGAGATCGCCTCCGGATACAGCTTCGGCTGTTCCAACTCCCTCTCCGCGGAATTCGGCCTTGGAAGGCGCACACGGATCGACGAAATCGAAGTCGTCTGGCCGGGCGGTGTCACGGATCGGTTCCTGGCGCTGGATGCCGATCGCTTTTACACCATCACCGAAGGGCGTGATATCAAGTCGACGGAGCCGCGCCCATGATGACCTCACCGCGGTGCCTGGCCTTGCTGGCTGTCTGGCTGACATGCAATGCCTGTGATTCCGGTCCTGACGCGGCCGCCTGGCATGTTCGCGCCCAGCAGTTGATCGACGGGGCGGTCGCCGGCGACCTTCGGGCCCTGCCGGCACCGACGCTGGCGTCGGCCATCTACTGCGAACAACAGGCCCAGGCGATAGATAGTTCCCTGGTGACAGTCACACAAAGTCTGGGGTTGCTCTACACCGCGCAGGGCTCCTTCGAGCGAGCGACGGTCCAGTTCCGCACCCTCGTGCAGCAGCGTCCCGACGACCCGCAGGCCTACGCGGGCCTGGGAAGGGCGCTGGCGGCACAGGGGCGCTTCAGTGGTGCCATGCGCGCCTTCCAGGACGCCTTGCGACGCAGCCCGGGGCGCCACCTGCAGCTGGAGGTGTACAACCGCCTGGGCCACACCTACCAGGCTCTGGGCCACCAGGAGCCGCACCTGCGCTCGGCGGAGGCGACCTACCGGGCGTCGCTGCAGATGGATCCGCAGCAGGCTGACATCCTCTACCAGCTGGGCCGCGTCCTCGACCGCCTCGAGAGGCCAGGCGAGGCCTTGTTGCTCTACCGCAAGGCCCTCGAGCTGGCACCCGACGACACCGGAATCCGGGTCGTGCTGGCGGCGGCCTACGTGCAGTCGGGGCGGCGCGAAGCGGCACGGGCGCTGCTGCGCGTCGGCTTGGAGCGAGGGCCGGACGCCGATCTGCACTACGAAACAGGCCGGCTCGCCTACGGGGCGGGCCAACCGGAGGCCGCTTTGACCTCGTTCCGCCTTGCTCAGACTCTCGACTCGACGCTGACGGCGGCCGCCCGCTACGAGGGCCGCATCCTTGCCGAACTCGGCCACCGCGAGCCCGCACTCGTGGTGTTCGCGCGCCTTCGCCGCCTCCTTCCCGACGCCGCGGCGCCGCGCATCAGCGCCGGAATCATACTCAGCGGCATGGGGCGACTGGACGAAGCCGAGGTGGCCTTCCGCGAAGCGCTGGAGCTGGACGACACCGGCGATGCCGCCGTCAAGCTCGGCGGTCTCTATCTGCACCAGAGTCGACTGCGCGAGGCGGAACGCGTGTATGCTGGCGGCGCCGACAAACATCCTGCCAACGCCGAACTGCAAGCGTCCCTCGGTGATGTTTACCTGCGTCTCGGCGTCCTCGGGGCGGCGCTGCAGGCCGCCGAAACCGCGGTTGGTCTCGAGCCGGAGAATCCGCTGTGGCAATTCCACCTGGCCAATACGTACGAACGTATCGACCCGGAAGCAGCACCCGCCGCCTGGGAGCGTTACCTCGAGCTGGCCCTCGACGAGAGTCAGGAAGAGGAACGAAGACTGATCGCCACGTCCCGTTTGCGACTGCTACGCCATACCTCGTCTCCATGACCCGAGGCGACTGGCGCGTCCGCTTCGCGGCGCTGAGCCTCATCTTCCTGTGGGCCTGCGCGGCCCCCCGGACGCTATCGATGAAAGATCGACCCGAGGTGATGGGCTGGGGGAATGTCACCGGCATGCGCGTCGATGGACAGTTGTTGGAATTGGAGACGGGACTCTGTCTGGTGTCCAGCAACTGGGAACGGGTCTACCGCACCTGGAAGGAGGTCAACCGGCAGCGCCATCGTTTCGCGCGAGTGGACTGCACGGTGACGGTAACGGGACGTCTCGACTCTGTGTACTTCACCAAACGGGTCAAGGCGCTGGCTCCGGGTGTGGCCGCCATCGACGTCACGTTCGAGGCACGTGCAGACACCGTCTTCGCAGGCGCCTGGTTCAGCGTCGAGCTTCCGGGGGAAATCTATGGCGGTGGCACGGTGCGAGTCTTCGCCGACACGTCGGACACCGTCACCGAGTTCAGGCTGCCAGTGACGGTACCGATGGCCGATGATCCTGTGGAGTTGCGCCGATTGCGCGAGTATCAGCGCACGACGGCGAAGCGCGTTCTTTTTGTCGCCGACGGACGCCAACTCGAGGTCTCCCTGCCGGCGGCGACGTCCCTCGTGATGCGCGGCGAGACGCGAAGACGGGGATCGGAGCGCCTCTACGTCATCAGGGCCTACTTCGCCGTTCTGGAAGGTGATGCTACTGTCGGACAGACGGCGACGGGCTCGTTCACGCTGCCGGCGACGGGCGATATCGATCGGGAGCCGGTCACTATCGACATCGATCCGTCCCGACCGGGCCAAGTATTTGATGGTCTTGGTGGCAACTTCCGGCTGCAGAACGCGCGCACGGATCCGCAGGTCATCGACTACAACCTGAACAACCTGCGCGTCGCCTGGGGGCGGGTGGAGATGCCCTGGCGCTACTGGCACCCGGACGAGGATATCGATCCCCTGGAGGCGGCACGCTCAGGACAGCTCGATGATCGCGTGCACCGGGCGATGCACATGGCCCAGCGTCTGGCCGCGCGGGGGATTCCTGTCATCGTCAGCGCCTGGCGGCCACCGGCGTGGGCCCGCCTCGGCGAGCCCATCCATGACCGCAAGCCCGGTGATCCCTTCGGCACGCCGCTGCAGCCGGACAAGATGGAGCCGATCATCGAATCTCTCGGCGACTACCTCGTGTTCCTCAAGGAAGCCTACGGCGTCGAGGCGGTGATGTTCTCCTTCAACGAGTCCGACCTTGGGATCGACGTTCGGCAGACACCCGAAGAGCACGTGGACCTGATCAAGCGCCTGGGGGCCAACATGGCGGCACGCGGGCTAGCGACACGGATGCTTCTCGGCGACACGTCCGACGCCCGGCCCATCGATTTCCTGCAGCCCGCCCTGGCCGACCCGGAGGCCCTGCGCTATGTGGGGGCGGTCTCCTATCACTCCTGGCGCGGGTGGACGGACGACATGCTGCGGAGCTGGCACGAGGCGGCGCGGGACGTGAACGTGCCTTTGCTAATCGGCGAGGGCAGCACCGACGCGGCGGCCTGGCGGTATCCGCAGATCTTCGAAGAACCCTCCTTCGCTCTCCACGAGATCATCCTCTACCTGCGCATCCTCGCTGTCTCGCAACCGCGGTCGATCCTGCAGTGGCAGTTGACGGCGGATTACTCACTGCTGGCCGGTGGGGGCGTCTTCGGCAACGACAAGGAACCCCTGCGACCGATGCAGCGCTTCTGGAACCTCAAGCAGCTGGCCTCGACCCCGGCGGGCGCCTTCCTGCTGCCGTCGATCAGCAGCAGCCAGACTGTGCACACGGTGGCCTACGGAGACATCGCCCGTGGCACCTACGCCGTGCACATGGTCAACGCCGGAGCCGCCCGCGACCTGACACTGACAGGATTGCCCGACGCGGTCACCCTCCTGAGGCCCTACCGCACCGATAGCGAGCGCGGGATGCAGGCGGGCAAGCCGATTCCCGTCCTCGGGGGCAGCGCCAGCTTGCGTCTCGACGCGGCGAGCTTCACCACCTTGATCAGCGTTTCAGTGACAGATCAGTAGACCACGTGGACGACGCCGAAGTGCTCCACTGTGCGCGCGTCGGCGTCGACGCGAATCCGGTAGATGTAGACCCCGGGTTCGACGAGGTCACCTGACGGCCGCGTGCCATCCCACACACGCACGAAGCGGCCGCTGCTGGAGTGTGTCAATCCGCGGCGCACGGGAGCGCCGGACAGGTCGAAGACCTCGACGAATACCGGTGCCTCACGGGTCAGCTTGAAGAGCGCAAAGGGCAGGGTGAAAACATCGTTGACGCCGTCCCCATTCGGTGTGATCACTGTCGTGGACGGTGTCGGATCGGCGACGATGGACGTGTTTTCGTGGTCGCTGAGGCGTACTTCCAGCTCGGCGCCGACGGTGAAGGGATCGGCGTCGCCTTCGGCGGCATATTGGTTGACCTCCTCCGGCGGCGCATCGGGAGAGAAGCGCAGATCCGTGAGGCGCACGTCAAACCGGGTCGCATCGGCGAACACGCGCCCACGAAAGTGGACGCTGACGAAGCTTCCGTCGAGATACACCCGGCGCCACAGATCCAGGCGGAACCCCGTGTCGGTCCGCTCGTGGGTGAAGACCACGGGCACATCATCGACGAACACCGAATCGACGCCGATGATCTCCGCCGCTGTGGCCACTTCGAGAAAGCGGAAACCCGTGTCGGTGCGATACTCCTCGCGCACGCTGCGCATCTCGAGGGCCAGGGTGAAGGCCGTCTCCTCCCCCGGATCGACGACGCGGGGATCGATCTCGGCCAGCAGCTTGTCGGCGATCGGTCGGGTGGCATACTCGAAGACGAGGGTGCTCACCGACGTACCCGGGTTGAGCAGTTGCAAACGGAACTGGATGAAGCGATTCGGCCCCGGTGAGAGCACGACGCCGCCAACCACGGTCTGCCACGAGCTCCAGGCGGGGTTGGGGGTCACCGGCCCCTGCAGGCCCGCAGAGTCGGGGATCTTTTCGATATTCTCCCACACGGCGCGGGTAACCTGCCGACGCAGCGGGCCGACGTCGACAAAGTAGTGCCGCGGCTCGTCGTCGGGACCGGTGCGCGTCTGTATGATGACGGGCAGGCCTTCCGGACTGCCTCCGTCGATCAGAACGCGACCCCAGACCGACGTGCCGGTACCCACCATCGGCAGCGAGACGAAATCGCCGCTGGGTGACGACCCGGCGGCGTAGACCTCCAGCTCGGCCACCTCCCAGGGAAAGTCCTCAGGAGTCTTCCAGCTCAGGTAACGTGCCACGCGCTCGCCGGTGACCTGCCGCAGACCGGGCCAGTCGATGATGCTGCGCTCGTTGGGCAACGTGCGAGTCGCCCGTGTGAGTGGCGAGAAACGCTGATTGAGGTATTCGAAGAAAAAACGCAGTGGCAGCGATGGGGCGGCGATTTCGAGATCGAAGGCCTGGGGGAACAGATCCCTGTGCTGGCTGTCGAGGCGGGGGAAGACGCGTACCCTGTCGATGGTGAAAGTGCCGCCCAGGTCGATGAGGACCGGTGTGCTGCGCGGGATGCCCACCTCGTCCGGATCGTAGGCGGTGCTTGCGTCACCGTCGATCATCCAGGCCAGCTGAGGGTGAAAGACACTGTCTGGTGGTACGCCACCGGTGTCCGGCCCGACGACAGCGAAAATCCGCCCCCCTCGGGCCAGTGCTCCGGCGGCCAGGTTTTCACCCGGGCGCACCGCTGGCAGGTAGATCGAGTCCAACGTAACTACCAGAAACGCCGTCGAGTCCTGCACCTCGTTCCAGGCAATGCCACCGGAGCCGACGACGAGGCGTTCCGTGGCCGCGCCGGGGACGACCCACGCCAGGACGCCCACCAGCAGGAATAGAGTGCGCCTCGACCTGGTCAAAACGTCACCGCGATACCCAACTCGGCGAGAGCCGGAATCTGCTCGTCAATCGCCTCGTCGCTCAGGGGGTTGTCCCTCATGGAGACCGTCCGCAGGTTGGTAAGACCGAACAGCGGGGACAGGTCCGTCACTTGATTTCCAGTGAGACGTAGCCGTGTGAGCGCTGTGAGTCGCGCCACGGGAGTCAGGTCTGCAACCTGATTCTGCTCGGCAAACAGCCGGAAGAGACGGGTCAGTCCGATCAACGGCTGGAGACTTGACACGTCGTTGGTGGTAAACTCCAGCTGTTCGAGAGCCGTCAGGGGTTGCAGCGGCAGCAGGTTGCTGATGTGATTTCGTGAGAAGCGAAAAACCCGCAGTCGGCGCATTCGATTCAGTGGGAACAGGTTCTCGATGCCGTTGTTGCTTATCAGTAATACCTCGAGGTTCGTCAGCCCCTGCAACGGCAGCAGGTTGGTGACGAGGTTGTTGGTGAGGTTGAGCTCGCGCAGAAAGATCATGGCCGCCAGCGGCTCCAGATCCGTGATCTGATTGTTCGACAGGCTCAGCTCACGCAGCAGGCGCAGGTTCCTCAGCGCGGCGATACTGGTGATTTCCCGGCCGACTACTGCCAGATCACGCAGACGCAGGAGCCTGGAGATCGGTGCCAGACTGACTTTGGAGGTATTGGTTGGCACTCCGGTGATCGTCAGGTTCTCGAGGTTTTCCAGGTCCTCGAGGCCATCCAGGCTTCGAATCGAGCTACCCACACGCAGCCGCGTCACCTGCCGCAGCAGGTCCGGCGTCAGGTCTCCCACGTGGTTGCCCAACTCCCGGCGGATTGCGTCCTCCAACCGCGCATCCGCAAAGGCGATGGCCGGCACGTGAAAGGTCACACGGGCGCCGCCAGCGCTCAGCGCCTGCAGCTGGCCGGTGTCGCTGAGCGGGTTGCCGGACAATTCAACGCTTTGCAGGGACGGCAGATCGAGGATCGGATCCAATCGACGCACGAGATTGTTGTCGAGGGTCAGCACCTGCAGTTGCCGCAGCCCGGTCAGCGGTGTCAGGTCGACGATCCGGTTGCCGTCGAGATTCAGATGTGTGAGCCGAGTTCGAGACGCCAGCGGTGTCACGTCGACGACGCGATTGCCGGACAGGTCGAGGATGCGCAGGTCTGCGAGGACCGCCAGTGGCGTCAAGTCGGTGATGGAGTTGCCCGGGAGAAGCAACCCCTGCAGCGTCGTGAGACCTTCGAGACCTTCCAGTGATTCGATGCCCGCGCCGACAGCGCTCAAAGTTGTGAGGGATGCCAGTTCCTCTGCGGGCAGGGTCCCCGTCTGGCGGCCGAGGGCGACGCGCACGGCCGTCTCCAGACCCGCATCGACGAAGACCGAGTGCTCGACGTCGGGGTCCTCTGCTGGCAGATCGACGACGCCGACGTCGTAGGAGCACCCCGCCAGCCACAGTCCGACCAGAGTGACAACAAGGCATCGCCGCCTGGCTGCGTTCATCGGCCAACTCCGGCGTAGACGACGATGAAGCCGCGGGTGCGGGTGCGCGTGCCTTCCACCTCGAAGTGGCGCCGGGTGACGTCGAACCCGAGTTGCGTCGTCAGCAGGTACCCCTGGTAATCGGAGGCGTTGGACAGCTGCACGACCGTCGTCGTCTCACTGAAGCCGTCTTCGGCTCCGGGCGGCGGCGGCGAGCGCAGCTGCGAGAACACGTGATGTTCGACGCCGACCTCCAGATGGCTCTGTCGCATCACCGGCAGGCGGCCGATCAACATGAGGATGCGGCTGAACTCCTCACGCCTCGTGTCGTTGCGCAGGAAGGGCTTCTGCTTGCGATACTCGGTCTTCAATCCTGGTGTCAGCGTGACATTCCACAGCTGCAGAGGCGCATCGATCTGGGCAATGTGCCCGAGGAAGGTTGACCGATCGCGCAGTCCGGAGGTGAACAGCTCGTCGTCGTCGAGCAGCTGATCGTAGAGTTGCCACTTTAGTGTCGAGCGCAGTCGCAGATCCCAGCGCCACTTGAACTCGGTACCGATCCACGTCGTGTTGACCCACGTGTCTGGCGCCGGCAGCGGGTCGGTCACCGGGATCAGCTCCCCTGCAGAGTTGGGCTGCTGCAGCCACTGCACGAGGTTGTCGGAGATGTTGTCCTGCACCTTGCTGAAGTCCTGAAACAGCTGCAGTCGAAACGAGGGCCAGCTCCTTTTGTAGGTGACCAGCAGGTAGTCGGCGTCGTTTCGCCGGTCGTCGGTGATCTGTTCCATACGCAGCCGTCCGCCCGACACGCGCAGGTCGGGTGTTACGTTGGCGCCCACATAAAGGTTGTACCCCCGACGGTCTGTCTTGTACGGATAGTCGGCGACTTGGTCGTTCTCGAAGCGATCGATCCAGCCGTTGTGGTTCATGTCGACACCGTAGAGAAACTCCGGGCGGTCGACGTGGAACCGCAGGAAGGGTTCGTCGTAGTCAGGGATCAGGTTGGGGCTGACGGCGGTATGGTTCTGGTTGAAGTCGGAGACGAAATCGTTGTTCTCGTCCCACCCGGGGAAGATCTCGAGATCCTCCGTCGTGTGGCCCTTGCGCGACCAGTCCGGGAAGCGGTCCTGGTCATCGTTGTCATCGACGAATTCGTAAACGGCGCTGGAGCGGCCGTAATCGACGATGTTGTTGTTGTCTACGGTGGTGAAGTTCGTCGCGTAGTCGGCCTCGACGTCGAAGGCTTCCAGGTGTACGAAGAAGGGGTAGGCCACCTTCGACAGATTGAGCAGGAACGCCTCCGACTGAACGCTGGAGGTGAAATGCTCGTCGAGGTTGCGGTTGGGGTACTGCTGGCTGCGCGTGTTCACGTTCATCTCGAGATAACCCTCGAGGCCCGCCAGGTCGGTCAGCTCCAGCGTCATTCCGGCGATCTGATTGGCCGTGGGCAGGCCGTAATCGAAGGCCAGGACACGCTGGTTAGAGCTGTCTTTGACGTTGCCAGCGGCGCGCGCCACCTGCAGAAACACCCGTGACAGCCGGAAGTCGACCTGACGGTCGGAGGCGATCTCCACCAGGTAGTCGTTGGCCACCACCATCTCGAGCTGCACGCGGCGAATCTCGGAGGGATCGGGACCGGTGTAGGTTCGGTCGAGGAAATCGTACGTGAGGGTGATGACCTCGAAGCCGTCAGCCGCCAGGAAACCGCCCTGCTGAAAGCCGCCCTCGGTGAGCGGCCGGAAGCCGATCTCGCTGCCGCGGACCTGGTTGCCGTCGAGGTCGGTGATGACGATGTCGGTGGCGAACAGGGCCCCGCCCCCCTCACCGTCTTCCGGTGAGTCGTCGCGAATGCGTATGTCGATGCGCTGCACATTGCCGGTCCGCTGGATGCCGGTGAGGTTGCCCTGCAGGATGTTGCCGGAGAAGGCCTCGGACTGCGTGTAGGCATGGTGCGCGTTGATCAGGGTACCACCCAGTTTGACGAAGTCGCCCAACTGCACCACGACACGCCCCCCCATCAGGTTGGTATTGTTCGTCCGCGCCTCCTGGAACTCGACCTGACCGCCGGATGTGAAGTTGGGTTCGCTGATACGCGACATGATCACCGTCGCCTGGTGCTTGTCCGAGGCGAAATCGAGCTGCACGCCGTTGAAGTTCGGCTTGCTAAAGGTCATCGGTGTCAGCGTCGAACGGATCTCGTTGCCGAAGGTGATGGCGTAGTGATACTGACCCTTGTGGTCGGCGGCGACGACGAGGTTGTTGAACCAGTTGCCGAAGCGACCATCCTTGAACAGCGTGCTGCCGAAGGGCTGCGGGTTCTGCTGACGCCAGTCGAGAATCAGCCAGCCGCGGGTCAGGAAATTCCCGTAAACGTCGTAGAAGTAGTTACCCTCGCGCGCTGTCGACACGTAGCTCTGGTAGTTGCTGCGCGCGTAGTTGGAGTACTCGCGCTGGCGCCAGCCGTATTCAGCGTACAGCTCCTGCGGCACGTACCACTTGCGCACCACCGGGTCGAGGGCGTCGAACAACACGCCGGGACCGGTGGGTTCGAAGCTGACGCGGCCGCCGCGTTTGATGTCCCCCAGACGGGCACTGTGTTCCTGTGCACCCGCCATCGCCAGGCCACCGAGGACGAGTAGGACTGCAAGCCAGTTGCGCATCAGTAGGCGACTCCCACCACGCCGTGGTGGCGCTCCGTGAAGGCATCGGCGTGCACCTCCAGGACCCAGACGTAGTTTCCTGGGAGCAGGATCTCGCCGCCGCCGGTGATGCCGGCCCAGGCGACCTCCACAGGTCCGATACCTCGTTCCTCGTCGAACACGGTGGCCACGCGCCGACCCGCCAGGTCATACAGCCGCAGGGTCACCGGCGCCGGCCGGGTCAGCTGCAGCAGGTTGAAGAACACACGCCACTCGTCGTGCACCCCGTCGCCGTTGGGCGTGAACACGCGGCTGTCGAACAGAATCTCGCCGACGAGTGTGCCGATCTGGCTCTTCGGTACGGCGACGGACAGGTTGGATAATTCGGCAAAGTCGGTGGGACCGAACACGGTGGCATCCCCAGGTTGTAGCGCTTGCGGCACTGCGGGTGAATCACTGTGGTAGGCGCGGCCCGAGAAGGTCGTGCCGAAGCGGAAGATGGGCAGGTCGAAGGTGAATTCGAGGACGCTGTCGTCGGCGTTGATCAGCGGGAAGCTGACGCCGAACTTGAGCGGCTCGATGAAGTCGATCTCGTACTCCAGGGGCTCGCCGTTCAACGTCACCTCACGTATTCTGGTGACCTCGACGTTGGTGTCGACTTCCAGGCGGTCGAAGCCACGGATTTCGCCGGCAGAGCTCAACCGTATGGCGTAGCGGAAGGTCGCTGGCTCCTCCGCCTGTACCAGCCGGGGAAACACCTCGGCGAGCAAACCATCGGCGATGGGCGGCAGCAAATAATCGAAGGAGAGTTCATCGACGGCGCGCGCGTCGACTAGAGCGCCGGAAAAATCGAAGCGGAACTGTACGTACCTTCGCGGATTGGGCGCCTGAATCAGCTCACCATTGCGCATCGGAGTCCAGGGGCTCCAGTTCTCGAGATCCTCCTCTACCGGCAGCTGAAACCCCGGCTCCAGCGTCCAGTAGACCTCGGGTGAGACCTCCTCCTCACCCAGCGGTGCACCGGCGTGGGCCTGGCCGAACTCCTCGTTGAATGTCCTCTGGAAAAAACAGATCGGCAGCGGGTCATTGCCTGTGCGCATGCGCACCGACAGGCCCGAGGCAAGCGGGTTGCCGATAACGTCTTCTATCCAGTTGACGGGACCGATCGTCGCCGACGCCCGCAGGTCGATGACGTCCGACAGATACCGCGCTTCCTGCAGGAAGCCTGTGCCGTAGACCTCGATCTCGTCGATTTCGAAGGGCACGTCCGACAGTGTCTTGACCGTGACGAAACGTGCGTACTGATCGGGCACGTCGATGTCGACGACGGGGTTCTCGTTCTCGGTGTTGCGCGCCACGAGCACCTCCGGTGAACTGGAGCTGTTTTGGGTGATGTTCAGCAGGAGGTCGTAGCCTCGTAGGAAATCCGTCTGGAATGGCGCCGAAGGAGTCTCCACGATCGTATTGCGCGGGTAGAAACGCACCCTGTGAACACCGATGGGAGGGTTGAAATCGAGGATGATCCGGACCCCGCGAATCGTCACGTTGGGTTCGAAAAACGTCGGCTTGCGCAGGAAGGCGACGAGGTGATCGCCGTTCACCGTACCCTCGAGCTGATCCTCGTTGCCGCGGCCGGCGTTGGGCGCGGTGATGGAGCCTCCGGAGAGGACACGACTGGCGATGTTGACCTCCGGGTCGAAGAACAGCGGCGAGATCCAGCCACTGCGCCGGCCGAAGTCGATGGCATTGCCTGGGGTGTTCGTCGTGTCGATCACTGCGAGGAAGGGCCGCTCGATGACGAGCGCGTCGATGCCGCGCCCGCCGCTCTCCCAAGTGCGCAGCCGGTCGCCGAGAACGAATGTGCGTGCCGGCTGCGCCAGCAGCGGGCTGGTCATGCACAGCGCGATCAGGAAGGCGCCGATCATCTCAACCCCGCATTGACGGAGAGGAAAACCTGGCTCGAGCGCTCGTCGGCTGCAGTCTCGAAATACCGCTCGGTGACCAGCACGCCGAGGCGGGTGATCAGCGTGTAGCCCTGGTACGCAGAGCGGTTCGTCAATTGCACAACGCCGGAGATGGACGAGAAATCTTCCTCGGTGTCGATCAGATGGCCATCGAGCAGCCACAGGCGAGAGGCCTCGATACCGAACTGCAGCTGGCTGTCGAAGATGCCGCGTCCATGCCGCGGGAAATAGTTGACACCGATACTTTCGGCGAACACCGGTTGCGTCCACAGCAGGAACACCGTCTCCTCGACAACCGTCGCTGTCGGCAAGCGCCGGGAGTAGGGCCGGATGCGACGGAAGGTGCTCTTGAAACGCGGCTCGAAGTACGACAGCCCCGCCGGAAGCACCCACTCGGCTTTGTTGATGACACCGAGGAACCCCGAGACCTTGCGACCCTCGCGGGCCACCACGTCGCTCTCGGCGTCACGCTGGTTGACGATGTCCCACTTGGCGCGGTGGTAGAGGCGCACGCCGTTGGTGAAGCGGCTGTCGAGATCGCCGTAGAGCGTCGCCTTCCAAGTGTCGAGGGCGGGAAGCACGTCACGCACTTCCCGCATTCGTCCCGGGGCGTCCCGGGGCTGCGCCCACAGGATCAGGTCGTCGGCGATGTCGTCCTGCACCAGGGTCCCCGAGAGAAACACGCGCGGCCGTATGCGTGGGGAGGTGCCCGCCCACTGCAGGGTGGAGTACCAAGCTTCTGTTCGACCGTCGCCGGCGAGGAGCCACATGTTCTGTCGCCCCACTGTCCACTTGGCTTCAGCTCCCAGGTCGATAGCGACATACCCGTTGTAGCCGCGGTGATCGGCTTTGTAAGGATAGTCCGGCAGGTCGTCGTTCTCGAAGCGGTCGATGACATCGTTGTGGTTCATGTCGTAACCAAAGAGAAATTCAGGTCTGTCCGATGCGTACCGCAGGAAAGGTTCCTCGTAGTCCGGAGTCAGGTTCCGGTTCTGGTTGTGGTCGTTGATGAAATCACGGTTCTCATCGAATCCAGGCCACACGGTGTTGTTGAAGGAATGGAAGGGCCGCCGCCATTCGGGCATGGCATCGTTGTCGTCATCATCGTCGACGAACTCGAACACCTGGGGAATCGGATTCTTGAAGGTCATACGACCTCGAGCATCGGTCAGCCAGTATCTCGTCGTGTAGTCGTCGTCCGTTGAGAAGACCTCGCCATAGAGCGTCATCGGCTGCCACTGCCACACCGCCTGGGTATAGCCGGCGATGGCGCGGTCCGTCATCTGATGGTGAGAATCGGTGGCCGGATTTGGGTAGGCCCGGAACCGGCGATTGACCGCCAGTTCTCCTTGCACCGAGAGGCGGGTGGTGACGATATTGGCGTCGACGCCGAGAATCTCGTTGCCCGTGGGCAGGCCATAGTCGACACTGACAATGCGGCTGTTGCTGTTGTCCTGCACGTTACGTGGCGAGCGCGCCACCGGCAGGAAGACGATCTCCGGGTTGAAGTTCTCACTGTCGGTCTGCAGGTTTGACGCCACCTCGACGCGGTAGTCGTTGGCCACCGACACATCGACTCTCACGCTCTCCAGCGCTCCGGTTTGCAGGCCTTCGTGATCGAGGTCCTTCAGATCGTACTGGAGGACGATGCCATCCTCGTTCTGCGCCACGAGACGGCCCGCCGAACTGCGCCCGCCGCTGATGGTCGGGCCGAAGCCGATGTCCTGGCCGCGGAACTCCCGGCCAAGTGTGTCCACCAGGACGATGTCGAAGCCGGCCAGCTTGACGCCCTCTGTGCCGTTTCCCGGTGAGTCATCACGTACGCGGACCCAGATCGTTTCAAGAGGCGTGTTGTGACTTCCCGTCAGCGCGCCCCGCAGTGGGTTGCCATCGTCGTATTCGATCTGCGTCAGCACATTGTGCGCGTTGACGTAGGTGGCGCCGAGCGTCGCCCCCGGCAGCAGTTCAACCTCAACATGCCCGCCGATCATCGTCGTCGAGTTCGTGCGTTCGAAATCGTCCGGATCGCTCGGCCGTGACATCAGCAGCGTTCCTGAGGTCCGGTTGGCGGCGTAGTCCAGACGCACGCCGTCGAAGCGAGGTTTGTAGAGGGTCAACGGTGTGAAGCTGGAATAAATCCTGTCACCGATCGTCAATCGGTACGAACCGCCACCGCTGACGTCGCTGGCGACGACGAGACCACGGAAGAAGCCGTCGTACGCGGAGAAGCCCTGGGAGCCGCGGACGGAATTGAAGCGCCGACGCTTGTCGATGAAGCTGCCCCGCGGTGTCGGCTGCTCCTGAGTCCAACTGTAGACGTGCCAGTTGCGCCCCAGGCTGTTGCCGAAGGCATCGTAGACCTGCGGTCCCTCAAGACTGGCGTTTACGTAGCGCTGGTAGGATTGCCGGCTGTAGTCATCAGCCTGTCCGTACCAGGGCCCGGTCCACGTTTCCGGAAGATTCTGCGGACCACGGACCTTGCGCACACGGGGCGCCACGTAGTCGATTTCGAAGCCGTTGACCGTGCCGATGGAGCGTACTGCCTGCAGAGAGCGCTCGTATACGGCCTGGGCGTCGACGTGCCCCGGGCCCAGTACCTGCAGGACGGCAATCAGCGAACCGGCGACAGCCCACCTGGCGGTCCGCATCAGTAGACGAGCCCCACGATCCGCGCCCGCGAAACAGTCCCGATCGTGCCGTCGGCGACAAACGCAGCTCGTATGATGTAGTTGCCCGGCGGCGGCAATCTGCCGGATTCGTCACGGCCATCCCAGACGAAGGTGTGATCCCCGGAGGGATTTGACTGCACACGCGTCAGGTCGCGCACACGACGGCCGGACAGGTCGAAGATCTCGAGGACGATGGGCTTTTCGCCCTCCACGTGGAATACCGACAACCCAATCACGAGCTCGTCGTTGATGCCATCACCGTTGGGCGTGATCACCGCCTGTGCGATCGACAGTTCGTCGAGGAGAGGCACGCCCTCCAGGTCGGATACCACCGACAGGCTGCCGCTGCTGACCACATCGGTGGCGTCGCCCTCGCCGGCCGCCTGCACCACGCCGTCGATGCCGTCTCTGGCGAATTGGAGGCGAAAGGTCGTGCTCTGCAGAAAAACGCGAGTGCGAAAAGTGATGGCGTAGAGCGCCCCGCCAGCGGTTGACTCGATGGGGGCAGGGAAGCGAACATCGAAGCCCCCCTCGGCCCGCGTCAGCTCGACTCGGGAAATCCCCTGCTCTGCGTCCCACAGGACGAGGGCGAAGCCGAAACCGACAGTTGTTTCGGACCCCCGCACGATACGCAGCGGCTCCACGGGAGCCGCAGATGACGAGCGCAGACGCAATTCGTCGAAGCCCGGGTTGCCCCGGGCAAACATCGGCCGAAAGTAGAGGGTGAACTCCTGGTCGACGCCGGGCTCGACGCCGAAGGACGGGGCGATTTCGGCGACGACCTTGTCGATGAGGGGCGGCCGGAAACGCAGCTGCAGGGACGAGATGTCCGGCGCCCGTTGAGGGTCGTCGGAGATCAGGCGTACCCGCACCAGTGCATTCAGGCTCGGCGTCGGTGAGCGAAACTCGCCCGGCGTGAGGTAGGGCTCGCTCCAGTTGCTCCAGTCGGGCCCGGGCACCTCCTCGATGACCGGTTCGGTGCGGACGCTTTCCGGGATACGTTCCCACAGGTCGCGCGAGATCTCGCGCCCGGTGATGGCGAAGTAGTGCGGAATCTGCACGATCTCGTCGCCGGAACGCGTCGTGATCTCGATGCGGGTTCCCGGCAGGGCCTGTCCGTCCCAGTCGACGGCGGTGACCAGACGCTGCTGTCCGAGACGGATGAAGGGCGACGTCATCTCCACCTCGGAAACGAAGCCTTCGCCATACGCCTGGATTTCCGAGAGGTTGCCCTCCTCCTGCTCGACGCCGGAGAACTCGAGGCGGCGCACCTCGATGAAACGCACTTTCTGCGTCGAGAAAGCCTCCTCCACGTGCTGATACTCAGAGCGATTGCGCCGCTCCGGGAAGGTCGTCCAGACGAGGTCGCCACCCGGGTCGAGGGCGCCGTCAGAGATCCGCACCTGGTATACCTGCGGCGGCGACTGTGGTGCCAGCAGCTTGATGCGGTTCAGCCAGTAGCGCGCTCGCAGGTCGATGCGGACCTGATTCCGGTCGCGCAGCTCGTCATACGGCCGTACCGGGAACCACGAGGCAAACAAACCGTCGGTGAAGGTCTGAAAGAGAAAAAAGTCGAACCCTCCCTCGTTGTTGCCGCGCTGCACATCGCGCTGCGTTACCCCGACAACATTCTCGCCCAGAGCAAAAACCTTCACCTCCGCCAGCCGTGGTCTCTCGTACCGGTAACGACGCACGGGGCCGCGCAGTTCCGGCGGCAACTGCTCCCACACGACCTGGGATACCAACAGCTCCCTCCCGCTCGCCGTGACGCGGAAGTAGTCGACAGCGCCTCGCTCCTCGTCTGGCAGCAGGAAGTACTCCGTCAGAGAGACCTCTTCGGCGCGCCCGGCATCCGAATCGAGCACGTCGATGCGGACAAACTGAACGATCTCACCTTCGATTCCCTCGGGCACCGGGCGCTGCGGCGTGATGTCGAAGCTGAAGGTGCGCTGATCCTTGTTGGGCCGGTTCACCAGGCCGACGCGGAAGAAGCTCTTCTCGTTGTCGAAGTTCGGCAGCCCGTCGGAGATGAGAACCCGGAACTTGAGAAAGGGATCTCCCAGAGACTCGTCGACGAAGCGCAGCTCGATCCGTGAGATGATCAGCGATCGTCCCAGGTCGACTTCGATGAACCAGTCGTTCAGATCCGCGTCGCGATCAGGCTCCCAGTAGGTACTCGAGTCGCCGTCGATGACGTAGAGCGCGGAGTCCTGATTCGTCCCTGCGGCGCTGATACCTCCCTGGTGGACGAAGTCCTGATCCTGCAGCAAAGAGTAAGTGAACTCGGTGGCATTCGTCGCCGCGTTGAACTGGTCGACCAAGCGACGCGGGCTGACGGTACCGGAGACGTCGATGACCCGCACGCCTGGCTGCGTCGTCCACGCCTCCCACTGGCTGGCACGGGAGACGGTGACGCGATTGCCGAAAGGGGAGTAGCCCTCGGGCCCCTGTCCCCTGGCAGGACCGACAGCCATCAGGATGCAGAGGAGCAGTAGGGATCTTTTCACCATGACAACGCTATCATTTGGTCGGGTTTTCCAGCGGTGTACATGGTCAGTCAATGGGTCGATGTGGGTTTTGGGGCTTCTTGAGTGATAAGAACCAGGGACGGGCGGATTCTGAATCTCGTTCCCGCAGAACGCGTACCAAGGTTCGGCTCATTTACGGGAGGCTCGAAGACAGGCACAATGACGCTGACTTGCAACAACTGAATTATTGCACGCTTTCCAGAGTCGGACCGTTATGGTGTGCCATAGTTTCAAAATCAAACCGTTTTAACGGTACTGTACGAAATGCATCCTGCCCTTCGGTGATCTCTATGAACTGATTCACCGCTACGTCGTCAAAGCGCTGGGTTGTATCCGATGTGGGCCAGTATACCTCGAGCGTGTCGATCTTTTCCGCTTTCCCGAGCCCTATCTCCTGACGTAGGGGATTTGCACCAAAGCTGCCTCCACTGTTCACCCACTTGTACACATTACGCCGTTTCCCATCCTCACTGATGGAACACCGAATGCGTGCTCCAATGGCCGATCGGTTCGATATCACGCCGTTCAGTTTTACTTTTATCCAGTTGTTTGAAAAGCCTGGGTTTTCGAATAAGGCGTTCATGAATGCGTCACTCGGGAACGCTCCACCCATTTCGATGAACACATCCTGGTCGCCGTCGTTATCGAGGTCGGCGAACGAAACTCCGTGCCCCTTCTGCAGATGGCCGAAACCACCCGCTGTAGTCACGTCAGCAAATCCCCTGCCTTCACGGTTCCGGAACATCAGGTTAGGCATGACTTGCTCGATGTCCGGATATCCGGTTCCCAGGTAGAAATCTGGAAACCCATCATTGTCCAGATCACCGAAATTTGATCCCATCGGAGCCGTCGGTCGAGTCAGGTTCTGTTCACGGGCGACATCCAGAAACCCC
>JAYZCA010000094.1:0-4270 GCA_036339235.1 Candidatus Latescibacterota bacterium | reverse complement strand
GCGACGGATCGATGCGGCGACCCTCGTCTCTTCGGTCCGTTGTCGGCGGTGATCGGCGTATCGAGCGGACCAACTGATATCCCAGACTGCAGAGCAAGAGAAACAGCAGGAGCTTGATCATGGGGCGAATGTAGAGAATCGGCAGACAGCGTCAACGCTCTCAAGCGTTCGTCATCGCTTGACCGACACCAGGGGTCTGGTATCTTCGCCGGCGATGGATATCGATCGCCTGCGCCGCACTCAGTTTCCCGTCACCGAGCGCTACATCTATCTGAACCACGCCGCCGTGGCGCCGGTGTCGGTGTCGGTCCGGCGGGCCATGGACCAGATCGTGCGCGACGTCACCGACCACGGCATCGCCCATATCACACAATGGCAGGACCTGGTCGCCGCCGCCCGGCGCAGCGCTGCGCGCCTGCTCGGCACTCGTGCAAGCCAGATCGCATTCCTGAAGAACACGACGGACGGCCTGATCGCCGCCGCCCTCGGTGTCGACTGGCGTTCGGGGGACAGTGTCGTAATCGCCGAGGGCGAGTTCCCCGCCAACGTCTACCCGTGGCTGAACCTGGCCGAGCGGGGTGTGTCGATCCGCTGGGTCCCGGAGCGCGGCGGGCGGCTTCAGGTAGATGACTTCGCCGCCGCCATCGACTCCTCCACTCGCGTCCTGAGTGTGAGTTCCGTCGAATTCTTCAGCGGTTTCCGCAACGATCTGGCCGCCCTTGGCGAGCTCTGTCGCAAGCGAGGTGTGCTGTTCGTCGTCGATGCAATCCAGAGTCTGGGTGCGCTGCGGATCGATGTGGCGGCGCTGGGTATCGATTGCCTCGCCGCCGACGGGCACAAGTGGCTCATGGGTCCCGAAGGATGTGCCCTGTTTTGCACGTCCTCCAGGGCGTTGTCGCAGTTGTGTGTCGCCGGTCTCGGCTGGGCGGGCGTGCGCACGGCGCACGACTTCCTCGATTACGGCATGGAACTCCACGAGGACGCACGACGCTTCGAGACGGGAACTCAGAACACGGCGGGAATCGCCGGGCTAAAGGCGGCCATCGACCTGCTCCTCGAGATCGGTATGGATACCGTGGAGGATCGGGTTCTGTCCCTGTCGCAGCGGCTGGCCGAGGGCCTGTCCGCCCGTGGATATGAACTGCTGGGCTCTCGCCGACCGGGAGAGGCTTCGGGCATCGTCGCTTTCCGCGCCGACGGAATGCCGTCGACGGAAGTCGCCAGGGCGTTGACGGCGGCGACGGTGCAACTGACCCAGCGAGCCGGCACAGTTCGCCTGTCTCCCCACGCGTACAACACCGAGGACGAGATCGACTCGGTCCTTGCGGCTCTGCCGCAGCTCTGAGACTCGGAGGGGTTCACCGCTGGCGTTTGCTGCCGCGCCGTCCCGTTCCGCCCTTACCCTTCGGTCGCGCCTGGCGCTGTGCGCGTCGATTGTCGCGCGCCGAGGCGCGCCGGGCGCCCCTGCCGATGCTGCCACTTCCAGATCGGCCGGCCTCGCTGCCCCCTCCGATGACGAGCAGTTCCATGCGCCGCCTCAACGGCTCGACGGTGAGCACCCGTACGCGCACCGGAGTCCCCATGGCGAATACGACCCCCGTCTGCTGTCCCCGCTGACGGTGCCGGGACTCGTCGAACTCGAAGTAGTCGTCCAGCAGGCGCATCGGACAGTAACCCTCCACGAGCCAATCTCCGAGTTCGACGAAAACGCCGGCTCCGACCACGCCGCAGACGACGCCGTCGAATTCCTCCCCCACGTGCGGGGTCATGAAGCGCAACTGCTTCAGGCGGGTATAGTCACGCTCCGCCGCCTCAGCGCGTCGTTCGCAATGGCTCGTCCATTGGGCCAGCCAATCCAGATCTGCGTCGGGCAATTCATCGGCACCCGTGATACGGGCGCGCAAAGCCCGGTGTACGACCAGGTCGGGGTAGCGCCGGATCGGCGATGTGAAGTGCAGGTAGCGCTCGGAGGCGAGTCCGAAGTGACCCTCCGCCTCGTGTGTCGCGTATTGTGCACGCATCATGGCGCGCAGAAGCAGCTGCCCCAGCAGCACCGTGTCCGCCCGCCCCTGCAGAGATTCCAGCGCTTTCTGCAGATGTCCGCTCGTGATCCCGCCCGCTCCGGGCAGACGGTAACCGAGGGAACTGGCCAGAGAGCGGAAGGCTTCGAGTTTTGCTGGATCCGGGGGATCGTGGATACGGAACAGGACGGGGAGTTGCGCCATCGCCGCTTCCTCGGCGACGGCCTCGTTGGCGGCGAGCATGAACTCCTCCACCAGACGGTGGCTGGCCATGTGCGTGGCGCGGCCCAGGGACTCGGGGACGCCATCGTCTCCCATCGTTACCAGGGCTTCTGAGAGGTCGAAGTCAATGGCGCCGCGGTCGAGTCGCCGGGCCCGCAGGCGCTGGCTCAGGTCGGCCATCGTCTCCAGCAGGAGGCCGTGCGCGGCGGCGGGCCCAGCGGCGCGATGGTCCCCGTCGAGGGCTGCCTGGACCTGGCTGTAGGTGAGGCGGTCGGCGGAGCGGATGACGGACAGACAGAAGGAACTCTGCTGCACGCGGCCGCCGCCATCGATGTCGAGGAAGACGGACACGGCGAGACGGTCCTCGTGCGGCGCCAGTGTGCACAGATCAGCCGCCAGACCCCGGGGCAGCATGTGCACGACCTTGTCCAGCAGATAGACGGATGTGGCCCGCTGGCGGGCCTGATCGTCGACGGCCCCTCCGAGTTGAACGTAATGAGCGACGTCGGCGATATGGACGCCGAGACGCAGCTCACCCGTCGGCAGAGTCTCGATCGAGACTGCGTCGTCGAAGTCGCGGGCTTCGTCCGGGTCGATGGTGACCACCGTCAGCTCTCGCAGATCCCGCCTGTGTGCCAGTTCCCGCTGTCGCTCCTGTTCGGCGCCCTCGACCCTGGACGCCGCCTCGGCCACAGCCTCCGGGCTGTCGATGACAGAAATGCCGTGTGCGAGAGTGACGGTGTCGAAGTCGTGACACGGATCCTCAGGGTCCCCGAGGACGCGTACAAGCCGTCCCGGCTGTGACCGGGCCGATCCAGCAGCCTCGCCATCCACCTCGACGACGACGAGGTCCCCGTCGCGGGTTCCCTGCGGGGGCGGTGCATCCAGGAAGACGCGGCCATCTTCCGTCATCACGACGCCGTGACGACCCCGGCGCCGAAAAGTACCGGCGCGTTCGAGCAAGGGTTGGCGTCGCACCGAGAGCACACGCCCCTTTGGCAGACGCTCGCCATCATCCCCGGGCTCGGTGATCTCCGCCTCCACCCATTCGCCGTCGGTGGCATCGAGCAGAAAGCCGGCTGGGACGAAGACGTCCGCCTCGGCGCCGGCACGGGCGACGAAACCGAAGCCGCGAGCGTGAATCCGCAACTGGCCCCAGGTCCGTTTCAGGGCTGCGGGCAGGACGTAGCGCCCCTTGTGAACCCGGGTCACCTTACCCTTGACCTCGAGCTCGTGCATGAGCTGGCGCAGTGTCCGGTAGTCGTCGCCGTCAACGCCAAGGTCACGGGCCAGTTCCTTCAACTTAGAGGGCCTGTACGTCGGTTCGCTCAGGTGGGCGATTACCCCTTCAGGGTCCGGAAGCATCAAAGCCGTGGCACACCCGACGTGTCGGGTTGCCCTCTATGAAATCGATGTGGGTCGGAGCCTTGCCTGCCTATTCCGCGCCAGGCCAGGCGAGGGTGAACTCTTCGGTCCGACCCTCCTCCTCCCAGCGCTTTCGCAGCATTTCCAGTTGCACCATGTAGCCTTCCCGGATGATGTCGATCTGCTTCAGGGCGCTGATCGTGAACGTCGGAAAATCCGGCTCGACGATCTTCTTCAACGAGGTGCCGAGCCTGCGCTTCAGGGCGTTGTGACCCGCCATGATCACTTTGTCTCTGGTGTGCCCAAAAGTCTCGAGATAGGCGAGGTAGGCCTGGATGGTCTCCTCCAGAGTAGCAGCCTTGGCGGCCTGGTCCGACTTCAGGAAGTATCGATATTCGACGAGCTTGGCGTTGTACGTGTCAGCCTCTTTCAACTTTTGCACGTACGGTCCCAGCTCGTCCTTGCGCCCGCCGCAGCCCAGACCAAGCACGGCCAGGCCGAGGACGGCATGAATGAGGACTGCACCAGCGCGAACTCTCATGGGTCGGTCTCCTGATCGGGGTGCTGGGGATAACGTTGCAGCCAGGGGAAGCGTCTCTGCTGGCGCTGGCGGTAGAGGACGCCGTTCAATTCTCCCCCCAGCAACAGCGTGAAGGACACTA
>JAYZCA010000093.1:0-8451 GCA_036339235.1 Candidatus Latescibacterota bacterium | reverse complement strand
AGATCCGTCGACCTGGGGTTTCGCGGTTCGGAGAGAATGCGATGTATCCGCTCCGCCACGATCTCATCATTGCCAGGCTGCATCTGACTGGGTGTAATGCGAATGCTTGCTCTGCCTTCTCCATCGCCGCTGCCCACGGCGACTCGGGGTTTGTTCCTGGCGAAGTCTTCCGCAACTTCCTCTCCCGTGATGTGCAGCGTCTCGGGATCCCAGCTGATCGTTAGTGTGGGGGCGCGGTTGTTCAGGCCCGTAGGCTCTTCCACCCGAGTCGTGACGCTGGGGATATCCGCCACTCTCTCGGAGATGTTCCCGAGCAGCGTCAGCCAGGACTCCCATTCTCCGTCGTGATCTCTGGTCACCCAGGCTTCCACGGCGGCCATCATACCCATCACTTCCTCCTTGCCGATCTTGTCATCGCGCCCCGGGCCGTGATGGGGAGAGCTGGCCTGCCATGCCGATATGAGGATGTCCTTCCGCCCCAGTACGATCCCGGCGCATTGGGGTCCGCAGAGAGCCTTGCCGCCGCTGTAGGCCACAAAGGTGGCGCCCCGCTGCAGATGTACAGGAGGGGTGGTGAGATTCTCGGCGGCAGCATCGGCCAGAATCGGTATGTCCTTAGGCCGGGCGACCTCGGCGATCACCTCCAGTGAGAGCGGCTGATCTATGGCATCAGCGCGACCCGTCGTCAGGTAGATCATCGCTGTTCGAGGATTGATGGCCTCCTCGAGTTCCTCCGGCGTCTCCACCATCACGATCTCGACACCGACGTTACGCACCGCGTGATCGTACACGTTTCGCGCATACCTGGGGATGATCACCTGCGTCTTGTCGAGACCGGTCAGATGGGGGATACGGATCAGCTTCTCCGGGTTGCCGCCGGTGACACAAGCGATGGTGACGTGTTTGATGGCGGCGGCACAGCCGGAGGCGATAAGACCCCATTCGGCGCCCGTAATCAGGGCCAGCCGCTCACCGACAGCCGTGGCCAGTTCGTCGTATTGCACGAAATACCCAGAAGCCGCTTCCATCGCCGCCAGCACCTCCGGGAGCTCCACGGAGCCGCCGATGATGGTGAACGTGCCCCGACAGTTGATGATGGGTTCGACGCCGATCGATTGATAGATGTTCTGCTCGCCAGTGGACCTGTCGGCCAGGAAGGGCAGGACCGACAGGTGCTTTGTGGCGTCTCTCTGTTCCAATGTCAAGCTCCTTTTGTGTGATTTTCGTACCGTCAGCTCTCCCGCCGCCGCCGACATTTTAGAAATGATCTATCACTGGCACATCTCGAGGTCCTGTTGACTGCTCGCGTCAGCTCTGTTGGTCGGCCTTTCAGGCTGCGGCGACGGTGTTGACGCGCCGACACGGCCTCCTGCTGATGTCACGGTTGTCGCCGAAGTCGCAACGGCCTTATCCGCTCTCGACCCGCCGGTGGGCACCGAGCCGGGTTTCGTCGGCTCTATGTTAATCAACAATGTGCTTCATGACCGCCTATTCGAAACTAGATTTTCCGTCGCAAATGCCGATTGGTTATCGTCCGTTGAGGTAATCTCCTGTCCAACGAGGAGACCGGCTCGATGTTTTACTTCGGCACCCATGCGAATAAGGCTGATGCAAACGTTGAGAAATGTGCGATTGGCACCGACATCTGGGCCCTTTTCCCGATGAGTGGGATCGTGCCCGAACGGGTGTCCGGCTGGTTCGAGACCTGGCAGGAAATTTGGTGTTCGAGGGAGATGTCGCCCATGTTCAAGTCGACGCAGGTGCGCCTAAGGAGGAATCCTCGACAAACGAACTCGCCACGTCTTGGGCGTATTTCTTGGCAGCGGCACGGCGAGCCAAGACAGGCGTCATTTGGAGTAAAGACTTCAACATCACCCAGGACTACGATGAGATTGTCGCTGTGAATCCACTGATCTGAACGGTCGTAGCGATGACAGTGCCCGGCTCGGACTGCGATAGGAGATGGCGATGGAAACCACCACACTGAGAGGCACGGGGACGACCGTGTCGCGCCTCAGCCTCGGAACGATGACCTTCGGCGCGCAGGCGGACGAAGCGGTTTCACTGCGTATGGTCGACACCGCCCTCGACGGGGGCATCAACTTTTTCGACACCGCCGACGCCTACGGCAAGGGCCGCTCTGAGGAGATCCTCGGCAAGGCCCTGCGCGGCCGACGGGACGACGTCGTGCTTGCCAGCAAGGTGTTCAACGCTATGGGTCCTGACCCCAAGGAGGGCGGTCTGCATCGCTGGCACGTGATCCGCGGCGTCGAGGCGAGCCTGCGCCGTCTGCAGACCGACTGTCTCGACATCTGCTACCTGCACCGGCCCGACCGCAAGACGCCCCTGGAGGAAACCCTGGCGGCGATGGACACCCTCGTGCAACAGGGCAAGGTGATCTACGTGGGTATGTCGAACTACGCGGCCTGGCAGGTGTGCCGCGCGCAGTGGTTGTGCCAACTGCGTCGTTGGTCGCCCCCGGTGGTCGTGCAGTTGCCTTACAATCTGATCACCCGTGGTGTCGACGAGGAGTGCGCCGAGTTCACCGACCAGATGCAGATCAGCGTGACCGCCTACAACCCGCTGGCGGGGGGGCTGCTCACCGGCAAGCACACGCGGCAGGCAAACCCCGCCAAAGGCACGCGCTTCGCAATCAACAAGAATTACTACGAACGCTTCTGGCACAACAGTAACTTCGCGGCACTCGAAGAGCTGTCACGTATCGCCGACGACGCCGGTCGCAACCTCACCGAGCTGGCGCTGCAGTTTCTGCTGTCGCGGGACTTGGTCGACTCCGTCATCATCGGTGCCAGCCGGCTCGAGCATCTCGAACAGAACCTGCAGGCTGCCGAGGGTCGCCTAGACAAGGCCACTCTCGAGGCCTGCGACGATGTGTGGCAGCGTCTGCGCGGCGACCACTTCCGTTACAATCGCTAGGTTTTGGGTTTCTCGCCTTCGCCGTACGGCTGTCCGGTGAAGATGGCACGGACCTCGGCGGCGGACTTCGCCCTCGCCAGCTTGCCCATCCGTTCCTCTTCCTCTTCGTGCAGTTTGTGCAGGTTGTCGACAACCTGCTGCAGCCGGTCGGCGGGAAACTTGCAGGCCCCGTTCTCATCCATGTGCACGATCTCGCCCGGCGCTACATCCATGCCGGCGATGTGCACCGGCACGTTCACGGCGTAGACGTCCTGGCCACCGTGACCGGGGCTGACGCCGCTGAGCAGATACTGAAACTTCATCGGCCGGATCTCATCGATATCGCGTGACGGCCCGTTCGATACGGCGCCGACACAACCCATCGCCTTCATCGCCGTTGTCATGTTGCCGCCGGACAGACCGATCTTGCCTGCCAGCTCCGGCGGAAACTTCTGTTGGAAACAGAAAATCGTCGGATTCGGTGACGCATCCATCGCGTCGAAAACGTCCATGTTGGTCAGGCGCTTGAAGGATTTGTCCTCCGGACCGTACACCGCCGTCACCGCGAAACCCGCCAGCGCCCCGAGCTCGGGGTACATACAGCGCAGGCTGTGATCGGTGTACCAGTTCTCTGACAGCGGATGGTAGAGTCCAAGGCACAGTGGATGGGACGGATAGGTGGCGACCACGTTGGTCACCGACGGCGTATCGAACTGGCGGATCTCTTCCAGGAGCTTCTGCTCCCTGTCCTTCCCCATCTGTGCTGTCTCCTGTTATGGTGGCCGCGTCGGTACTTCTAGAGCCGCGTGACGAAAGTAGGGCGGATTGATGGACGTCAAGGCGCCCGGCTCGCAAGGCACGCGACCAAGGATATTGGTGAATACGGCGCGTGGAGCGCAGCGCAGGGAGCCGGGATGCATCGGCGCACAATTCCACCGAACTTGTGCCACGCGGCTCTACGATTCAACCACCGTGATCTGGTCAAGACCGTTGGGCACGACGCAGAGAAACTCGAAGCGCTCGTCTCCCTCAACATGGTACGAGTGCGGCACGCGGGCGGGAATATGCACCGAATCACCCGCCGCCACCTCCACGGTTTCGTCGCCGATACGGATCGTCGCCCGGCCGGTGAGTACGTACTGACCGTGTTCTACTGTGTTGGTGTGCAACGGCATGCCGCCTCCCGGATCCATCACGAAGCGACGGATGGCGAAGTGTGGCGACAGGTCATCGCCGATCAGCACTTGCCGTGTTGTCAACGTACCGCCGGCAACGTTGTCGAGTGTTATCTCTCCCGCCTTTCGTACGGTCATCGTCGTCCTTTTTTCTTTTCTCCGGTGAAGATCACGTGACGCCTGCCGCCTTTTCCCTTGTGCGTGCGGACGTGATGACTGTCCGCGACGAAACCGTTCGTGCGCATGCGGTCCGGGAACTTCGGCTCGTCACTTGCCGACCATATCGCCACATTCCCATTCTGTTTGAGCGCTCGTTTGATCGCCTGCAGTCCGGCGGCGGAGTACAACCAGGCGGTGCGTTCGTCGGCGAATGTGCAGGGTCCGTTGTCGATGTCGAGCAGGATGGCGTCGAACTCGCCCTGTGCATCGCGAATGACCTGGGCAACATCGCCCTTTACCAGATCGGTGCGCGGGTCATCCAGTGGGTGATCGGCGAACTTTGCGAGGGGTCCCCGATTCCACTCGATGACCTCGGGCACGAGTTCGACCTGCACGGCGCGGCCCTCTGTCGGCAGCAGGTCGAGAACCGTGCGTAGTGTGTATCCCAGGCCCAAACCGCCGATCATCACCCTGGCACCCGGTTGGAGTTTCTCGCATACAACCCGTGCCAGTTCGACCTCGGAGAAGTGTACGCGAGTCAGCATCAGCGGCAGGTCGTCTGCCTTGATGATGTATTCCCCATCATGCTCGACGAGCTCCAGGCGGGTGCCGTCGGGTGACACGGCTTCGCCGACTGTAACCCACGGTTTCATGACGATGAGAGCCTGTCCGAGTAGGTCGTGCTGGCTGCGTTCAGCCGGGACGCCAGTTCCCCTGGCAGTTCGAGTTGAGTTCCCGCCACCAGCTCGTCGACGTGTGCAGTCGACTCGGCACCCCCCAGCACGGCCGTCACCTCACCGTGGGACAACACCCAGGCGACACACACCGTGGCCCGTGCACAACCCAATTCGCCTGCCACGTCGTCGAGCTCCTTTATCAGAAGGGCCAGCGGCGACCCGCTCTCCACTCCAACATGCCCCGGAGCCAGGTCTCCTCGATCCATCGGGCTGAAGGCGAGCAGGCCGAGGCCAGACCGTCGCAGAACCGGAAACATCTCACGCTCCAGCAGGCGTATTCGCGAGTACCCGTCTTCGGCAAGAACGCCGCCAGCAATCGAATAGTAGTCTTCCACTCCCACGGGCGGCGCTGCTCCCGTTGTGTGCGCCGATTGCAACAGCCGTTCGACCTGCTCGGCGCTGTGGTTTGACACGCCCCAATGCCGGATGTGGCCGCTGTCGAGAAGTCGCTGCATGCGCTCACACAGGTCGGCCATAGGGGTCACGCCGTCCGGTGAATGCAGCAGATACAGGTCGATGACGTCTGTGCCGAGGCGCCGACGACTGCCGTCTAGTCGCTCCCTCAGCCAAGCATCGCTGAAGGCGCCTGCAGTTCCCGGCGTGCCGTCCGCCGCCGATGGCATCGACGGCGACACCTTGGTACAGATGACGACCTCGTCACGCCGCCCCCGCAGCGCCTGTCCGAGAAGCCGTTCCGCCCCCCCCCAGCCGTAGGCGTTGGACGAGTCGAAGAATTGTACGCCCACGTCCAGGCAGTGTCGTAGTACGGCTTCGGCCTGCCTGTCACCCGCCTCGCGTTCCAGCGTACGGAAGGCCGTGCCCTGGCACAGGCGTGTCACCCGCAGATCGCTTGATCCAAAAAGAACCGTGGGCAACACGCCTGTGCTCATGGGATGCTCCGACGCGTCACAGTTACAGGGGACGTCGTGGGACTTGGAGTCGATGCGGAGGGCAGTGCAGCAGCCTGTTGTTCGGCCCACTGCTTCGCCTTGGCAACCAGGGCATCGATCTTCTTGCCTGCCTGGATCCCGGCGATCCCCTTGATGACGAGACAGTGGCGTTGATGCAGAGCCACGCGCTCCTCCTGTAGCCGTTGACCCACCAGTGACATCACGTTTTGCTGATTGGCATCGGATTTCGCTGCCTCTTCCAGGCCGGCTGCGGTAGAACCCATTCCTGAAATCGCCGGCGCGAAAGCGCTCGCCCAGGACCACCATGTGGGCCTTAGTCCCCGGGGCGGAATCGAGCGGTGAATGAGATGCATGGCGGAGAGCGCGTCGCCTTCGGCGCCCGCCGCCGGTGATCTGCCGAGGACCAGAACAGCCAAGGTTTTGGTCACAGGCGCTCTATGCATCAATGAACCGTGCTCCTTGTTGACACGTCCATGTTCTGTGAATCTTCGAAGGTATGGACAAACTTCAGAGGCAAGTAACCAAGGCTCCGTTTGTTTCCCTCGTGCTGTTGGAGACGACGGCGTCTTCAAAGACGGGGGATGGGAGCAGCATGGCTTCGGGAATCAGGGCCCGTGTATCCGATTCATTGAGACGGGCACCCAAATGGCTCCAAGTGTCGCGCCTCTCTGATCAGGCAGAGACCGTCCCCTGCGCCTCCGGATGTCGGGCCTCGGGAAACCCGTGTTCCTGGCACCACTCTTTCAGCGGGTTGCGCCCCCCGTGCACCTGGAACTCCGCTACGTCCTCGTACGGCTCACCCACCAGGAACCGCTGTAGCGGCGTCAGCTTGTCGACGAACTCGCGGGACTGCGTGCGGTAGTCCATCGGCACCACCCATCGGTACCCATAACCGATCATGATCGCCTTGCGTGTCGCCGGCCCCAGGTGGACGCCGCCGGCGTGGAACGTTCGGTTCTCGAAGAGGAGACAATCCCCCGGTTGCAGACTCGGTTCGACGGCGCCAGTCGGGTCCCCCCCGTCGATGTCCTCTGGAGGCGAAGTCAGCAGATGACTGCCAGGGACGACCATCGTCACGCCGTTCGCTGGTTCGCTCAGGTCGGTCAGGTAGTAGGCGCATTTCAGCAGCAGACGCGGGATGGCCCGGTGTCCCATGTCGTCCATCGCCATGGCGTAGTCACGATGCCAACCCGGTGACCGGTGTGTCATCGGCGTGCCGGGCGGATCGGAGCGCTTGTGGATCAAGTGCGATGTCATGATCTGCAGATCGGCGCCGAGCAGCTGCACCACCGTGGGCAGGATCCGCGGATGGTCGATGAGCGGAATGAAGTTGTCGTCGAGAGCGATCGTGTTGCGGAACCCGTCGGTACGTCCGTGGGTGGCCTGCTGGCGGCCCGTGCGCAGATCGCTCGCCAGCAGTCGGTCCCCCGCTTCGAGCAGGCGTGCCACCGTGGCCTCATCCAGCGCCTGTCGCACGATGAGGTAACCCTGCCGGTCGAAGTGATCGCGGTCGGCCTCGGGAAGAGGCGTGCTGTCGAGCACGTGATTGCCTTTCATGAAGGTGTCTTGGATTCCAATGCCGGAGGCGTCAGCCCCGTGGTCACGTACTCCCCGTCCACCAGCAGCGCTTCGGCGTTGCCCCATAGCTCCTCGCCCCGTCGGATCGGCTCGCACGAGTACTGCGCCAAGTAGACCCGCCGCAGTTCGTCGGTCGTGTTCGGGCCGCTGGCGTGGAAGTTGTAGCTGGTGAACACCGCGATACTGCCGGCGGGACATTCCACGGTGATACCCGGGTCCTTGCCGTAATAACCTACAAGGTCATTCGACGCCTCATCGCGCACGTGTTTCACCCAGGTGCGAATGCCGACGTGGGAGAATGGCATGAGGTGCACCGTGCCATTGGCTTCGTTCATGTCGTCGAGGGCGCACCAGCACGTCAGGTACGGCTTGTGGTCGGGATCGCCAACATAGCCGGAATCCTGGTGCCAGCTGAAACTCGTCCCGCCCGCCCCCTTGACCACGTACTGCTCCCAGAACAGGTACGCCGTGTCGCCCAGCGTCGCGCGGCAGACGTCGGCCATCAGCTCGCTGAACAGGAACCGACGCAGCCGCGGCTGCTGCCGGAAACAGTTGGCGATGAAATACCGCTTGCCCTTCTGCGTGATGCCCTGCTGCTCGTCGCCCTGCGCCGACATCTCGGCATCTTTGGCGTCGATGAAGTGCTGGCATTCGCCGCGCAGCAGCTCGAGGAAGTGGTCGGAAAGGACACGTTCGAGGATGAAATAGCCCTCCTTACGAAACTGCTCGCGTTGCGTTTCGCTGACCTCCAATCGGTCCTTCATATCAGTCCAGCCATTTCACCTTGTCTGGGGTTGTGTTGCCGCACTGGATGCTCTGTGTCACACCGCCACTGATCGAGGCGCAGGCGGTACTGGTGGCGCTGCCCTGCGCCTCCTTGCGCGTCGTCCCCGAGGCGATGGCGCAGTTCGTCTGGCCGCCGAAGGTGATACACACCTCACAGGTGTGCTGCCGCAATTGCAGACTCGACAGCAC